>CAYSWH010000063.1:0-4012 GCA_964434775.1 uncultured Candidatus Saccharibacteria bacterium | reverse complement strand
CTGTCTTAACCTCAGTGACTTTCACGTTACCTCCTTCCATACTGTTTCGAAGCGAAAATGGATAGCGGTGAGCGCGTTAGTTAAGGTGGACTCTATTGTCAAGACCACGAAATGGCCAAAATAAGCGAAACTCATGTTTCGCCACTTAACGGCAAAACTCGCCCGTTGCGCAGCTCTAGCATGGAAACCTTCACTGAAAGTCACTCTCACTGACCACCGAGTCGCATTTACAGCATGATTAGCATAGTCGGGTGTAACGGTGGTTGGGCACCTGACTACACTTGAATCAGTATACCTTCCACTAATTCCTCATTATAGACAACATCGAGAACCAAGAAGCCTAGTGCACCTTTCATGCGCTCAATGTCAGAGGGATCCCACTTCTGTCGCAACCCCAAATCCACCAAGAACTCGTTTCCTGGAGCGAGGTTTGCAACATTTTCATCAAAGGGAATTCCAGTATACGATGCGCCAGATTTATGATAGGAAGGGAGCAAAGCTCCATCAGGTAGTTTATAGTGTTGAAACTTGATGTTTTCAATATGCAGGAACATGTCCTTGCTACGATTGGTTATGCCTATGACTATTTTCTGAGGGATAGTCTCTTCCTCGAATCGCGACAGGGTTTTCTCTATCGCGCCTCCAACCCGACGACTCACATCTTCTCTCGCTTTTTCCTCTTGCGATAGCGGGCGCTTCCATTTCTTTACAGAAATGACCTTTTCACCGCCAAGTCTGACAATCTCCTCACTTTGCACTTCCAATGTACTGTCCGGAATGCCCAGTGCATGCGCTAAGAAGGTGAGTGTATCTTTGTCTGGAATTTCTCTGAGCTTTCCGCTCAAGTCCATCAGATACGATGTGCTGCTTTGAGCATCGCAAAAGAATATGGATTTTCTACGCTCAAGCAACTGTCGCCACAACCAAATAACGGCTACGAGGGATGCGATTACTATAGCGGCTATCCACACAAATTCTCTATACTGTTGTACCTCTGTTGAAAAGCCAGTATCGCTTATGACGGATATCAATCCAAGCTCAGCGAGGAGCAAAAGTACAAATAGTACAAAGGCTCGAGCATAGGGACTTTTCCCTCTCTCCCATATTTGACGTAGCCAATCTTCCATAGCTTTTTGCCCCTCGTCCCCAGGCATGACTGAAGATTCCAGTTAAGCCAATTAGATACGCATAATGATTCAGCTCATCCGCCGATCTGATACTGTTAGTATTGCTAACAATCCGGGCACAACCCACGCGGCGAGTGCATGAAAAACCATCCTCAATGGGAATCAAGCTCCAAAGTGTGTTCTCCCATCGCTACCAGCAACGAAGCCGTTTCGGATCGCATGCGTCGTTAGAGCATGCCCCAACAAACCCCGCCCCCACACAGAAACTACCCTGCAAATAGTGCCCAGTGCTGACAGGCATCGCAGCCTATATCGATAGACTGGATGATGTTTTGCATAATCTCCCGCCCGCCAATATCAGAAAGGGATTTCCGATTCACTGAGGTCCTGTTCACTATCCCCACGTAATGTACTCAGCAGAACTTGCTCTGGTGATATTGTAACGTTCTCCACAACTCGAATGGAAAAATCTCTGTCCTCAAACGACTGAAGCACTTTCTTAGTGCCCCACGTTAGGTGATTTGCGGTGAAAAGAACTGGAGGAGGATGATGCTGTTGAGAAACTGTATCAGGGACCTGCGCCCTTCTTTCTTTCAAGAATTCTGGCTTGATTTCGTGGACAATACCGAGAAACTGGGCTAATAGCATTGGATAGGCCGTCAGTTTCTTCGCCTCTCCGAAAGTAATCAGATGTGCATTCTTTGCCCAGTATCTCTCCCCTTGGCGCTTCTTTCCTCTTTTCAGGTGTGGTAGACTCCTTTCTTCAATCACTGCGATGTCTAGAGCAAACACTGGTGGTTCTACCTCCTCTTCCTGCCCTCCTGTGTAAGCTCCTGCGACCTTCAAATTATGGCGGATTTCGAAGAGAGCGGCGCTTTTCCGTTTCGACGGCTCAGAAGAAACGGCCACAAAGTAGGAATAATTCCAGGGATACCCCCTTGTATTATACTTGAAACGGAACATGCCCTCTAGAAGATTCTCAGCTTTCAGGTCAAAACCCACCATCTCATAATATCGCACAAAAAGCACAAAGCAAAATGCCTCAAACACGTTTGTGCTTTTGGAAGTGACCTCATACATAGAAGTCCGATAACGTTTCAAAAAGTCTTCTGTCTGAGTGGCAAGCTCACTAACGTCGACGTTTTTCATTCTACGTGCTCAACATCTGCCGCTTCGTTTGGTAAAGAATCAATGATTCGATGTAATACCTCATCGACTGAGAGAGTAGGCTTTACGTACAGAGTTATGCGGGCCTCATTGATCAATCTCTCAATCTCATCAGCAACTTGCCTCCATTCGAGAAAGATATGGCTTTGTCTTGTATAGGCAGTACTGCCAATCTTAAAGCCCCTCACATCCTTACTCTCAAAAAAACCTAGCATTTGCTCGTAGTTCCGGAATCCTAGCACAAAATAACCATATAGAAGCCTAAGAAGAAATATCAAATCTGTCTTGTCTGTGATCTCTCTGATACGATCATACACCCCCTCTTCCAAGGCCAAATCAACAAGTCTGTCATGCACATATCCAAGATAACCTCGTGTCTTGTCACGAATGGAGTATGGGAGTAGATGTATCAAATCCTGAGCACGGTTTTCCATTTACGTTCTCACTTCCTGACAGAAACTTCATCCAATGGTCAAGTTACTAAGGTTAACTCCATTGTCGAGATCACGAAATGGTCAAAATAAACGAATTTTTTGATGATAGTTTATTCTTACTGCCTAACGCTACGTTTCACCCGCCGCGCGGGTGCGTGGAAAACTCCTTCGCCAAAAATCTAGCCCCCATGCGCGTTTCGCCGCCGATTACACGCGCGCCAGCGCGGTCGGGTGCAAGCGATGTTAGCGGCGCCCCACGCTGCACTAACTACCCTGCCACCACAAACCTGCCCCTCCGACAAGGCGACCTGCCCCTCATCTGAGGGCCGCCACACCTGAAACCGTCCTCGACCTACATACCCCGACGCCACACCCCACCGCGTCCCCGAACTGCACCCCTGACTTTATTGACAGAACCGCCACGCCACCCAATTCGTTGCGAGTTCAAGACATGGTGCGCGGCACCCCAGGCCCTCACGGGCTTCAGGCACCAACCCACACCGCCCATCCGACAAGATACCCGTATTTCACGCCACGGAAACACACAACCGGTGACCCCGCTAGCGCCCGTTACCAGCCCACGAACGCCAGCGCGCCTCCGTAAGCTCTTTCCGCCCCAAGCTCCAGCCTTCGCCCCACTACGGCGTTCGACCCCAAAGGCACCCATCCGACCTGGGCCAGGCCTGGACATCGGAACCGCCGAGACTTGAGCTCCCACGCTCTGCTTTTCAAGGTACCCTTCAACCTGCCAATTCAAGATCCACGCTCAACAAGGGTGTCAAGAACAACTCACAACTTTTCACCAGGCGCTAACGATAGGCTTCACCCGCGCCGCGACTGCGTGTAAAGCCCCTTCGCTAGAAAATTACATGAAAGCGCATTTCCACTCCGCCAGCAGGCCGCGAAGCGGCGTCGGGTGCAAGCGATGTTAGGCGGCTATTTCCGTTTGTAACTAAACCTATTTACACACTACCTTACTTCCCAAATTTCCGGCAGTTCCAGACTATCTATTAAGTGAGGCTGATCATGATTTCCTGTGCCAATCATCAGATAGCCTGGTTCCCACATCTTGAGAATTTTTCCAACAATTCTTATGGCTTGTACTCGAACGCTTACTTCATTACGAATTGGCACTCGTTCGTTCAACTTATCGCAATGGTAGTGTAGACAATCTCCACACAAATGCAGATGTCCACTATAAATCAACTCGTCCTGGAAAAAGACACTGATTGCTAACGTAACTATTGTGCAACCAGCGGTTGAACCGCTCATATCGGCGAAAAA
>CAYSWH010000062.1:0-4393 GCA_964434775.1 uncultured Candidatus Saccharibacteria bacterium | reverse complement strand
CTGAGAAGATAAACGAAGAGCTTATTAATTAGTGGCTCACCAAACATATTCGGGTGCTTAGCACCTTGAGATGAACGCATCCGTTGTCGCACTCCCCCTACAGCGCAATTTGCACCTTGCCTGCGGCACTCCCCCTTTCTTATCATGCTATGAAATTGAAAGCTTGGCGCCCAAAATCCCTTCCATGGCTGCCCACCGCCTACCGGATGATTGAGTAAAAACATACAAGCCATCCGGAGCTCTTTTAATTCTTATGCCGAAACCGACATATTCGCGGGAACCCGTACAAGGCGGCAAACTCGCAAAAGATCGCGGTTACTATAGGAATCGGAAGGCTTTACCGGAATGTTCCTTGCGTATTACCGAAAAAGATATTTGCGTCGGCTTTCTATGCAATAATATAAAGGATCAGCTTTTATTCTGAGCGGTGGTATGGGTTGAACGAATATTTACGTAATCACATAAATATTTGTAGTATAATCGAATGTTTTTGTCAAACAGATCTTGGTAGGCACCGGAAGCCCTGAAGGAAGATTCAACAGGATTGGGGATTTGTGACTAGTGATCATCAATTCAAACTCTAAAATCTAAAAGCTGAGATCTAAGATCCGGTCAGCCAGAGCCGACGCCGATTCGAGCACCGTCCCGGAAAACCGGATCGACAGGGCTGCCCGGAGCATCTCAGGCCGGATCACGCGATCGCTTGCCGCCAGGGCCGCCAAACCGGCCAGGGCCACGTCCGGCTTTCGGATGCCGTGGGCCTTGGGATCAATCTCGATCAGCCGGGCCGGGCACGGCGGGATCTCGACCCCGGCCGCCCGGATCACCAGGCCGTCCGACGCCATGTCTTCGAAAACCGCTCGCCTTCGGGCAACCCCTTCGGCGGTGAGTGCCAAAACGACGGTGGGCCGGCGGATGCCGGTGTAGCCGATCGGGTCGGGGGAAAGGATCACCTCGCTCACCGAAGGGCCTCGGAGGACGGTGATGTTATACTCATTTTTCTGAGTAGCGTGAAGCCCGGCGCTCATCCCGGCCAGGCAGAGGATTTCCCCGGCGGTGATAACCCGGCCGCCGGCGCTGCCCAGGATGATGACATCCTCGCGACGTTGCCGGGGCGGCTCGAACCGGGCTTCGATGACCGGTGGCGAGGGAGCGGGCTTCTGATCGGCCGCCATCCGAGCGTAAGCCTCGCCGTATTCCGGCCGAAGGTTTTCTTCAACCGGCGTCGAAACAGGCGGGAGCGCGGCAAGGGACTCATCGATGGCCTTGGGCGACAGACGGTTGTGGCGAGTGTAACGGCCGGTGCAGATCCCCCAGATGTCCACCACGGAAAACCCATGAAGCTGAATCGCCGCCGCGATGGTTTCGGCCAGGGCGCGGTCGTGAGCCGCGATGCGGACCGCATGAGGAGCCCCCGCCGCTGCCGCCATCCGGCAGAGGTCCATGGGCTTTTCCAGGGCGTTTAAAAACCCGGAGCCCACGCGGGCCGCCTCGGGCGTGGTGGCTGAAAACTGCCCGCCGGTCATCCCGAAGTTGAAATTATTTAAGACCAGGAGGGTGAGATCGAGGTTCCGCCGGCAGGCGGCCAGGAGATGGGCTCCGCCGATCCCCAGCCCGCCGTCGCCCATGGTGACGATCACCTGGAGGTCCGGCCGGGCGAGCTTGAGCCCCACCGCGTAGGTCAGAGCCCGGCCGTGGAGGCCATGGAGGGCATGGGTGTGGAAAAAGGTGTCGAACAGGCCAGAGCAGCCGATGTCGCTGACCAGGGCCACGTCCGTCCCGGCCAGCCCCAGGGAAACCAGGGCCCGGTCGAGGGCGTTGACCACCCGCTCATGGGAGCACCCCGGACAGAAAACCGGCGGCCGGTCAGTGTTGAGCAGGCTAGTCATGAGTGCATCGCTTTGATCCGTCACCGTTTGTCCTTTGTACCCAACCGATTCGTTTCCATTCAGGCTTCAGTCCAGTTTTCTAGGGCCAAATCATCGACACGCCCAAATTCTCGAATATTATTGGTAACCAGCGTCAGGCCCTGAGATCTGGCCTGGCCGGCGATAAGCAAATCGAAGGGGCCGATCGGAGTCCCTCTCTTCTCGAGTTTTGACCGGATATGCGCTGCCTTAATAATGCCTATTCCCGGCCAACGAGTGCCGGCACAAGACTTCATAAACTTCCCGATGCCGGTTTTTGATCAGATAAATAAACGTATCCGTATCGAAAAGCTCAGCGGTTTGCGGGGTCAGAGCAAAGCGGAGTCCCCGGAAATCCGCTGGAGGGACGGGAGTCAATCTCATTTTGATTCTTTTCAGAATCCTTATAAAGCTCAAATCTTCTACTATCATGATAAAAAGTAAGAAAACCTCCATCATCGTTAATTACCCCTAAAATTATATCTAATGGTTCTTTGTAGTATGTACTACCTGCTGGAAATTTATCTTCAAATATTGGCTCATCAAGTGTTGCAACAACAATCGCCGGCTGATTTTTTTTAGGAAGTCTTTTGTTTTGCATACGATTTTTCCATTTTACTAATTGCCCCTTTTGAAATTTCACTTTTTCAGAAAGAGCAATATAACAGGTTTTTAATTCTTCTATGTAATCTGTATCATATTCCTGCTCTATTGCATCGTCATCGGAAATCAAATCTGTTACATCACCTACACCAATTTCTTTAAGCTTTTCCAATAAAGCTAAAGCTAAAGGTTTAGATAATTCATTTTTTTTAGTAGCCATTTTGCACCTCACTATTTATTTCGATTGTAGTCAGTGCATCGTCAATAAATAAATCTTTATCGTAGTACGCTCCTGGAATTGATCGTTCTTGGATATTATACCCATCAAAAACTCCTAAAGTATCATCATAATTATTTAAAAGTCTTAATAAAATCTTAATTATTTCCTTATCGTCTATGATATTACTTAAAACTATCAACTGGCTTTCTTCATTCAGTTCAGAATCTAAATCATAGTAAGAATCACTTTCAGGCACATATAACTCCGGCAATTCATTTGGTTGAACAAAATAAATGTTACTATAATGAAGATTATCATCAATATCCGCAATGTACAGAAAACCGTCTATTGGATTAAGTATTAAATCTTTCAATGATATTTTTTTTAGAATGAAAGATTTTAATTGTGATCTATCTAAGCGAAAGATTATCCATCTGTTATTATGTTCGTCAACATCACACCAATAATACATATATCTATCGTCATATTCATTTTCAAAAAGTGACAATAGAGGACCATCGAACTGTATAAGATCAGTCACATAATTTAATTTCAATGGTAATTTAGCAATTTTAAAGGAAATTATCTTTTCCATGATTTTTTTACTCCTCACGGTCAATAGGGCAAACTATGCGGAATTTACTCTTTAGATCCACATTTTCATACTCATACAAATCAAAATGGCCATTTTTACTTATATCCGTAACAAGTCCGTCCGTTTCATTTATAAACCCAATCGCAATATGTGTGCCAAGGACTTTCCATATATTTTTATTTCTCTTTTTTAGTTGTAAATACCTTCTTTTTGCTTTTTCTTTTGAGCAAAAAAAAGATAAAGCATAACCTGAACATTTTTCAGAAGCTTCTGTCAATTGGCGTTTTGGATTAATCAAAAGTACAGGTAAAAAGTTATTTTGGTGATTAATTACTTCAAAAACAAATCTATAAGATTCAAGATTCCCAGACCTACAAGTTGGGGGGCAATTGGGAATATCAGCTATTTGTTTTTGATATTTCAACATCCTTGACGTTACCTTTGATTTAAGCCTGACCAGTAGATAACGCATCAGAAAGGCTCTCACTCCCGCGCGTCGGGCTGCTGACGACCTTCCTTTATGAAATCATCCGGAAACTCCTCTATCGCTTGAAAAAAAAAGATCCCATAAGGCTTCATACGGTTCCAGGATAATCTGCCGGCCTCGTCGAAAGATTCGCATCCGTTCTCCCGGCATGGCATATTTTTCGGGCAATTGAACCACCTGGATGTTTCCAGATCGCATAAGCCTTGCTGTATCCATCGCTTTCCCTTCTTCTTCCAAGCGATCCAGCATTTCTTGCCGGTCATACATACCGGACATCTTTCAGAATTCTCTGCTTCAGTCGTGGGCTCATCCCTTTGCGCAGCCGCACCATATCCACACGCCGGGCCAAATGTGCCTCCAGCTCCTGTTTCATCCGCGAGGTGAGGAAAAGATTGGGGGTACCAGTTTCAAAAACAATGTCCACATCGCTATCGGCTTTGGCCTCGCCGCGAGCAAAAGAGCCGAAAACCCCCAAGGATTGCAGGCTATACTCAGCCTCTCGGCGCTCTTTAAAGGTCCTGAGCCTGGTCAGAATCTCATGGGTCGTTATTGGTGACCGGTTCACACTTTTACCCTACTAT
>CAYSWH010000061.1:0-4730 GCA_964434775.1 uncultured Candidatus Saccharibacteria bacterium | reverse complement strand
TCCGCTTCTTCACTATCGCTGTCAGGGAAAAACAAATTTATTTTATTTTTTTCATTGGTTTATTCAGGATTTGCTCAGCCAGATCAGCTTATCTCATGGGAAGAAAAGCTTGATAAAGCAATTACCTGGTTTCAGAAATATGATCTTAATCATGATGATCGAATTTCATTTGTAGAGTTTCCTGAAAATGCAATGAAGTTCTGGCCATTGGCCAATTTCGATGGTGATGACTTCCTTACATTAGAAGAGGAAAAACGCTACCAAAAGATAGAATACGAGCAATTATTTCTGACCTACCATCGAAATATTAAACGTATTTCATGGAAACAAAAATATTTCAATGTCGATGAAGACTTTCAAGTTGAACGACCTTCAGGTCTTGCCGGTGAGTGGTTGTGTTTTACGACGATGTATGAACTAGATGGCAAGCAAGGAACCGGGGTAATGTATATGATCTTAAATCATGACCAAGAATTACTAACAGGAGAATTGCGGCAGCTGGCTACACCAAGAGATGATTCGATTGAATTTGAGCTGGATTCATCAGGTCAGTTTGTTGGGAAATATAAAGCTTCGTTACATGGAAAACTCATATCAGACCAGGAGAACCCAAAAGAACAAAATTTGATTTATCTTGATAGGCAAAACTATGAGAGTGGATTCGGGCGTTATTTACAGGTATGGTATCACCAGACAACAATTCTATGGTTTGTCAGCTTGTCAACAATATTGAAAACTATGGTACAATGGTAGTAATAAGGAGAGAGGCCATATATAATTTAAGGCGAAAACAATGTGTATACGACAATTTATTCTTTTATCGATTTTAGTAATCTTTCTTCTAAAGTATAATTCTACATTCTCACAAGTACCTGAGCTATTTGAAGCCGACGTCTGCATCTACGCTGCCACCGCTTCAGGTATTATGGCTGCTCTTGCAGTGAAACAGGAAGATAAATCCGTGGTTATTATTGAACCCTCAAAATGGGTGGCTGGCATGTTGGGAGCTGGTATAAAACCGATCCAGGACTGTCCGAATTTTGAGGCTGTCGGTGGGACAACCAAAAAGTTGATGAAATACCTCGGAACAGGCAGCAAAATCCCCCTAAGAGAAGACAGTCTTCGCATAATAAGTCGGACTAAGATGAGTCCCAGGCAGGTGAGAGAAGATTTTATTAGGCTACTTGAGGAGAATGATATAGACATAATCTACAATCACCGGGTAAGCATGGTCAATAAGCAAAATGCCCAGATTGAAGAGGTTATATTTGATTTTGCACCAGTAGATGAAACGGGAGCTCCAAAACCGGAGGCTGAAACGCCATCTGCTCTGAAAGTGAAAGCCAAAATCTTCATTGATGCCAGCTATGAGGGAGAGTTAATGGCCAGAAGTGGTGTTTCCTATCGTGTTGGAAGAGAGTCAAGGTTCGATTTTGATGAAGAATTGGCTGGCGTCGGACCACCAACCAATGTCACACCCATTGATCCTTTCATTATAAAGGGGGAGCAGAATAGCGGGATTTTACCATTAATACATGATGAACTTGACCGAAAAGAAGGAGTCGGAGATTATTATACACAGGCTTATAATTTCCGGTACTACACCACCAGTGATCCCCAATTCAGGGCTGATTTCAAAAAACCAGCCAATTATGATCCTGCTGCTTATGAGCTGGTGGGAAGGTACATAGATTACCTAAAAAATGAATATCCGGATCAGGAACAACTCGATCAACGACTCAGCAGAATATTCCCGGGTTGGTTGAATGCGGGCGAATACAATTATCATCGGGCATCTCTGATTACTATGGCGCCCATTGGGATCAGCCACCTCTATGCAGATGGAGACTACGGCACAAAATCGAGGATATGGAAGGAGCACCAGGATTATTTGAGTGGACTGAAGCATTTTATGAGCACGGATACACGAATACCGGCAGACTTTAGGGAAAAGTCAGCTGCATTAGGTCTGGATATCCGCCATCACCCTGAAACAGGTGGCTGGCCACATCAATTGTATGTAAGAATATCCAGGCGAATGGTTGGAAATTATACGATCACTGCACACGATGTTTACAATGAAACAACTATCAATGATCCGATTGCTCTTGCTCAGTATGGCATTGATACCTATCCGGCAAGACGGGTATGGTTTGAGGAGGCTGGCCAGACATTCGTCGCCCTGGAAGGACATATGTTTGTAGGGGGAGCTAAAGGGCCAACCAATGTTCCTTATCCGGTTCCTTACCGGGCTATTATTCCACTTAAACATGAATGTACAAATTTATTAGTACCTGTGTGTTTCTCTGCAACTCATTTGGGTTATGCATCTGCCCGAATGGAGCCAGTATTTATGATCTGTGGTGAATCTGCCGGAATTGCTGCGGTACAGGCTATATCAGAAAATGTGTCGGTCCAGGACATTGATCAAAAGAAGTTTCATGAGCAGCTGATTGCTGCCGGTCAAAAACTGACCTGGTCAGTGGTGGCTGATAAAAAGTAAATTAATAATTAATATGAGAAATAAAATGGTCTTAATCTTAATTTTCCATCATTTTTTCTTTACTTTTTCTATTGCAGAGAATGGTGTAATAAAAAAACACATAGATGTCGATTTATGTGTATATGGAGCAACTGGAGCCGGAATTTTTGCTTCAATTGCTGCAGCCCGTGAAGGTTATTCCGTAGCGATTGTAGAACCTTTTTACAGAATTGGCGGTCTGCTGGGAACCGGATTCAGAATGCAGCAGGACGCTCCCTCGGGTGCTCATCTAGGCGGCCTTGCCGGTTACTTTTACAAAAAAGACATCTCCCAGCCGCCATTAAGACATTATCAGGCATCTGTTAATTTTAATTTGGCTACGCTAAATAAAATGATCTGTGACTATAGTGATTTAATTATGGTTATTACTGATCACCGAATCAATTCGGTAAATTTGGCTGAACAAAAAATTCAGGAAGCTATATTTGAGTTTGCACCGGTAGATGAATACGGAGCGCCTCTTCCCAAAAGAGCATCTGATAATTTATTAAGTGTGAAAGCTAAAATATTTATTGATGCGACTTATGAAGGTGACCTGATGGCCAGATCAGAAGTAACATACAGAATAGGGAAAGAATCTAAAAAAGAATATAGAGAAACACTTGCGGGTGTAGTATTAGGCAAGAAATTCCCTGGGGTGGACCCCTATGTTGAAGAGGGAAATTCCGAGAGCGGTTTGCTTTCATTTATAGATCCTGATCCGGTAGGCAAAGAAGGTGACTCAAGTCGTTATTTTATGTTATATAATTTTAAACTTGCCTGGGAAAGGGACCCTCAAAAAAATCCAGGAATATCCATTAAGCCACCCGAACAAAAAAATAATGAAGTTTATGAGTTATTAAATCGATATACCGAAGCAGGTTACAAGTTAACCTGGCCGCATGAAAACTACGACAGGGATGAATTAATTACAGGATCAATTCCGGGAATGCAATTAAAATATCCAGACGGAGATTGGGCAACAAGAGACCGGATCTGGCATTCCTATATCAATCATGTACAGTCTCTGACAGATTATTCTGGTAAGGATGTTCAATTGTTTTCCGGAATTAATGATAAAACCAATGGCTGGCCTTATCTGTACGTCAGATGTGGTAGAAGAATGGTTGGTCAATATGTAATGACCCAGCAGGATATCCAGTTGCAAACTGATCCTCCATCATCAATAGGCATGGGATATTATAAAATTGATATATATCCGAACCGGTTGGTAGTATTAGAGGATGGGATATTAGCTCAGGAAGGAAACGTATTTGAACTGGCATCGCCGGGCCCCTATCGAATTCCTTATGAAGCCATTATTCCTAAAAATAATGAATGCAGAAATTTATTGGTTCCTGTCTGCTTGTCAGCCTCTCATGTAGCCTATTCATCCATCCGCATGGAATCAACTTATATGATTATTGGTGAATCAGCCGGTATTGCCGCTGCCATTGCACTTAAAGAACGAAAAGATGTTCAGGAAATTAACAGAACTTTACTAAATAAACAGCTAACTAAACATGGTCAGATACTCGAATGGGATGGAATGGGTTATCAGTTTGGCTGGCGGTCTAACATTTTTGGTATACCTCAAAAAGAAATACCCAGATGGCAAACACACCCTGAAGAGTATCGAAAATATCCTGTCGAGATTTTAAGAAAAGAGTCGAAATTTTCAAAATTTGATTAATATGAAAACGAGTAATAAATTAAAAAGTATAATTAATGCTATTTATAAGATTTACTGATGATACCTTAACCAGTAGAACAGTAGATAAAAAAGGAAATCTGCTACCTTATTTTACGGAAAATAAAAATCTGGTGTCCGGCGAAGGGGATAACCGGGTCATGAACTATAACTTCAGGCCTACCATAACTAAAGATCCTGATAATATGCGGAAAGTGACAAGACCTAAAAATTATGATTCTACCAAGTATGAACTGTTAGCAGATTTTCTAAAAAAGTATCCCGATACCAATATTACTGATTTGATTGGGGTGTATAAAAGGGGAAACGGCAAATATGAATTCAACAATCAACAAAATTCCACTATTTCCTTAGGATTGTTTGGTGGCAATGTGGATTATCCTGACGAAGATTATAAACGGAGACAGGAAGTTTACCAGGATCATAAAGACTAAACCTTAGGTTATTTAGTCTTTGTTAGAAAAGTCAAAAATAGTTAATTGGATCATCTGAGGCTGC
>CAYSWH010000060.1:0-4980 GCA_964434775.1 uncultured Candidatus Saccharibacteria bacterium | reverse complement strand
TGATGGCGGTTATAGAGCAACAGCAGCAAATGTGGGAAGTTCTGATCCGGGAAATCGAGGGCTTATTGGTTGGCGACACAGACGGTGTCTTGTCTGTGTCGGCTTCAAGTTAGTGGGGGAAATGCCAGGGATTATTGCCGAAGGGATGATTTGGATGTCTTGGATGCGATCGCGTCTTCAAGTTGTTGAGCCAGTTAAATCCCCGGTGTCTTTATCTTAAGAGCTACTTCAGCCCAAAGAAGCACTCAGGCTAGTTGAGGCTGACTGGGGGAGCGATCGCATTCCGTTGTTCAATTTGCGATTTTCGGGTTAAAGCCAAAGGGTGAGGGTTGGGGAGATGGAGTGCGATCGCGCCCTGGCAGCTTTTAACAATCAGGATGCGATCGCCGACGCGGTGCAAGCCCAGGTGCTGCTCAATGTTGGCTATTAATCGCTTAAGCTTTATGAAGTTATAATGTATGGACTGGCACAAGGAGGTGTGAGTATTACCATCACGTAAAAAGTTCGCCAAGCTACCCAGTTGTTGTAATATTTGTATACTACAAATTGAAGTGCGGAATGTGGGGTTAACATTTCTGGGTCTAGTAGCCGCTCAACGTTGGCATCCCTTGTGTCCGATGAATTGGATTTTGTCAACAAAATTGGGTGCCAGTAAAAAAGTTGTCCATTTTTACGGTCTTTTGGTATTGTTTTTTTGGTAATTTTCGCTACATTTTTAAGATTTTTCAGAATCGTCCCGAAATACTGGTCTAAATACCCCCCCTTCAGATAATTGTACTCCCGTAATTTAAGTACAGCGATAACAAACGAGTGGGGACGCGAATATGAATTGAATATGGATAGCGCGAAAGAAGTAAAGGCAGTGCAAATCGAGGCAGATAAACAGGGAGTCTGTTCATGTAAAGTAACACCCGAAATGATTCGCGCTATGATTCCCATGTTTTTAGGAGGAATTGGCTTGGTGATTGCTTTTGCAGCTTTGTTCGTACCTATGGATGAGAAAAGCGATGCTAAGTGGTCATCTGCTTTTGGTTTAGCAGGGACAGCGATCGGTGGTGCGGCGGGTCTAGCCCAAAGTAGACCTGAAATTAATAACAATAACCCTAAGCTTTAGATTAATTTTAAGTGTGGCGTAGCACCTTCACTTGAATTATGAGGGAAGACTCTGATTTGTTAGAATCAGGTTAGAAGCTGAGCCGTAATTATGAAGTTCGGTTATCCGAACTAAAATTGCTACTGCATATTATTTTTCTACGGAGTTAAACAATGGTTACAATGTTCAGAACGGACGCAACCTTTCTCAGCAGACTAGACAGGATTCTAGAGGGCATCTGTCGCAAATTGCAGCTCACGCCAACTCAGCATGATTTAGCAAGACAACATTACGAAGCGGTAGGCAATTGGCTTGAACACGAGGGATCGATCTTAGCTCCCTATCATCCAAAGATTTATCCTCAAGGCTCCCTCGCAATGGGTATTACCAACAAGCCGTTAGGCAAAGAAGAGTATGACCTAGACTTCATTTGTGAGTTATCAATTCCCTGGCGTACAACTTCACCTGAGGACTTGGTTTCTAAATTCGAGTATAGAATCAGGGAACACAAAGACTATGCTGCAAGGATGGAGCGCGGCAACCGCTGCATCCGACTGACCTATACCCATAATTTTCATCTCGATATTGTGCCAGCCTGTTCAAATGAAGTACTGGGGTATGGACAGATTCGCATCCCAGACAAGAAAGCCAAGGGCTGGAAAGACAGCAACTCTAAAGTTTACATCGAGTGGTTTAATCAAAGAGCCAGACCGTCACCGTCACGTCGGCTGGATTCTGCTGAACCTTTGCCGCTTCAGGAATCTTTAGAAGAAAAACCTGCCTTGAAGTGTGCGGTTCAACTTTTCAAGAGGTATAGGGATGTTGCCTTCAGGAATATGCCCGATCTAGCACCTGTCAGTATTGTCCTGGGTACATTGTGCGCTATTCATTATCAGGAGGGGCAAGAGTCAGTAGGTGAGGCTGTTGCCGGGATTTTAAATGGAATTGCACAGAGCATTTCTCAAAACCAGGGGAGGATACTTCCGGTTTTGAACCCAGCCAATAGGGTTCGAGAAGATTTAGGTGAACGCTGGAAGAATGCCGAAGCTTATGAAAAATTTGTGGTCTGGATTGGGGAATTCAATAAACTGTGGTGCGAGTTAAGCAATGCTACTCAAGGTTACCCAGAAATCAGCAGGCTTTTAGAGATCCTGTTCGATGAACAACCTACCAGGGATGTCATCCGCGAAGATGCAGTACAGGTGGGTAATATCCGGGGGACAGGTCAACTTAGAATTTTACCCGGAAGTGGAACTTTGACTTCTCAGCCTGGTGCTATTCAGATTCCCAAGAACACGTTTTATGGTGAGTAAGAAATTTCCCCAACGTCCTATCCCTCTGCTAGAGCAGATCGTCATGATGAAGAAGCACTTTCCTGACTTCCATTTACAGTGGCGAAAAAACATTGTCACTTGGATTGGAGATATCCAGCCCAGTCACCTAAGTAGGTGCTACAGGGTGAAAATTTCCCACGGACTCCATAGATCGCCTCATGTATACGTTCTAAAACCAGATCTGGCTGATGGATCTAACGGTGAAGTTATACCTCATACCTACCCTGGGAAGCGTCTGTGTTTATACCATCCTAAAAAAAGAGAATGGAGCCAGCAAAAGTACGTTTCTGAAACGATAGTTCCTTGGACTTCACTCTGGCTTTTCTACTACGAAATCTGGCAGATAACTGGTGAATGGATGGGAGGTGGAGAACATCCTGATTTGAGAAAGCGAAGGAAGCGAACACTAAGCTACCTTATCAAACACTTGGAAGGTATGAAAGAGAAAACCTTAGGTTGAAAACGATTTAGTTATATTGTGATATAGTTGAGCTATTTGTCTTAAAGTAATTTTTAAATCTGAATATTTCTATATATAGGCAATGGCAGTGACAAAAACAAACAACTTTCAAATCCTTTCCCTCAGCGGTGGGGGATACCTTGGACTCTACCAAGCCGTTATTTTATGTGAGCTTGAAGAAAAAGCTGGAAAGCCGATTGCACAATGTTTTGACCTTCTAGCAGGAACTTCAATTGGCGGCATTATTGCACTCAGCTTAGCCTTGGAAGTTCCTGCCGAAACAATCCGACGTGCCTTTGAAAAGCATGGGCAGAGTATTTTTTCGGCTCGGTCTGCCCCGCACTCAACGGTCAGTAAACTAATTGATCTAGGACGAACCTTTTTTACTCCAAAGTATAAGCATGATGGTTTGCGTAGGGCGTTGAAAGACTTTATCGAGCCTTTAACATTGCTAGGTGATTTAAAGCATCCAGTCGTTATCCCAGCAATCAATCTGACTAAAGGTCAACCTCAGATCTTCAAAACACCACATCATGAGCGGTTTGAACGAGATCATCGTGAAACTGTTCATGAAGTTGCTTTGGCAACGTCGGCAGCTCCGACATTTTTTCCATTAGCTCAGGTGAGAAACGAGTTGTTCACTGATGGTGGACTCTGCGCCAATATGCCGGATCTTGTCGCTCTTCATGAAGCAGAATATTTCTTCCGGATACCTACTGAACACGTCTCTATTTTAAGTATCGGAACTACAACGTCCCAATTTTCCTTCTCGCATAGTATTAGACGGAATCTGGGTATCTTGGATTGGTTCTATGACACACGGTTGCTTTCAGTTATTCTTTCCTCACAACAGAAGATGACGGAATTTATGTTGCAGCACAAGCTGGGAGAACGCTATGTCCGTATCGATTCGATCCAATCAAAAGCCCAAGAGCGCGATCTAGGGCTTGATGTAGCAACCCCAGCAGCGCAATCAACCATTAAAGGTCTAGCAAGCGCGAGGTTGCGCGAGGTTATCGGAACCTCTAAAATCCGGGAAATGCTACAGCACATCCCAGCAGAACCTCAGTTCTTTTATGGACGTTTCAGTAACTAAATCAGACACACGTCAGGGATGTTTCATTCTAGTAGTGGGGCAAGTTCCCAAAGCAAGACAGAGAGCCAGGTCTGGGCGTTTGTAATCCGGGCTGTTTCATTCTAATAAAGTGAGAAGATTTGGATGTCTTGGATGCGATCGCTCCCTCTTCTTGAGCCAGTTAAATCCCCGGTGTCTTTATCCTAAGAGCCATCCCTGCTTTTAGGGAGTGGTGTCTGAAAAAATCCAGTTTGTCAGCCGAGACGCGAAAAACAGTAGAGGCGCTGTTAGTAGAAGCAGGTACAAGTGATTGTGAGCAAGCTAATGACAATCTATCGAGTCGCACTGAGCTTAACTTCGTCTATAAACAAATAACAGATGTAAGTCCTCTGTCTGGACTTACAAATCTGACTGGGCTTTTCCTCAACAATAACCAGATAACAGATGTAAGTTCTCTGTCTGGACTTACAAATCTGACTGGGCTTTACCTCAACGATAACCAAATAACAGATGTAAGTTTTTTGTCTATACTTACCAATCTGACTCAACTTTACCTTGACAATAACCAAATAACAGATGTAATTTCTCTGTCTGGACTTACAAATCTGAAGAGTCTTTCCCTCTACAATAACCAAATAACAGATGCAAGTTCTCTGTCTGGACTTACAAATCTGACTGGGCTTTACCTTCAAGATAATCCCATAGCACAGCCAACTTGCCCAGTCAGCTCTCCAGATGTTCGCGAGTTCTAATCTGAAGTTCCCCCAACCAAAAAATCAAAACTGCCTCACCGTGCGGCTTTCCGCGATTTTTTATCCGCCGTACATGGGTACAGTCGCTGAAACATTGATGTGGCGTGGGTTTCAACCGATCTCTTGTCATATTACAAAAATACCGCGATCGCGGTATTTTTGTAAGGGCTACATGGGTACGATCCTTGAGGAAATTGAGCGCTCAAACCATTACGGTATAAGGCTTTAGTCTGGGTGCAGTACATCTGTATGGGGGGAACTTCAGT
>CAYSWH010000059.1:0-5012 GCA_964434775.1 uncultured Candidatus Saccharibacteria bacterium | reverse complement strand
CAGATTCTGAAACACTTGTTATTTCTTTTGTTGGTATGAAAACCCAGGAGATACCAATAAATGGAAAAACAAACTTTTCAGTTAGAATGGAACAAGACTTCATTGGTATTGAGGAGGTTGTGGCTGTTGGTTACGGAACTATTAGAAAAGCCGATTTGACCGGTTCTGTAGCAACACTTTCCGAAAAGGATATTGAAAAGAATAATTATGCAAATGTTTTGCAAGGATTACAAGGACGACTTGCAGGTGTCAATATTACAACTGATGGGAATCCTGTGGGTAACGCTAGTATTCAAATCAGGGGGCTTACTTCTTTTAGATCTGCACCGCCATTGATTGTAATTGATGATTTACCCACAAATACGAACTTGAGAGATATAAATCCTAAAGACATAGCATCGATCCAGGTATTGAAAGATGCCTCCGCTGCCAGTATTTATGGGTCAAGAGCTGCAAGTGGAGTAATAATTATTGAAACTAAACAGGGGAAAACCGGCGAAGCAAAAATTACATACAACGGATCTTATGGTATCTCCAGTTTTATGAACCGTATTGAAATGATGAATACAAAACAATACGGCCAGGCATTGTGGCAAGCTGCTATTAATGATGGGCGAGACCCTAATTCTGTAACGCAGATTTACAATTTTGACTGGGAAGAACAGAATGGAAAACCAGTTCTTAATGAAGTATCTCCTGTTGAATGGCTTAATCCAGAGCAAACCCAACGTTCAGCGGATACAGATTGGTTTGATGCAATTTCTCAGTTAGGAATTCAAAATGATCATCAGTTAACAATTTCCAACGGAACAGAAAAGTCAAAGACTTTATTCTCTATGAATTATCATGAAAATCAGGGTACACAAATTCATACTTTTTTCCGTAGGTTAACACTTCGTTTAAATTCCGAGTATAATTTGATTAATGATCGTCTAACAATTGGTGAAAATATTTCATTAGGGAATATTAAGATGAATGACCAAAATCATACTCATTCTGCACTTACTCTCCCATCAATTATTCCTGTTTATGCCGAAGATGGAAGTTGGGGGGGGACTGCTTATTCAATGGGAATGGATGATTATAATAATCCAGTAAGAATGCTGACTCTGAATAAGGATAATGTTACTTTCAATGATAAAGTTGTAGGGAGTATTTATGCTTCATTAAAACTTTTTAAAGGTTTAAATATTAAAACGTTGTATGGTATTGATTATACTACAAATAAATACCGGCATATTAATTTTTCATGGCGTGAAGCTGGTGGAAAACACAATCCTAATAATGGGGTAAATACAGGTCGTTCAAAATCTTTTACTGGAACCTGGACAAATACTTTAAATTATAATTTAGAAACAGGAAAACATAGATTGGATGCACTTGTAGGTATGGAAAACGTGCAATATAATTATGAATACATGCGTGGCTATCGGTGGGATATTGAATTGGAAGATTATGACTATGCATACTTGAGTTCTGCTACCGGCACACAAGAAACTTACGGTAGTGGAGATGAATGGTCCTTACTTTCTTATTTTTCTAAATTCAACTATGTCTTCGATAATAAGTATCTAATGTCGGCAACATTGCGGTACGATGGTTCTTCAAAGTTTGGAGAAAACAACAGATTTGGTTTTTTCCCGGCAGCATCATTTGGTTGGAGGATTACTGAAGAAGATTTTTTTGAAGATGTTTCATTTTTTAACGACTTAAAATTTAGGGCAAGCTGGGGGATGAATGGTAATTCCAACATACCTACAAATGCTCTTCTTGATTATTTTGATGCTTATTATAATACCACAGCCTATGGATTGACAGGAAATGAAACAGGGCAACAACCATCAGGTTACAGAAGGGTACATACCGGTAATCCGGATCTGAAATGGGAAGCAACCGAACAATATAATGTAGGTTTCGATTTTGGAATATTAGACGGAGTATTAACCGGATCATTTGATTATTTCCATAAATACACAGATGATATGTTATTTCAGCCTCCATATATTGGAGCTATTGGAGAAGGGGGGTACCGTTGGGTAAATGCTGCAGATATGTCGAATAAAGGTTTTGAATTTATTTTTACATACCATGGTAATGTAAGCAACGATTTCTCATACTCAATTACTGGAAATATTAGTTCTGTGAAAAACACAATTGATAATTTGCCAGAAGCTGTAAGATATACTTATGGAGGAAATGGGTTGGATGATGATATTCTTGGAAGACCACTACACTCATTTTATGGATTTATTGCCGATGGGCTTTTTGAGACTCAGGAAGAAGTGGATAATTCACCGGAACAATCGGGTAAGGGCTTAGGTCGTATTAGGTATAAAGACTTGGATGGTGACGGGCGAATCACTTGGGCCCATGACAGAACCTGGATTGGTAAAAGTGATCCTGACATAATGTATGGGGTAAATTTTGATGCCAAATATAAAAATTTTGACTTTAACATGTTTTGGCAGGGAATTGCAGGTCTTCAGGTAAGAAATGACTGGAAAACGTACAGCGATTTTTGGGCTGTTTGGACACAGCAGGGATTCAATCATGCAACTCGATTGTTAGATGCATGGACTCCAGACAATCCTAACTCAACTATTCCTGCCTTGTCAATGCAAAATCCAAACAATGAAAGAAGATTATCTACTTATTTTATGGAATCGGGGGCATATTTAAAACTCCGACACATTGAACTAGGATATACATTACCTTCTTCCTTAATGTCGCAAGTTGGAATCCAGCAGTGCAGGATAAATTTAAATGCACAAAATATTGTAAACCTGCACAAATGGTGGGGAGATGATGCATATACCAGTATCGATCCGGAGAATCCATCAAAAGCTCATGAATATTCAAGCCCTTATGTAAGACCTCAAATGTTTATGGTCGGTATTGATTTATCATTCTAAAATTTTTAAAATTTAATTTTATGAAAAAGTTAATAAATAAAATAATTTTGTTAGGGATAGTAACATCTTTAACATACATGACTGGATGTGAGGATGCCTTAGACATTACTCCTAAAGGGATTATTACTCAAAATCAGTTGACTGAACCTGAACATATAGAAGGTTTGGTTACAGCAGCTTATGCAGGTTATGGAAGAATTAATGCATTCAGTACGTTTAATCCATGGATTGCCAGTCTACGCTCTGATGATGCTTATAAAGGTGGAGGTGGGTTAGACGATCAGCCTGCCTGGTATCAAATGGAAGTATTTTCTCTGGTAAATCCTAATGTCGGAAATAATGACGGAGCATGGTATCGGGGATATATTGTTGTATCTCGCATTAATACAGCAATTAGAGCTATTCAAAAAATGGAGGAAGATGAATATCCAGTAAAGACAACACGTCTTGCTGAAATGAGGTTTCTTAGAGGATGGATGCATTTTAAAATGAAAAGGCGTTGGAAATGGATACCATATATTGATGAAACCGCAACACCAAATTCAATTTATCAAATTTCCAATCATCCTGATGGTATGGAAAACGACCTGCCCATCTGGCAAAAAATTTATGATGATTTTAAGTTTGCAGCCGATAATCTTCCCGAATCACAAGCCGATGTTGGACGGGCTAATAAATTTGCTGCTAAAGCATTTTTAGCCCATACACTTATGTGGATGGCTTATCCTCAGGATGAACAACACCAGGTAACTGGATTAGACAAAACAAAGCTAAATGAAGCACTTGAGCATTGTAATTTTATTATTAATGAAGGGCCTTATACTTTAGCGAGTGATTTTGCACACAACTTTTTGTGGGAATGGGACAACAGTTCACCAGAGTCAATTTGGGAATTACAATTTTCAATTGATGATGGGACGCCAAGAGGATTACTTAATGAAGGAAATGGACTTACAGCACCTTGGTGGACTCCTTATTTCAGTTGTTGTGATTTCCATAAAGCCTCTGTTAATATGTTAAATGCATTCAGGGTGGATGAAAATGGACTACCAATATTTGATTTTTTCAATGATGAAGAAATTGACGATAAATATTTTGAAAGAAATCAGTTTGATCCAAGGGTAGGTCACACTATTGGGATTCCCGGATTCCCATGGAAATATCAGGAATTGCCTTATGATAGTGCCGGAACCAGAGTTCCTTCAGATTATGGTTATTTACATTCTTTAAAAGAAAATGTAACAACAGATTGTCCTGGATTACATGATGCCTTTTGGATGTTTAACTCGAAAAATCAAATTGAAATCAGATTAGCAGAAGTTCTTTTATGGAAAGCTGAGATTTTAATTCAATTAGATCGTGAAGATGAAGCTTTGCCTATTATCAACCAACTTCGTGAAAGAGCTGCCAATAGTGTTGAAAAATTACAGCGCCCGGATGGAAGCTATCCTACAGATTACACAATTGAACCTTATGTTGATGGGGTGAATATTACATGGGATAAAGCTACTGCCTGGGAAGTACTAAAGTGGGAAAAACGACTTGAATTTGCAATGGAAGGTCGAAGATTTTATGACCTTGTTAGATGGGGAATTGCTGCTGAGGTCATGAACGAATACTTTGAAAAAGAAAGAAATCGTCGTTATTGGATGAATGTTGCATTTTTCACGAAAGGCAGAGATGAATTTTTACCAATATCGCAATCTCAAATGAATTGGTCGCAAGGTGTGTACAAACAAAATCCTGGATACTAATCTTAAAAATTATAAAATGATGAAAAAGATAGCATATTTTATTGTACTAATGTCAATATCTGTGTTCTCAGGTTGTAGTGAATATGAGATAATTGACTCAAAACCGGGAGAGCCAATAGATCCTGTTTCGAACCTGGATTATTCAGTATCGGGTTCCGAGGTGACCTTGACATGGGATTTACCGACATCTCATCCTGATGATATAATCCAACCAGTTTCTGTCTTTATTAGAATTACAAGAAATGGTGTAAATGCCGGAACTCAAACTTTGGAAGGGGCTCCAGAGAGTTTTACTTTTACTGATTACGATCCTCAAGATACCTATAAATTCATTGTAAAGGTTAGA
>CAYSWH010000058.1:0-5261 GCA_964434775.1 uncultured Candidatus Saccharibacteria bacterium | reverse complement strand
AGGATATTGATGGAAAATTGATTTCATAAATTTCCTTTATAAAACCTTTATTATGATATTTATCAAATTATAATTTAAACTTGCTAAATAGGCAAAGAATTTATGAAAAATTCTGAATTTTCAACTCCTCCAGCCTATCTATATCCTCTTTGATTTGTTTTAATCCTTGTTCAAAAAAGTTAGGCTGTTCTAGATCAATTCCAATTTTCTTAAAAATATTTTTAGGGCTGTCGCTTCCCCCGGCCTTTAAAAACTGCTTAACCTGCTGGATATAATTTGAATCCTGTTTTACTTTCTGGGCTAAAGCATGGCTAATCAGATTGCCATAAGCATAAGTATAGGTGTAGAAATAATACCGAATATGAGACCACAAGATATAAAAGTTGCCATCTAAATCAGTTAATTCAAATTGTGGCCCTAAATAGTTTTGGCTGTGTTTATTTAAGAGTTGACCAATCTGTTGGCTCGATAAATAGCCTTCTTCTTTAATTTGTTGATGCAACTCTTGTTCAAACTGAAATAAAGCAATTTGTCTAAAAACGGTATTAATATCATCTTGAATTTTGTTGTGCAGGGCTATGATTTTTTGTTCTGGACTAAAATCTGCTATCAGCTTTTCAAAAACAAACTGTTCAAAAAAAGTGCTGGCTGTTTCAGCTGTGCTGGTTGAATATGATTGATAAATCACTGGCTGGCTTTTACTTAGTTCAGAATGAATGGCGTGGCCCAGCTCGTGTCCCAAGGTAGTGACAGAGTTGAAATCATCAGTGTGATTGAGTAAGACAAAAGTTGGATTATTGATTGAACTTGAGCAGAAAGCCCCACTAACCTTGCCTTTTTGAGGAAAAGCGTCAATCTGGCCTTTTTCGAGCATATTATCAAATATCTCAGAGAATTCTGGGTCAAGCTCAGTAAAAGTAGAGCGAACCAGGTTAACAGTCTGATCAAAAGAATATTTTTGATTAAATTTATCCAATTTAGCAGCCCGATCAGCATAGTTTAATTTATCTAAGTTTAAAAGCTTGGCTTTGAGCTGATAAAATCTGTGCGCTAAGTCATAGTTTTGGCTGACTACATTTACTAGGTTGAGTACAATCTGCTCATCGTTTTCACTTGAGATCAAAGTCGAATCATATGGCTGGTCAAAACCACGAAGATCATCCTCGATTTTTTTGTGAGTGATAATAGCATTAATTTCATTTTCAGCAAACTCATTTAGTTCGGCCGCTGTTCGCATTACCTGTCGATGAAGTTTTCTTCTGGGTTCAGTTTTTAATTCAGCGATTTTTTGTTGTGCTTCAGATAAAGGCAGATCTTGCTCTTTGTATTTAACTGTTTTTTGACTTAAGCTGTTCTCTACTCCCTGAACCCACATTTGATAGCTGGTTTGATCGGTCAGGTTAATGATCTGTTCTTCCTTCTCCCCCAGATCATATTTGGCCAAATCGAATCTCCTTTGAAGCAAATAATGATATTTTTTTAGTTTGTTAGATTGTAAAAACTGTTGCTGCTTGTCAGGCGTTATTTTGCCCAGTTGAATGGGAAAAAAGGTCAAATGGTTTTTAGCTTGAGTAATTTGATTGGTAATATGATTTAACTGGCCTTGGGCTTTTTTATCACCAGACTCCAAAGCGGTTAAATAGCGAAAATACATTAGTGGTCGAGCCCCGCTTAGCTCCTCAACTAATTTTTCGTATTCCCTAAGGACGGTTAAGAGCTTATCTTCCTCCTTTAAATAATCTGTTCTGTTTTTGTATTTTACAGCGAATTCTCGGCGCTTTTTCTCATATTTTTTCAAGTCAATTTGGATTTGCGGATCCTGAGCAGAGTCATATAATAGGTCAAGGCGCCATTTGGTTTGAGTTTGGGTTTTAGGGTTGGGTTGAGAGTCTGTCATAGTTTCTATTGTAAACGAACCAGCCAGATAATGTTAGAATTTATCTAGATTTAAATTTATTTAGAAATGAAAAAAATCATTAAACATTTTATTTTAGCTATGGGGGTTCTAGCTATAGCAGTAGCTCCAGTTCAGGCACAGGCACAAGCTCAAGACTTGGCCCAAGTTTTTCAAGGCGAAGTGGCTGAAATCAAAGAACAGGGTCAAGAAGAGATGCTTGATCAACAAATTGATTTTCAAGTTTTAACCGTTAAGCTGCCGGAGCAAATAGTTGAAATCAGGCATGACGGCCAGATTGGAGCTAGTTTTGTTAAATATGAGCCTGGAGACAAGGTTTGGGTAAGGGTTGTCCCCAATGGACCTGAGTCAGATACAGATAAAATTCAGTATGTGATCACTGATCGTAACCGCACTCCCGCTTTAGTTATTATTGCCCTGATTTTTGTGGCAGCGGTTCTAGCTGTGAGCAAACTAAAGGGGTTGAGAGCGATATTTTCGTTGTTAATTAGTTTCGGAGTAATTTTTCAAATAATGCTACCGCTTTTAGTCAAAGGCTGGCAGCCAGTTACTGCATCCTTGCTAACTGCTGTCATTATTATTCCAGTCAGTTTTTATTTATCTCATGGCTGGAATAAAAAAACTCATGTGGCTGTAGGAGGAACAGTCTTAACCCTGCTTTTGTCTATTTTCCTGGCTGTGACTTTTGTTAACAACGCTCATTTAACTGGTTTTGCTAGCGAAGAGGCTGGTTTGCTTAATGTGGAGCAGCAAGGTTCTTTAAATATTCAAGGGCTGCTCTTAGCAGGGCTGATTATTGGGTTGCTGGGGACTTTAGATGATATTACAATTTCTCAGTCAGCTTTTGTTTTTCAAATGAATCAAGATAATCCCGATTTTAATCTTAAAAAATTGTATCAAAAAGCAATGAAGATTGGCCAAGATCATATTGCCAGTATGGTCAATACCTTAGTTTTGGTTTATGCTGGCTCAGCTCTGCCTTTACTGCTGTTGTTTGTCAATAATCCTCAGCCCATTGCTTATATTTTGAATCAGGAGATAATAGCTGAAGAAATAATTAGAACTTTAATCGGTTCTATCGGCCTAATTTTTGCTGCCCCCTTGACTACTTTTTTGGCAGCAGCTGTTGCTAAGAGCAAAGAATTAACTAATTTGATAAAATAAATAAGAATTAATTAAAGGAGATTATGAAAAAATCTGTCAAACATCCAGAGCAACGAGTTGGAATTTTTATTGATGTGTCCAACATGTATATGTCTGCTCAGGGTTTGTACAACACTAATGTTGATTTCAAACAAGTCATGAAAACGGCAGTAGCTGGACGTAAACTAATTAGAGCTTTTGCTTATGTCATTGAGACTGAGGAAGCCAAAGAAAAGGACTTCATTAATGTTTTAGAAGAGCTGGGTTATGAAGTTCGAACTAAGCTTTTGCAAATTTTTAAAAGCGGTGCTAAAAAAGGAGATTGGGACGTGGGCTTAGCCATTGATGTGGTCCGCTTGATGCCAATGCTTGATACGGCTGTAATTGTTTCGGGCGATGGTGATTACGTTGACCTGCTTGAATATTTAAGAGGTCATGGTCGCAGAACTGAAGTAATGGCTTTTAAACAAACAACCAGCAAAAGATTGCTTGATGAAACTGATGAGTTTATTGACCTGTCTGAGGACAAGAAAAAATATTTAATTGGTCGGTAAGTTTGGTTGTATAAGTTTGGTCGATGCGTCTAAATTCCGATTTAAATTCCGAGACGTGAATTATTTTTAGTAATTTGTTAAAATAAAAAGCCTCTGCCCCGTCGTCTAATGGCAGGACAACAGCCTTTGAAGCTGTTTATCTTGGTTCGAATCCAAGCGGGGCATCAAATAAAAACCAGCCAAAAGCTGGTTTTTTATTGATGTTCATGATTTGTAAGAACAGTCGTGCCGTCGAGTGCGAGTTCTGTTAAGAACGAGCACCCGAGTAATGCTGGGAACATTACACAGTAATGTGAGCAGTAAATCCCTGCTTGCCGGCAGGCAGGCAAGCGGAGGCATCACTTCAACTTAACCGGCACCAATAAATTTGATTCTTGTTTATATTGCTGATACTCCTCATTATCCTCATATCTTTTGTCATAGCGTTTTTCTAAAGGTGGAACCCCAGTCACAAATCTAAGTAAAAAAGTGATATGGATCGGTCCAATTATTGTCCACCAGGCTTGATTGAGTCCCAGTGATAAGCTCAATGTATAAATTCCCCACCAAACAAGCATTTCTCCAAAATAATTGGGATGACGAGAGTACTTCCATAAGCCCGACTGAATCCACCGACCTTTGTTTTTGGGATTATTTTTAAATTCAAATTTTTGAATATCAGCCACAGTTTCAATAATTAGACCTACCAACCAGATCAAAGATCCTATGATTAATAACAGTCCGGATTGATAGCTTTGGTTAGTGATTAAAATATTAATTACAGGGATGGAGATGAGCCAAACGCTTATTCCCTGCAGCAACCAGAATTGAAGAAATTTAAGTGGCTGCTCTCTAATCTCATCAAACCTGGAATCTTTTTTGATTTTTAAAATTCTGATTAATAAGTAGGAAACTAATCTTACAGCCCAGATGACTACTAGCAATGTGACTAGGATTTGTTGTGGTAAGAGATCAGATCTAAATAACAATAGAAATAAGGCTAGAATGGCAAAACTTAAGCCATAGGTGAAATCTGTTAGTTTGTCAGTTTTAAAAAAAACAGCAAAAATAAAAAAGAATAGATTGATGCCTAAAGATATTGTAAAACTTAGTAAGAGATTGCTCAGTAAGTAGTTCATAAATTAATTATAGCAGTTATTGCCTTTTTTAAGGTTCACAAATCTAACCAAATTATGCTCCTCTGTTTTGAATTTGTTGTTTACCTTCTTATAAACCACTAATCTTTGACTTAAGCCTCTTTGAATAGGCGCCACAATTCTGCCGCCTGATTTAAGCTGTCTTCTCCATTCTTGGGGGATGTCCTTACTAGATGCAGCTGATTTGATGGCATCGTAAGGAGATTGGGGTGGATAACCATCCCTGCCATCACCGACTACAATAGTAATATTGTCATAATCTAATTCTTGAATGCTGTTTTTAGCTTGTTTGGCTAATTCTGGTTGAATTTCTATGCCGATCACGCTTCTAACTATTCGGCTTAAAACAGCAGCTTCATAGCCTGAACCCGTACCAATGTCTAAAACCTTATCATCTTCTGTTAACTCTAGCAGTTGGCACATTTTAGCTACAATATAGGGTTGAGAAATAGTTTGATGATGACCGATTGGAATTGGATGATCTTGATAAGCCTGTCCTCTACTAATATCAGG
>CAYSWH010000057.1:0-5353 GCA_964434775.1 uncultured Candidatus Saccharibacteria bacterium | reverse complement strand
AATATGAGCCGCAAGTAAGATTCCGGTCAAGAGGTAAACATCGGATAGCCCTGCAATAGCTCCGCAAGTAGTAGCCAAAATAGCGAAAAGGAGCATATGAGGTAGATCATACATTTGACCCTGCCTGTGTCTGTGATCAGGAACCTGCCTGAGTGCTTGAAGTAAAGTCATAGACTATAATATGAGCCGCAAGTAAGATTCCGGTCAAGAGGTAAACATCGGATAGCCCTGATATTATTATAGAAGCAGTCGAAGAGGCTGATAAAATAATCAAAAGTAAATTTGAAAGGGACATTTGCGTAAAATACAAAGACTCAAAAAAAGACTTGATTACAGAAGTGGATTTAGCGTGTCAAGATATTATTCACACCGGCATTCTAAAAAAAATGTCTTCTCTTGGTTTTAAGAAAGAAGATATCGGATTTATCGGAGAGGAGAGGTTAAATGTTGAAGGCAAGTACAAATTTATCATAGATCCCATAGACGGAACTAAAAATTTTGTTTACGGAATACCATTTGTGGCTATATCGGTAGCTTTCTGCATTGATAAAGAAATTCACATTGGAGTAATTAAGGATGTATTTGCCAACAAACTTGTGCATTCAGTCAAAGGTGACGGGGCCTACCTGAATACGCAAACGGAGAAAGAGAAAAAGCTCATGCCGAGATATAGGGAAATGCATGATTGGATTGTTGGAACAGCCAGTCTTTCAGAAAAAGGTGATATCCAAAGTGAAATAAATATTTTACAAGCTCTTAGTTTCAAGGTGATGACTTACCGGAGAATTGGTTCTACTGTACTCAATTTGTCTTATTTGGCTCAAGGGATTTTTGATTTGGTAGTAACTGCAAAAGTGCACGTGTGGGATATTGCTGCCATGAAATTAATTTTAGAGGAAAGCGGATACAAGCTTTTAGATGCTTCCGGAAAACCGTTGTCGTATTTAAATTTGTCGAGTCCTGCCCTGACCTATAAGGTGATTGCTCTTCATGAACAGGCAATTCCCAAGCTGGATGGTTTGCTAGTAAAATAGACTTAACTAATCTTATTCTTCTGAATGACGGAAGTGTTGTAAAATTAGAAAGAGAGCCTTTTCATAATCACTGGCGTTAAGTACAACTTTCCCTTTTTGTTTTAAAACTTTACTGGCTTGTAGAGGATCCTTCTGCTCTTCTTTTTCTTTTCTGCCTTTTTTCTTCTTTGTTCCGGTTTTTGAGCTGAATTTTATCCTATTTCCGCCAGTGTTTCTGCCGGGATCAAATTCCCTGAACTGTTCCTTCTCTTCTTGTTTTTCAATTTGTTTCTCTTTGGTTTCTTGAAAGCTGCCGATTTCTTTATTTGTCACAGCAGATATTTCCGATTTTTGCTCGCGGTTTGTGGGAGTCTCCGGCGGTTTTGCTATTTTTCCTTGGTTAGGTTCAGATAAATTTTTCCCTAAGGAAGGTTGGTTAAATTTCGTACCTGTTTCGGAAGTCCTTTTTTTTAGTCCTTCAAGTTTTCCCCGCAATACTTCTTGCCTTTTTTCAGGTGATTGTCTTCTTTCAGCGGACGGCACGAAGGAGCCTTCGAGGCCGGTAGAATTGCTGTTTCTCGGGTTTGGCATGAAATATTTTGAAATAGCGTTAAATTAGCATAATTTTAACTAAAATATTAATTATTAGCAAGGTCGCGTTTTTGACCACATAAAAAAATTATAGTAAGCTTAATTTTAAACACCCATCAAACAATCAATAATTATAATTATGAATTTTTCTCTAGAGTACTTTCTTTATCAATTGCAAGATATCTTTTGGATATTTATGATCAGCGTGCCGCTATCACTTCTGCTATACTTTTTATTTAATAAAAGCAAGCACTGGATTGTAGTCGATTTGGGTCAACATAAATGGCTCATCAAGTAACAAATCCTTATATGACCAAAAATAACAAAAACCAAAAATATATAAAGATTGCTCTCTCCGCAATATTTTTATTTCTTTCTTTGATTATTATCTACCTGGTAATGGAAAATAGTAATCTGGCAAAAGAGAATTCCCGTTTAACAAAAGAAATTGAAACTTTAAGCGAAGAATTTCAAGATAACGGATCAGCTTTAGCAAATGATAAGACTGACGGGGAAGGGCCATTATCGGAAGAGTGTACTTCTGAGTATAAGAATGATCAATATGGATTTACCCTGGATTTACCCTGTAAGTATTCAGTAATTAATGAGGATCTAAGTCAGGCTGAGAAAGGTATTATGTTGGATGCCGGTTTTGAGAGTGATGAACAGAAAAAGTTTGGTGTGCTGATTACTTCCGGTTCTGAAAATAATTCAATAGAAGGTTTGCAAAATGAGCTTGTTGAAAAAGGCATTGAGGATAGTGAATTAATGCAAATAGGTGATCTTGAAGGTATTGTCTACTCAACAAGTACTGACGACCAGTCAAAAAATATAGTTGCTGTTATGCCTGTTGGTATTTTTAAGTATGAGTTTTATTTATCTTTTGATGAAAATGACTCGGATAATTTGGACGATGAATTTCGACAGATATTAGAGAGCATGGAGTTTATGGGTTAGATAATTTTTCGATCTCTTTAACTTCTTTTGGCATTTTACTTGTTAAGATAGTTAATCCCTCGGAAGTTTTGACTAAGTTGTCTTCCAGCCTTATTCCTATTCCGCGATATTCTAAAGGTACAGATTCGTCATCTAAATGAAAGTACAACCCTGGCTCAATGGTTATAGCCATATTATTTTTAAAACCGTTTTCCAGGTATTTTTTATTACCTGATTTTAGTTGTCCGACATCATGGGTGTCAAGCCCTAGCCAGTGTAAAGTGCCGTGAGGAAAATATTTTGTATATAATTCATTTTCATATATTTCTTCAAAGCTTTTCTTTATTATTTTCAATTCTTGCAATCCGCTAATAATCTCGTGAACTGCTGACTGATGAATTTCTTTAATCGTCACTTTGTCTCCGGCAGCTGCTCTAGTTGCGGTTTTTAAGGCTTTAAGAACAATTTCGTAAATCTCTTTTTGAGGAATAGAAAACTTTCCGTTTATCGGAAAAACCCTTGTAAGGTCACTTGCATAATAATTATATTCACATCCGGCATCTACTAGCACCAGGTCACGGGGATTTAGTTTTAAATTATTGTTGTTGTAGTGAAGGGTCGTAGCGTTATCTCCTCCGGCTACAATTGGTCTATAGGCAAAAACAGAACTGTTTTTTCTCCAAATATATTCCAATACAGCTTCAAATTCGTATTCGGAAAAATCTTCCCCTCGATTTAAAGAGTAATACATGCTTCTTACCCCCTGAAGATGAGATTCTATAGTGATTTGGGCCGCTCTCTTCATTTGTTTTATTTCCCATTCACTTTTATACAAGCGAATTTTTTGCGAGGCTGATTCCACCTTATGGATAGTCTGCAGATGATGATTATTAAATGCTGATTCAAGAATCTCCTTTCTTATCTTCGGGTAACTTCCTACTATATCAAAATAAAGTGTGTCAGCCGATTTTGATAATTTGTAAAAATTCTGCAAAAGATCTTCAAAATCTAAAACGTTATAAATTAGTGATTTCTCTCTGACTTTTTTTTTGTCTAAGGCCTCGCCGGCCCAGATTTTTTGTTCCGGGTTTTGCTCCTGAATATAAATAAAGTCTTCTACCTCTCCGGAGCTGTTTTTTATCATCAAGTAAGCACAATCAGTTTGATTTATACCTGTAAAATACCATAAGTCGCTATTTTGTCTAAATTCATGTTCGATGTCCTTACCGTTTCTTATTTGGCGACTGTTTGAAAGTATAAGAATTAAAGATGATTTCGGCAAAGTTTTAGACAACTTGTTCCTTCTCTTCATTAGTTCGGGGTGTGGAACATAATTGTTTTGCATATAAATATTTTGTGGCTGTTTGAAAAAAAATAGTCAAGGAAAGTCTTTTCGCCTAATTTTCAAAATTGTAGGTATAATAAATCCGTCTCTTCCACCAATTTTCTTGTAAAAAAACTGGGGTTGAAGAAAAATGATTGACTAAATCGGTTAGATTGCTAATTTTTTTTTAATACCTTTGCTTAATATTAACCTGGAAATCTAATATCGATGGAAATTATAAGTAATTTTTTAGAATACAACAACAAAAAGATTTTCTATAGAGAATATGGTAAAGTGGAGTCTACAAGTCTTATAATTATTTTACACGGGTGGACTGCCAGAGGCGCTATAAGTTGGGAGGACTTTATTCAGAAGTTTGACTCTGATAGATTTTATATCTTGGCACCTGATTTACCGGGTTTAGGTAATAGCGATTCTCCGGAAAATGTTTGGTCGGCCGAAGACTTTGCTGATTTTATCCTCGGTTTTATGAAAGATATTTTTTCGATGGATAGCTATAATAATGTGACTTTAGTCGGCCATTCTTTTGGGGGGGCAGTTGCAGGTTGGATGGCCATAAAAGATCGTGGTATTCAGAATTTGGTTCTTTGTGCTCCGGCAATAGTAAGAAATCGTCAAAAAAGTACGTCTCAAAAAACCATTGAACAAATTACTAAAATAGGTAATAATTCAATGAAATTACCTCTATTAAACCAGTTCAAGGCATTCTTTAAAAAAATTTGGTATAGCAGCTTCGGCTCTAAAGATTATTATCAAGTGGAAGGCATCATGAAAGAAGTTATGGAGAAAATAATTAGAGAAGATTTGCAATTTTATTTACCTAAAATTAAACAGAACACCTTAATCTTTTGGGGTGAAAACGATAAAATGACTCCTATTGCCGATGCAAAAAAAGTTAAATCCGGCCTTACTAATTCCGAGTTGGTTACTTTTCCTGAGGTTAATCACGGCTTGCATCTTTATGTAGCTAAAGAAATACATAGAAAAATAATTCAAAAGTTTTATGCCTGAAGTTGATGCGGCAAGAGTAATTCTGATATTTTTTTTGGCGGTAATAGCAATTAAAGATCTGCTAAAGTATATCTATATTTGGCAACGTAAAGAATATCGGCTCGACAAAATGGTTGATTTTCTAAGAACCAAAGAATCTTTGGAATATCTAGTTTCATCTTTCTTGGTTTTACGTCTTTTTTCACTTCTATTACTTATTATAGCAGGATTTTTTCAATCTCCTTCTTCCGGCTTATTTTTCCAAATCACCAACTGGACCTTTTATTTGATTCTAGGAGTTGAAGCTTTTGGTGTATTTTATCTTATTGTCAGCAAAAAAATAAAGAAGCCAAAGTTTACTTCCAAGGCAGTTTTTATTTTGTTTTTATCGTTTATTCCTGTTTTTGTTCTACCTTTATTATTTACTAATCTCAATGATTTAATCAATATTATTCTCTCCGTTTGGATAAACCTACTG
>CAYSWH010000056.1:0-5370 GCA_964434775.1 uncultured Candidatus Saccharibacteria bacterium | reverse complement strand
AGAAACCCTTACCCCAAGCAATATGCCGCTAGTCTGGGATTACCCTCCTCTATCCCTCTTGTCTGATAATGAGGGGGGAGAAGCTGATCGCGGAGATGTTAAGCAGAACGCTCAAGTAATTGAAGACGCTTTAGAGTCCTTTGGAATTGATGCTAGCGTAGTTGAGGTTAATTATGGACCCTCAGTTACTCAATACGCTCTTAGAGTAACCAGAGGCACAAAGCTGTCCAAAATTACAAGTTTATCCACCGATTTAGCCATGGCGCTAGCTGCTCCCACTGGCCAGATTAGAATTGAGGCTCCTATTGCCGGCAGATCTTTAGTAGGAATTGAGGTTCCCAACCATTCTCCTCAGTACGTTACTTTAAGGACCATGTTGGGCAGTTAAAAACTTAAAAATAATAAATCAAAGCTGGCCGTTGGCTTAGGCATTGATGTCTCTGGCAAGCCGGTTTTAGCAGATATTGCTACCATGCCGCATCTTTTGATTGCTGGTGCTACTGGCTCTGGTAAGTCGATTTGTATTAACTCATTTTTAAGCTCACTTTTGTTTAGAGCCAGCCCTTCTGAACTTAGGTTGATTTTAGTTGATCCAAAACGGGTTGAGCTAACTGCTTATAATGAAGTCCCGCATTTATTAACTCCGGTTATTATTGAACCTGAAAAAGTTGTTTCAGCTTTAAAGTGGGCAGTTAACTTGATGGAGAAACGCTACAAACAATTGTCTGAAGTCGGTGTGAAGAATATTGCTCAATATAATGAGCTGGCTGGGTTGGCTGCCATGCCCAATGTGGTGATTGTAGTTGATGAGATGGCTGACGTGATGCTGTTTGCTCCAGGAGAAGTTGAAGAAACTATAACCAGGATTGCTCAGATGGCGCGTGCTGTTGGAATTCATTTAATTTTAGCTACTCAGAGACCTTCGGTTGATGTCATTACTGGTTTAATTAAAGCTAATATTCCGGCTAGAATTGCTTTTAATGTGTCGTCAATGACTGATTCTAGGGTAATTTTAGATTCACCAGGAGCAGAAAAGTTACTTGGCAAAGGCGACATGCTTTATTTGCCCCCAGACAAAGCCAAGCCGATACGTGTTCAAGGAACATTTGTTTCAAGTCAAGAAACAAAAAACTTAATTGATTTTCTTAAAACACAAGGCCAAAAACCAGATTATGAAGAAGAAATTACTACTAAGTTCAAATCGAAGGAAATTGGACCTGTTGGTCCGGGCGGTGAGGAGGTTGATGAGTTGTTTGATCAAGCCGCGGCCTTATTTGCCAAACGAGGCAAAGCTTCTGCCTCATTAATTCAAAGAAGGCTGTCAGTTGGGTATGCTCGAGCTGCCAGGATTTTAGATCAACTTCATGACGCTAACTTAGTCGGTCCTCCTGAGGGGAGCAAGGCTAGAGATGTTAATATGCCTCAGCTAAAGTCTTATTTGGAAAAAGCCAATGACGAAACTGCAAATCAAAATTAGACCTGGTATTGATTTTCAATGATCAAGATGAACTGCTTTTAACTAAACGTGGTCTCAAAGCTAAAAACGAAGTGGGTAAATGGGAGAAAATAGGTTGGTTTAGTTTAGATGAGTTAGGGAATTTACCTTTATCGCTAGCTACTCGAAGTGATTTTGAGTTTTTAAACGGCATGACTCTGTCTGAAATCTGCTAGTTCTGTTAAATCTCCAATATCAAAAGAATCTTCATTAGTTAGGCAACTATAAACCGGAAAATTATTTTCAAGCAACCAGGGGATAATGTTGCCAGGAGAGTCCATGTTGTGGCCAGTATCTTGATATTTTTTTAAAAGTTCTAGGGTTGCTGGGGAAAAGATGTAAAAAGGCAAACCTCGATAATTGCTTTTTGGTTTTGCTGGTTTTTCTTCAAAATCAATAATTTGGTTTTGATCATTAATTATGGCACAGCCAGATTTATGCTTAATGTTTTCTTTTTTATCTTTAGCCAAACATGTCACAAAACTATCAGAATGTTGAAGATAAGTTTTGATTAATTCAGGAATGATATTTTCAGGAGTTCGGTCGCTGGGTAAAACAAGAACTGGCTCATTCCACCACTCAAGCTTATTCAAAGCAAAAACTAAATCTCCCAATGATCCCAGTCTTTCAGCTGGTTGAGTTACTCCATCATTTAAAACTTCAATATTTAATTTGGGGTAATTAGTTTTTATGTGATTTTTGTATTGTTGGTGAAACTTTTGGTTTGCGACTAAAGCCAGTCTATATAACTGCTCAATCTGACTCACTTGATTAATCATTAAATCAGTAATAGTTAAACCTTGGCTATTTTTAAATAGGCCTTTAGCTGTTTTTTTGCCAATTTCTTTAAGTCTGGTGCCGAAGCCGGCTGCTAGCAAAAGGACATTAAGGGAAAGTTTTGACATGATGATCATTATATATGATTTTTTTGAGTTTAAATTTAAATAGAAATATGGTAACTAAGAGTTATTTGCGGACATTTTTTTGAGATGGCAGTGTGTAATTTGGGGGTTCTATGAACCGCAGTGTGGTAGAAGTAATGAAAGCGGCAGTATACTAAGCATAGCTTTTTTATGTAGACTTGCTTATTTTTGAATCCAAATGAAATTCTTGAGTTAAGGGAAATTTTGTGCACCAACAAACATGATATCTGCGAAAATATGTGCCATGTGCTGAATGAGTGATCTGCATACATCAATCATTTTATCTCCTCCGTTTTCATTCACGCCCGGCTAAAGCCGGGATGCTCTGTTGCTGTCGCAACCGTATAGATTCAAGTGATTATTCTAAAAAAGAATTGATTTATCAATATTTTAACAATTAGTGGAGAATAAAAATACCTGAGAAAGGAATAGTGGGGGTTTACCAAGACTTATAAGTACAAGGGTAGAGGAGTCTGTTAACCGAGTTTTGTCAATATTTGATGATGCGGTAGAGTTGAGGTTGGTTGGTGTAAAAGCCACCCAGATTAACCAACTGAGCTAAGGCTCATGGCTGTTAAATAACATGAAAAAATCCGTGCGAATAGGCTCTAATCTTTCCTGGGTAATGCAGTCTCAAAGCCCCATAGAATTTCTTAAAAAGGATTACATTGACGATTTAGTGATCTTAATACTGGACAGATTAATCATAGTTTTGCTATTCTGAAATAAATAGGGTTTTATGGACTTTGTATAAAGCAAAACTCTGATTTAACAAATAAATTTCCGATACTATTATGAGCGCTGAAGTCAAACAAATCATCACAGAACACACTAAAAAAGAATATCCTGATGAAAGAAATCAAGCTGCTGCTGAATTCCGCCAAAAAAGAAGACCATATTTTGAAGAGCGAGAGAATGTAGATGCTAAAATTAAAAATTTAACTGCGGAGAACCAAGCTTTACGTGCGGCTAATGAAGAAGTAAGAGAAAAAATAGTTATCTTAGAAAATGAATCAGAGAGGAGGAAAGAGTCGATTCTACATCAGATCATACAGGTTTTCACGAAAGATCCTTATGGAGACCCATACTTAAGAAAGAGAAGGAGAGAGTCTACTAGACTTAAGATCCACTTAGAAGGAAATCAAGATTTAATCAGAAAAAATAAAAAGAGGGTAGTTAAGTTAAAAGAAACAGAGGTTGATACTACACCTTTAGAAAGTGCAGAAGCAGCTGTTGGTCAATTTTATAAAGAACACGCTCGCAATTTTTTGACTTCCGGTCAAAAGAAAGAACTTTTTAATTCTGATTTTTTAGCAGAACTCGATCTTAATGAATTCATGACATTATGGAGGGCAGGTTCCCCCTATTATCTATCTCATGTGAGCCGACATGGCTTTAGAGACCACACTGGTGGCAATGTGATGATTCCACATAGTGCGGGATTAGCAGAATTTACTGATGGTTTCACACGTCTATTAGAAGAGGGGAAAATGAAATCGGCTTATGAGCGTCAAGGCTTAGATGACATAAATGAAGAAACTGTTGAGCAGTTTTTAAAGGAGAAAGGGTTATTAGATGTTGAATCCCGGGAGATTGCACTTCAAGGACTGAATATTATTATTAAAGGACACCCTTTCGGTGGTTCTGCTCCTGAATATCCAGATCAATCAGCTGTTCATCTAGCCGCAGAAACGGTTCTGGATAATTTCTATGGTGGAGAAGCCAATAATGAGGTATTAGTGGTTTATCCTGCAGATTTTATTGCATCGCAAACTAATTATGCTTTTAATGGTTGGGAGGAAGATTTTACTAGACCTCAAAGTGAGGCTAAATGGAACGATATTTTTGTATGGGGAGATGTACCACTTGATGCCGGAGTGGTATTTTTACCTAAAAGTACACCCGTTGATCCTGAGACTGGCTCCAAGTATAAATCACATGTAATTGAAACTGAAGAAAATTCGAACTCAAATAGAGTAATGGAAAAAAATCCTGAAGCAAAAAATGACATATTGACTTGGTGGGAAACGAATAAAGAAAGATTTGGAGAATTTTACAGGAATTATGATGAAGAACCAGAAAGATTATATGACAATACCCGTCGTAGAAAATATGCCAAATATCAGAGAGAAGTGATTAGATCACTAACAGAAATTGGTGTAACTGGAGATGTTGATTCTAGAGTAATTGATATGGTTTCACATTATTTTGAATTGGATATTGATTTTGTAAATTCCGAAGAAAAAGTTGAAGAGTTTATTGATCTTTGTCATCTTAGATATCGGCGAGCAAAAAATCCGGTAAGTTCTCAAGAATTTTGGGAAGATTATTTTTCAAAGAATCCTGAAAGTCGCCCTAAGAGGGTATTTTACTATGAAGGCACACCAGCAGTGGCGGTCAGAAAATTTTTAGAATCTCATGGTTTAGTTAGAGAAGGACAAGACGAACCTCTCCTCGGTTTTGAAACAAACCATGTTCCCAATATGCAGGAAAACCCAAGGGCTAATGAGGGTAAAGAAAAATTTGAAAGGCTCTTGAGGGAAACAATTGATCGATATTTTCCGCCACAAGATGCTTTTTAGTTATAAATAGGACAATCGCCCTATATTCTAAGCTACAACGCTAAGTCAGTTTAATACTACCTTCTTAAATAATAATTTAGGGTTTAAGAACTCTTTGTGGAGATGGGGGGCAATGAACCCCCGTCCGACAACTAACTAAGAAACAACTTCTACAGACATAGTTTGTTTTCGCTCAAACAGCACCAGTTAACAAACAAACTGTGTTGCTGCAGCCATACTTAAGACTTAAACTTAAACGGAGTATGAACCGTTAAGCCGTCACACTGACTGTGTTGTCACCTATCAGTTTCAGCCAGTGAAAGATGGCTGATAGATGCCACATTACGCTAAAGCGATTTGTGGGGTTCTAAGAGCATCACTAGCATCCTGG
>CAYSWH010000055.1:0-5599 GCA_964434775.1 uncultured Candidatus Saccharibacteria bacterium | reverse complement strand
TACCCTAGATTGTGAGAGTTTCATCAAGTTTGTCTTGAACATCGGATAGCCCTGGCAGACTGAACATCTTAATTCACAAAGTAGAAAAAATAATATATACTCTATTAAAAAAATAATTTACATAATTTACAGATATGTCGCGTATTTTTAATCTTATAAAAAAAAACGGGTCCTTAGTCATAGTTAGCTTGGCATTTTCAGCAGTTTTTATAACCAGTTTACATGGTGTATATAATACTGACGGTTCTTCGGCATATAATCAAAATTATGCATCGTCTTCCAAGAAAACGGAAAATCGTTCATCTTTAGATAGCTACAAAAACCTTAATAATTTCGAGGAAAGCTTTGATACTACTCACAAAGTTACTGAAACTGCAACGGAAGATCAAATTCCGGACAAAAGGATCTTAAAAACCGATTTTACCGAGAATCAAAATAAGACCATAGCCGCATTGAATGAAAATAAATTGCCAGACAATAAAGAAGGACGGGAAAACCCTGAAGAAGAAAGGGAGTATTTTCATGAAGAGAAAGAGATAAATATTGTCTATGATCCAAATAAATCTCCACTGGACATATCAATTAACCCTGTAAAAAAAACAGATACCGGTCAAAGTAGTGTTTCACCTGCTATAACAAACACCGTCTCCAGGATGATAGGCTTTTCTTCCAGCTCACTACAGATTGATCAAAATGAGGTTAAAATAAATCAGCCTATTACTTATTCTTTTGAAAAAGTACCAAATCAACAAGTTCTTGATTCCCTGAGATTTTACCCTGAATTAAAATTCAGCAAACAATTACAGGGCAACACTTTAACAATTTTCCCCGAGAATATGGAAAGAAGTACCACATATACTTTTGGATTAAAATATTCAGGTGCCTGCCCTCCGACCGAAAACGGCAATTGTCGGAATGACGAAAAATGGACTTACGCACATACGTTTAGATCGAGTTACAAAGAAACTAGAATCTACGGTAAATCAGTAGAAGGTCGTGATTTAGTTGCTCACTTTTTTGGTAAGTCTGATGAAAACGGCACCAAAATTATGTTAACCGGGGGCATCCACGGAGAAGAATGGCGTTCTGGGGATTTAAGCAGATTTGTAGATTATTTGAACAACAACCCTCAAGAAATAATTCATCAAAATAAAAGTTTTGTAATAGTTCCGTTTACCAACCCTGATAGTAGCCGAATAGAACGAAGATATAACAGTAACGGAGTCAATCTTAATCGAAACTGGCCGGCTTACTGGGAACCCGGTTACAATCGCGGACCATACCCTTTATCTGAACCTGAGGTTAAGCACTTATACGATTTAACTCTTGCTGAAATGCCTGATTATTTAATCAGTTATCATTCTCAGTGGCCACCATATGGAATTATCTTTCCGGGTGACGAAAAAATTCCTGAAACTATGGATTTTGCCTACTGGGTAGGTAACAAGACCGGTTATCCGGTAGGACTCTATCCTTACGAAGCAATTGTGGCCGGTGATCAAACCGTCTGGGCTGAAAGTGTCGGAATTAGGTCTCTAATCATTGAAGCAGTCTGTAAAAAATGCTATGACTGGGAACAAAACTTTCCGCTTTATCTAGCTATGCTTAGAGAACTATAAACTCGCAATTTAAAGTTAGCGATGATTTGGGTATAATTAAAACCGACCTAAGTTTTGCTAAGAGTTTTTTAAAGAGCCAGTAAAAAAGCTCCGCTATACCAGAGCGGAAGTTTATGTGCCGGGATTTGCTCTTGAGTAAACCAAATATTTTCATTACTCAAGTCTACTCTATTGTCACGGTTAAATTCGACTTTCACAGTTTCCAAGTCCAGATTCAAATCAAATTTTTGCTTAATTTCCTCTAAATTTGTTAAGAATTGCCGGCTATCAAAGTCTTTCTTGATAAAAATGCAAGGCACCGGATCGGCGTTATGTGCCGTATCAACGTAAGTGTCGTCGCCGTCTTGAATTTCTCCGACAATTTCAATATTTCCGTGATCGGCGATCAAAATCAAATCCATTTCTTCCTTTTCCGAGAGTTGCAAAATTTCTCCAAACTTTTCATCCAACACCTCTAAAGCCTTAACGGAAGCAGAAATATCTCCGGTATGGCCGATCATGTCCGGACAAGCAAAGTTTACAATGATATAGTCATATTTTTGATAGTTTTCAAGAATATAGTCTGCGACTTCTCGGGTTTTCATTTCCGGTTTTTCCCCGTGAGACTTGACCTTGTTGGAAGGAATTAGTTGCCTGTCTTCTCCAGGAGAGACTTTATCTTGACCGCCGTTGAGGAAAAAGGTGACGTGGTTGTATTTTTCAGTTTCGGCAATATGTAGCTGGGTTTTACCCATTTCAGAAATTCTTTCTGCCAAAGTATTTTGAACAATTCCCGGACGAAAGATTGGATAATAGCCGGCTGTAAAATCAACTACTGCCGGTTCTTCATTCAAAATTATTTCTCTTTCTGCTTTGTAATCGTTAGTAGCTAAAATAGCTAAGCCTAAACTTAATTGCTTATTCAAATCCGCCAAAATAGTCACTGCCTGCCTCATCCGATCCGTACGAAAGTTGACTAGCCAAAGAGAATCTCCGGCCTGAATTAAATTTTCCTGACCACTCATACTCCTTGGAACGATTGTTTCATCATAATTCTCCTCTGAATATGATTCTTGAGCCTGTTCGCTTAAATGCTGTTCGAGGTTGGAAAGATCAGTTTTCTCGTATTTACTTTGGAAATTAAAAAGATCAACTGATGTACCGGCCAGACTTTTGAAATAGCCAACAATTCCCTCTCGGTTATGTTCAAGCAGATCTTGATCAAACATAGCCGCCAGACCTTGCCAATTACGCTGATAGTTTTTATCTCGGTCCATAGTGTAAAACCGACCACCAAGGCTACCTAAAAAAATTTTCTCCTCATTTGATTCAAACAAATCACTGAATTTATCTCTGAATTTTTGCCAAGTTTCTACCAGACTCTGTCTATCTGAATCTCTACCGTCGGAAATCAGGTGCAAAGCTATCTTTTCTGCCCCTGCTAGTTGCCCGGCTTTGATCGCTCCGGCCCAATGCCTCATATCTGAATGGACACTAGCCACAGAAAAAAGACCAATTAGGTGTAGTTTTTTAGGACTATTATCAAATTTTTTTTGAAGTAACTCAACCGGGTTAAATAATTGGTCAGGACAATCCGAGTACTTGGTAAAACCGCTATAGGAAGATTCCGTAACTTGTAAACTAAGCTGCTTAACCAACTTTAGACCGCCGATATTCAGGTGGCCGACCTCACTGTTACCAACCAAGCCTTCTTCTTGACCTACGGCTTCGCCGTCAGCATTTAGCGTAAACCAGGGATAAGACCCAAGCACTTTTCTAAAATTTGGCATCCTAGCTAGACTAGGAGCATTATTCGGACTTCCGGGAACTAAACCCAGGCCGTCAAAAATACACAAAACTTTGGTAGACATAATCTTTTCTAATTACTTTTAATTTATTCTTTTTGGAAATTACTTTCTTAATTAACCTAAACGAGTGAGAAAATGTCAAAGAATGGAACCTGCTGTAAATGACAATCTTTAATAAAGAAGTAATAATTATTCCATGAGCAGTCAATCCGAAATACAAGAGAAAGTGGCAGACAGAGAAACAAAACAAAATTGGATGTCTACAAGTGTAAGAGATTTAATAGATTTGGGTCTCAGAATTAAATCGGCCGGAGAAGGCGGTATTATCAAACCCGACTCCTTTTCTTTTCAAAGATTTGAAGATCGAGATGTTATTGAAATAAGCTATGAGACTTTTGACGGCTTTAAAGTTCAATGTGAAATTGCAGAATTTCCTGCAGATAAAAGAAGTTCAATACTTGATGAAATCAAACACCCTGGCTTACCTAAACCAAACTTAGTACGTTTATAAATTCTCTAGTAATTACTAACCCGACAGGACAAACTTTTGACTTACTAAAACCGCCAATCGCACCTCAGAGAGAAGGTCTGATATTCGGTATTTTTATTGACGAACCAATTAGTTCGAATATTTCAGAAGTCTGTCAAGACGATGCTTTAGGTAATACTCATCAATGGAGTGCATTTATGACGAGGGATACTGGAAATATAAAAAATAGATATGCAGTAGGGCAAGAGTTAATAACTTTTACCTTACCCTTATGTATTGAAGAAATCGGAATATCTATTCACGAAATAAGGCATGGAAGTGATGAAACTTTAACGAACATAGACTCTGCCTCTTTTAGAGAAATCAAGCTTGATAAAGCTAGGTTACCCTTAGGGCAAATTCTGAAATAAAGGCAGTTATTGAAACAATTAAATTACTTCAAAAAATATGCCCAACTGAAGAATCTCTACGAAGAGCCTCCCTTGAACAAGTCTACGTCCTTTATCTATATTCTGAAGAGTTTAGAGCAACACTAGGAGAAAGATGGTATCAGCAAACCAATTATCCTGACATATATGATCCGGAAAATAATACTCTGTTAGGTTGGAATTTAGAAATATTTTCTCAAATTTCGCAACAATATCATTCCGCTTCAAATAACAATTCAAAAAACATAACTCCCACTAGAAGAAGACTGGAAATGTTAATGGATCGTATTAGAGGTAAACAGTCACCTTATGGAGAAGAGGGTTCTAAATAATATTATTTTACAATACAAATTATTATTATACCCGCTCCACTTCAGATTAGGACTTTTTGAGGACGTGGAAGTTTAGAGTCAGGAGAGACTCTAGTTCAGTTTGGTGATCTTGGATGTTTTTAAAAAATTGTTGAATGGCAGTTTCAAATTCTTTTTTTGTTCTGTAGAAATTGGTGTTTATTACCTTCTTTCTCATAAATTTCCAAAGTCTTTCAATTATGTTTAAGTTTGGTGAATAAGGAGGAAGAAATATTTGTTTGATTTTAGTAGTTTTTATCCATTCTGTGAGTTCTTTGTTTTTGTAGTATCTGGCATTGTCACAAATCACATAGATTACATCTTTATCAGGATTTTTATCAATCAAGTGTTGATAAAGTTTTTTTGTATTTTCGGCATTTATGGTTTTTCCACTAACGGCAATTATTTCACTGGGATTATTGGCATTTACCGCTCCGTTGATGTTTACCCTATCTCTACCACTTACTGTTTCTAAAGTTTTGTCAGTTCCTTTTTTTATCCAAGCATATGTGCTTCTTGTGTTGTGAGTAGGATGTACTCCATCTGTAAAGTAGATGACTGAATTTTCTTGTTTTTCTTCTTTTTTTTGGCTTCCTTGTTTTCCTTGAACTTTTTGGTTCAGTTCTTGAAATGTTTTGATAAAGTCTTCTTGTTTTTGAGTATCCACTTCACAAGGTATTTGTTTGGTTTGTTTGTAAGTGAAACCTAGGCTGTGTAGAACTTTAATAATCCCATTTTCAGAATAAGTTACAGTCCGAATTCATAAACCTCTAAGCCTCAGTTTTAAGCCGAAATTGAGCTAAAAATAATAGTGAACTAACTTACTTTTAGGGTATTATCTTGAGTTTTTGGCTAAAATATTTGAATTTATATGAAAAAAGAAAGAATCCAAGTTGTGCTTTTATGCATTATGATGGGATAAATC
>CAYSWH010000054.1:0-7210 GCA_964434775.1 uncultured Candidatus Saccharibacteria bacterium | reverse complement strand
CCTCTGTGCTTATAGATAGGATTGAGGTAGGGGAGGTTATTTAAGTGCGGGGGGTTATGTTTGCTTTAAAAAGTCTCCATCTAAGTAGACACTTTGATTCTACCTCGAGCGTATTTTTTGATTAAATCATCATTGAGTTTTTTGAGTTCCTCTCTTGGAAGAATAGAGAAAAGATCCCAAGCAATTTCAAGAGTATCTACAATATCTCTGGAATCATTTCCTTGATTAACAAATTTCTCCATATACTGATCTTTAAAATCAAGATATTTTTTACCAACATCGGAAAGAGAATCTCGACCCAAAACCAGAGCCAACTCTTCTTGTTTGATAGACTCACCCAAGGAAGCAAACATTTGATCGGCAACTTTGGAATGGTCATCTCTAGTTTTTCCTTCACCTTGCCCTTTATCTTTTAATCGACTTAAAGAGCTAAGAATGTTTATACAAGGATAATAACCTTTTTTGTCAATTGATCTATCCAGTACAATTTGTCCTTCGGTAATGTAACCTGTGAGATCAGGTATGGGATGAGTTTTGTCATCGTTAGGCATCGAAAGGATGGGAATTTGAGTGATGCTTCCCGGTTTTCCGTCAACAATTCCTGCTCTTTCGTAAATTCCGGCTAGGTCTGTATAAAGATAACCCGGATAGCCGGCTCTTCCCGGAATTTCATTTTTAGCAGCGGAAATTTCTCTCATGGCATTAGCGTAATTGGTCATATCAAAAAGCAATACCAAGGCCGAGAAACCCAGTTCATATGCTAAGTACTCAGAAACAGTCAGTGCAAGCCTCGGAGTTAAAATTCTTTCCACCACAGGATCAGAAGCAAGGTTTACAAACATTACACTTCGAGTTAATGCCCCGCTTTTTTCCAATTGATCTTGAACATATTGATATTGGTCTGTAGTCACGCCCATAGCAGCTACAACCACAACAAATTTATCCTCCACATCTTTAGTTCGTGCTTGAGTGGCAATTTGGGTAAGAATTTCCAAGTCCGGCAAACCGTTACCGGAAAATATCGGGATTTTCTGTCCTTTTACTACAGTATTGGTCAAATCGATAGTAGAGATACCCGTCTGAATAAAATCATCAGGCTCGGATCGTCTGGCAGGGTTAATTGCTCCTCCGCCAATGTCTCTATGATGATATGGGAGTGGATCTTTGAGTTCTACTGTTTCGTTACCGTTTTGATCCGTGAGAGGGATATTTACGTCGGCTTCTTTTCCTTTGATTTTAGATTTATTATCAATCGGGTCTCCAAATCCGTTAAAGACTCTTCCCAGAATTGTAGGCGAAAGGGAAATTTTCTTTGTTTCACCGGTAAAGACTGCTTTTGCATTATCAATTTGCAAGCCTGCAGAATTGGAAAAGAGTTGAACCACGGCAGTTTCTCCTTCTAGAGCAATAACCTGGCCAAATGTTTCTTTTCCGTTGGGATCAGTTATTTTTACAATTTCTTGGTATCCAATTTTATCGGTTTTGTTAATAAATACAAGCGGACCCTTGAGGGAGTTAATTGTTTTATAATTAATCATACTATAATTATCTGAAAAGATTAAACTATTATTCCTTTATCAGCTTAAAATAAAACGCTTTTTTGGATTTCGTCAAGCAATTGCACTTAAAATTAGCTTTTACTTTTTTTTTGAATCATGTCCTTGATCAGCTCAAGAATTTCCTGCAAGTGAGCAGGTACGAATTTGATTGCTCCGGCTTGTTCATGTCCTCCACCGTTTACATTGGCAGCAGGAATATTTTGATTTAGGGTGTCGATAATTTTTTGCACAGGCAAAACGGGCTGATTAGCTCTGACTATGATTGAATCAGTTAAATAACCAATGGTTAAAACAGGACTTTGAGAATTCTCCTTAACTACCTCGTCATGAACTAATCCCAGAATTTTACCCGGATTAGGGTAGGTGAATCGAAGTGTGTATTTTTCTAAGTCAATGTGAGAAAAAATAACTCCATTGCAGTCCCGGGATCTAAGATAGGGGAGGGTACTTTGAAGTTGGGTCTCGACTCCCTTTGTTATTTCGGTGTAGATATGTTCAACTAGCTCTGGGTTCTCAAAAAGCTCATCGTAAACTCCCTTTCCTCCGTCGTGTCTCAGCTGATAAGCCATGAAATCCAAAGCAGCTCCAAGCTTAATCAAAAATTCTTTTTCACGGCCGGCTTTTTCCAAATACTTTTCTGTAACCTTAGAATCAGAGCGGTCGCTAATTCCGGCGGTTGCAGGCAAAACAGGTCTTTCATAGTTCTCCCAAACCATTCTAGCCAGTTCATATGTTAACATTCCGGCACAAATACTACCGTCAAAACCTTCAATATAAGGATTCAAGTGATGTTTTAAATAACTACAAACAGTGGTTTTTTTGTCCCTGATCTCGACAGGGTTATGGTGATCGATTACAATTGTCTCATAGCCTAGTAATTTTAGAGTTTTTAAACCAAAAATATCTTCCGGACTTGAACCGTTATCCAGAATAATTATCAGTGGTTTTTGGGAACCGAAGTTTTCAATTTTTTTGAATAAAGTTAAATCACGAAAAACATCTCCGGCCGTATAGTAGGGAGCTTTACAAGGATTCCGATAAAGATTATAATCCGGATTAATTCCCACATCTTCCATCAAACTTTTGCACGCCCACTCCAGATTTAAACCGGAAATAATTCCGTCAGCATCGTTGTGATGTCTAATCATTATGGGTTGATTACTGAGTATAGCCTTTCTAATCTCCCAACTAATTCCAATAAAATAATCTTTCATCGATTTATAAACCTCGTTTGTAATACTAAATTCAGCCCTTCGGGGTTCACTTTTATTATGAAATACTTTGTCAAGATCTTTATCCGATTTCTCTATTTTTTTTATTTCAACTTGATTTGACCCCCCTCTTTCGTTAACAAGTCCGGACAAATAAACTACTTCCCCTTGAATGAATGTTGAATCCTTAATTACCGCCTCAACAGTTCCGTATCCGTCACTTACTACAAAAATTACCGGGCCGGGCTGAGATTTTTTTAAAATCCTTACTGTTCCTTTATAATATTCCCCAGCTTTCAAACCATATATTTCATTTTTAATCGTCAATTCACTATTCCTTTTTAAATTATTTTGCATATATTATATTTTACTTCTACTTTAAAACAAACTTAAGCTCAAATATCAAGACTATTTTTTGCCAATTGCCAAATAATAAAATATAATTATTACTACAATATAACTCAATATGAACATCGAGAACAAATATATCAAAACATTTGTCTTTATCATTGCTTTAACTTTATTCTTGGGTTTATCTATTGTTACAGTGTTTCTCTTACAAGATATTCAAGTTAGACCTAAAGAAGATCCGGTTTCCCCTTCCTTTTCTAGCTGCATTGACGGTTTTGATGTAAGGAATACCGACATAAGTGATCTAAAATCTTTCTCTCAGACAAGTAGCGGTTATTTTGGACCTGGTAACGACGTAGAAGTTGAGCTTGAGGCTAAAGTTCCAAATCAAGAATTAGAAAAAGTCGATATTGAATTTAATAAAACTGATTCAAAAGGAGATAGTTTTCTTTATTATAGCAAAGAAGAAGATAATTTTTACCTAAACAGTAATTATTTTGGAAACATAAAAAGGACAAGTTTGATGGTAGAACCGCTTACAAAATTTGAAGTTGGAGAGTATAAGCAGACTAATTTTGAAGAGTTTTCACCTAGAGAGGTTACTCAGTTTCTGCTTAAATCGAATATTTTGAATAGCTATTGGCACACCGATGCCGATTTGTGCTTAGAGAAAGAAGAAGATACTGCAGACGAATACAGAGCTTCATACAAAGCAACTCATTACTATTATACCAACGAAAGTAATGAAGAGACTTACAAATTTGAGATTGCATTAGATAAAGAAAGCGGTAAAATTAAATTGTCATACCCGGTTTCAACTGATGCCTTAGATTAATAGACATGCTGCAAAACCTATTGTTTGTGGCTATTTTGTGTGGTTAATTTTGAGTTAATTTTGAGTAAAGAAACAAGTCAATTCTTCTGTGAAACAAATAAAAACCTTCTAATTTAGTACTAAGTGCTAAACGGCTATCTTTTGAGTTTTGGATGATCTTTTTTGAAGTTTTCCTCGTGCAATTTTGATACAGCCTTCTACGGGATGAATTGAAGTATCGTAGAGAACTTTAATTTTGGGGAAACAGTGTTTCAATTCTTCTTCAACTTTCTTTCTGAGGTAATCTGCCTTCCAAAAACTACCGATTAAAACAAGGTCAAACCGACTTTCTTCTTTGTAATGGAAGTGGGTAAAACAATATGAGCAGATTTTAGTTACCCAGCGAGCGGCGGCTACATCCAAGTATAGATTTACTTCTCTTTCTAGTATCGGATTATTTTTAGATTCATCAACTAGAATCTTGGCTACTTTGGCAATTTGAGGGTGAACTACCAAATCATATCCTCTTAGACTTTGGTAAAAATCTTTGGGATCAGTACCCAGACACTGCTTTAGTGTCTTATAAATTTCATTTTTGGGAGAAATTGAGCCGGAGATAATTCCACTAAAAATCACTTTCCCAAAATCTCTACCTCCTTTACCGATACTTTTGAAAATCTTTTCTTCCTTGGGAGAAAAATAACTGAGAGCAGTGCCGGTTCCGGCAATGGCCAAAACCCCTGATTTGGAGTCGGACAAAGATCGAAAACATGAGTACTGGTCATCTGCCAACTCGTACTTTTTGAAGTATTTTTCCAAGTAATTTCTTATTTTATTCTGCTCACTGCCGATGCCGTCTCCACACTCGGCCACGCCAAAGTAGGCAAATTTGATTATTTCCGGCGGATAATCTACAAAAATTTTTTGCAGCCCTTGATCCAAAGTTTGGATAATTTTATTTGCCCTTACATATTTGAGATTACAACTTTCTTGAATTTCAAAGTTGGCCAGAGTCTTTCCATCCCCGTCAACAAGCATAAACTCGCATTTAGTTCCGCCGGCATCAACGCCCAGTATACACATACTATAAAATTTTTATTTAACTTGATTTAAAAAAGACAGTTCTGCTTCGGAGAATCCCAGTAAGTTTATTTCCGGTTCCAGTGTCAAGGTAAACTGTTTTTTGGTTGCTAAACTAATCTCCTTTATTAATTGTAACACATCGGAGGCTTTTGCACCACCCTGATTGAGGATAAAATTAGCGTGTTCTGTTGAGATTTGAGCCTTGCCTTGTGACCTTCCGCTCCACTCAAGTTTTTTGTCTACAATGTATCCGACACTTGGAGTGGGTAAGTTTAGCTCCTCCTGTTTTTCTGCGGGGATATTTTTGAACACACAACCACAGGAATTTTTGGCCTGCCTCCTTTTTCTTTTGGACCACTCTCTAGCTACATATTGGGCTTTGTCTTTGTCACCGTGAAAAAGGTTAAGAGTGATGTTCAAAACGACCAGCCTAGGATTATTTCTTAATATGCTCTGGTCATAGCCAAATTGGAATTTTTTATAATCGTAAATTTCAACTCCTTTTTGCGGGTCCAGGACTTTGGCGGACACAAAATAATCGGAGAAATGCCTAGTTCCACCATGAATATTATTATACAAAGCTCCTCCAAGTGTACTGGGAATACCGGCAAACCACTGCAAACCGGTAAGACCGTTTTTGAGACTGTAAGCAATAGCAAAAGGGAGGTCAACACCACTATCAAACGTTACTTTTACTCGCTCGCCGGTTTCTTGATAGTCTAAATCTTCAAAACTATAAAATTCTTCATCAGCAGTGGCATGTCTCGGCTGGATAAACGGGTTAAAAAAATCTTCTTCCTTTTCCTCCAATTGTACTTCTTGAGAATCTTTATCATGAATCAGAATATTTCTGGATCGATTGATAATCACCAAGCCTTTAAGTCCGCGATCGGCAATGAGCACATTTGCACCCCAGCCAATAATTCGATAAGGAATTTCAAACTTCAAAGCCGACCCAATCAATTCCTCCAAATCATTTGAATTTTTTACTACCACCAAAACTTCCGCCGGTCCACCGATTTTGTAAGTAGTGTATTCAGCCAGAGGGTAGTCAAACTTTGGGGAGTATTTACTTATTTTTTCAAGGAACTCTTGATTCATGTCTTGTATTAGATAAACCTATTAAATATAAGTATTTATTACTATTTATGTCAAATACAAGATTAGAATTAATATTATAATTTGATCATTCAAATACAGTAATAATAGCTGAAATTCTAAAATTGATTAACTCAAAAGAATTCCGTCGCTAGATTTTGAATTCTTAATCGACTTCCCGTGCCTTCGTTCACTTTGATTCAAAGATAAACAAAACCCTTTCAGGCACTTCCCCACCCCCTTTGGCCTTCGGCCATTTCCCCCGAGTGGGGAAAGGAAAATCATCCAAAAAATCTTTTCGTAGAGATAAGTCCCTGCTTTCAAAATAATTAAAAATGCAAAATGCAAAATGAAAAAAATTCGCTCTTTGAGAGATTAAATTTTAAAATATGATTAGAAAGAACAAACAAAAAAAGAAATTTCCAAACTATGCTTTTATTGACGGTCAAAATATTGAGACAGGTTTGTGGTTGGCCGGATTTGAAATTGATTTTCAAAAACTATATGAGTATCTGTTAGAAAAATATAAAGTGGAAAAAGTCTATTATTGTGTTAAATTTTCCAAACATTTGTCTAGGATAAATCTTTATAAATAATTACAAGATATTGGTTATGAAATTATTTTTTCTTCCGGGATGGGTAATAGCAGAAAAGACGGGACTCAGAAAGTCAATGTAGATGCTGACTTGATAGTTCGAGCAATGAAAGACTACTTTACGCAAGAAAAATTTGGTTTAATTCTTTTGAGCGGTGATGGTGATTTTGTACCTTTGATAAGGTTTTTTGAAGAACAAAATCAGTTTGTTAAGATTATTACAGCTTCGAGAAATTCTACTTCAAATATGCTTATTTTTGATAGATATAAGAAAAAACAAAGATATTTAACCTATATTAATGAAGAATTGAAGAAATTAACCAAAAAAATATCTCCCCCGAAGGGGAGTGGAGGGAATTGATGAGACTTTGCTCAACTGTACCCTTTCCAGATAAATTAATTATAACATAACAATTGACCCTTGTCAACTATTACCGATCAAATAACAGGGCTATCCGATGTTTACCTCTTGACCGGAATCTTACTTGCGGCTCATATT
>CAYSWH010000053.1:5419-7211 GCA_964434775.1 uncultured Candidatus Saccharibacteria bacterium | reverse complement strand
GACAATGGAGAGCCTGTCGTACTAAGTGAGGGTTCTTATTGGCAGAGTTTGACAGCTGGCCCCAATGGAGAGATGCCTTGGACCAACGGTGGTCCTACCTCTGCTTGGAGAAGCGACACTAGTGAAATTATTACGATCTGCAGCGGTGATGTTTGCTGGAAATATGATGATGCTAATAGTCAATGGGCTGACAATGGAGAGCCTGTCGTACTAAGTGAGGGTTCTTATTGGCAGAGTTTGACAGGAGGTTACGTAACTAAGAAATGTCGTGCCTCAGCTTGCCCGGAAGACGAGAGTTGTAGCTGTATGGCTGACCCAACTCAAACACCCAATCCAACCCATCCCGCCGAACCAACCCAACCAGCAGACCCAACCCAGCCGCCCGAAGAAGACGAATGCACCCAAATTGATCTTACCAACTGCCCCGATCCTGACAACCAATGCCAGCAAGCAGCTTGCAATACAGCGGTTGATCCTAACCAATGCACGTTTGAAAACAAGCCAGACGGAACTTTCTGTGACATTGTAGGAGTGCAGGGCATCTGTGAGAACGGGAGGTGCACTGTAGTCGAGCCAACCCAACCACCCAACCCAACTCAGCCCGCCGAACCAACTCAGCCAGTAATTCCAACTCAGCCTGTTGGCCCAACCCAGCCACCCGAAGAAGACGTAACTACTTTAATAATAGAGACAATGCTGGAAGGAGTGCCATACCAAGAGGGAGATAACTACTTCCCTCCTCAAGAAGCCGGACAGACAATCAATGTTGGAGTCTCTCTAATTGCCGCCAGTGGGCTGACAGACTTTTACTCAGCTCCTTTTAGCTATGACTCAAACAGTCGAACTTATGTTAGTCAGGCTATAGAAATAGAAGGTCTAGTATCTGGCCCTTACGCCCTTTCCCTAAAAGGCCCAATGCACAGAAGCATTAGATTTTGTTATTACGATGATTTAGCCACAGGAGGCTGTGACCTGTCGACATTTGTTCAACAAACTAATAGCATTGGCAGTCTTGCAGATGCAGAAGCTAACAACTTTATTTGGCTAAACGAGTCAAGCACTAATAGGTTTGATTTGACAGCTAAATCTTTAGAAGCTGGAGATCTGCCAATCTCTGGAGAGAATAGCAATATGCAGGATGGTGTAGTTGACATTGATGATTACTCATTTATCCTAAGTTGCTTAAGCCATCGCTCAGAGGAACAGTGCGTGAGTAGAGCAGATCTAAACTACAATGGAGTCATTGATAATATTGACTTAGACCTCTTGAGAAAAACATTAGCTAAATCTGCAGATGAACTGTAAATTTAATCGTTTAAACTAATAAATAGTAAATAATTAAAACCAATATGAATGCCCATCAGCCAAATCAAGTCAATCTTAAAGAGACTCAGCAGTTGCACCAACCAGAAAGCAGTTCGCCTGTTTCAAAAAAAGCCTTGCTGATCTCACTCTGCCTGTTAGTTTTAACAGCAGTTGGTTTTTATTCATTTTCAGCTTGGAATCAAAATTCTGAGCAACAGTTGCAGCAGCTTGAAAAAGAGCCCTCTTTAGAAAAGACTAAAGAAAAAATTCAAGTCAACATTGAAGATGTTTCATCTGCCAATAATGATTTGCCAAAAGTAGATGAAAAGATCAAAGAGCCAGTTGTAAAAGACACGCGCCTCACCATTGAATCTAGCAAAGATGTTTATCAGTCTGGGCAATCAGCCAGCTTTATTGTTAAGCTGTCAGCCAGCCAGCAACCTGACGGAGTTCAATTTGTAATTGATTATGATCCCGCCTCACTAAC
>CAYSWH010000053.1:750-5409 GCA_964434775.1 uncultured Candidatus Saccharibacteria bacterium | reverse complement strand
CAACCTGTTAATGAATTTGGCAATATTGTTACCAGTCAAGTTGATCAACAAAAAGGTCGCATTAAACTAGTTTTACTAAGAAATCCAAGTGAGGTAATCAAGCCCTCAGCTGACATGAAGTTGCTTGAGATCAAGGGCTCAATTGCTAGCTCAAATCAACTTTCTCTTAGTTTTGATTTGAATAAGACTAAAGTTTCAGCTAAGGGTGGTCAGAGTATTTTAAAACAAGCCCAAGACTTAACCATTAATCTGACAAAGCAACAGTAAATCAAAATATGAAAAAAGTTTTAATCCTGCCCATTTTATTAATTTGCTTTTTATTTGTTTTTAGTTCACCTACTCTTGCAGCATACTTTTCCTATTCTCCCAGCAGTGGCACAATTTCCTCAGGGGACACTGTTCAAGTCAAATTAGACACACAAAATGCTGATGTAGAGTCTGCCACGGCTGTGTTAACTTTTGATCAGTCTAAAGTAGAGATTAGCGACATAAACGCTGGTAGTTTTTTTGACAGCATTTCTATAGACGAGAGTCAAGCAGGGGAGGTAGTATTAACTGCCACTCTAAATTTAAACAATCGGTCGCCGGTTAACGGCACTGGAGTCATTGCCACCATTACCCTTAACCCATTAATTTCTTCTGGGAGTTTTAACTTAGGTTTTGCTTGTAGTAGCACTTCAATTGATGATTCAAATATTATGAATGCAGCCGGAGATAACTTACTGGCCTCCAACGAGCAGTGTGGTGTGAACGTTGAAGGGTCTTATACTACAGGTTCAATTAGCAGTCCCACTGCCACGCCTACAAACGCCACTACGAACGATAATTCTACCAGTAATACTGTTAGCGTTCGCCAGCCTGTTCAGCCCAATGAGCTACCTCAGACAGGCCCTAAAGATTGGCTTAAGTGGTTTGTTTCAGGCCTGACTTTAATTGGGGTTGGATTGTTGATACTTTAGTTGTTAGTTATGAATTTTCAACAAGACAAAAGAATTATTCTAGCCTCTCAGTCCCAACAGAGGAAGTTGTTAATGGAAGCTTTAGGAATTAAGTTTGATATTATTCCGGCAAACATTGACGAGCAGCAGATAACTGAGCAAAATTTGGTTAAAAGAGCAATTTTAATTGCTGAAAAAAAAGCTAAAACCGTGGCTGTAGTCCATCCGCACAGCGTTGTGATAGCTGCAGACACCTATGGCCGTTTAGACGGTCAGAAGCTTGAAAAGCCAGAGTCAAAACAGGAGGCCGTTAAAATGCTTAAGCGGCAGTCAAATCAATGGGTGGAGGCTATTACTGGCTTTAGTTATGTTGATTCTTTTAAAAATATTTTTCATACAGAACATAAGATCACAAAAGTTAAATTTAGACCATTAACACTTTTTGAAATTAAAAAGTATGTTCAAAACAATCCTGTTACAACCTGGTCTGCAGGATTTGCTCCAACTTATCCAGCGGGAGCGGCACTAATTGAGCAGACTCAAGGCTCGTACACTGGCTTTACCTATGGCTTACCTATGGAAAGCTTAATGCCTCAGTTAAAAAGATCTTTTAAAGAATTATTTAGTCAGTTGGAAGATAGATAATTAAAAGAGTAAAAGCTAAAAATAGAAAGATGTCTATCAGCATAGGTTTGTCTTTTAACAAGACTAACTCAGGAGATTCTCCTCTATTTTCTTCATATACAAGTTGTAAATATCGCATGATGCCAAAGATCACAAAAGGAATAGTTAGCATTAGCAGTTTTTGAGATTGAAAGGTTCGAGGTAGCTTAATAAAAATACTGGTAAAACGTTCGTGAGCCGGCTCTTGGTAGACTCCCTCATGCTGAAAAGTGAAAAGAGAGTAAGACAGCCAGGTAGCATTGGCAAACATACCGGTATAGATGTCTAGTAGTCTCTGGCTGTATTTTTTAAGGCTTTTTCTTGTCCTGCCAATTTTTTTGTCTCTAAGTAGAGTTCTTTCGCTTTGTCTTTTACCAACGGCTAAAAATAAGGATGCTGACACAACAGTGAGTAAAAACCAGACGCTTGGATGAATGTCCACAACTGCGGCTCCAGCATAGACTCTAATTAAGAAGCCAGTTGCTATAGAGATTACGTCTAAAATGGAAATATGTTTTAAAGTGGTGGCGTAGAATAGCTGCAAAAGAAAGTAGCTTAAAATGAGTAATCTAAAGATAGGATTTAGGCTAAGGGAAGCTAAGAAAACAATGGCTAAAAAAGAAATTGCCGAAAAAATTGCAATGGGAATAGGCAGATTTCCAGAAGGAATCGGTCGATTTTTTTTGAAAGGATGCGATCTATCTGCCTCTACATCAATGATATCATTAATAATGTAGACACTGGAGGCTAGCAAGCAGAAGATCAAGAAAGCTTGACCAACTTTAACAACATAAGCAAGTCCGTCTGGGGGATTGTAAAGGAGAAAGCCTGAAAAAATTAGGGGAGCAAAAAGAGCAAAGTTTTTAAGCCATTGTCTGGGCCGGGCTGTTTTTAAAATAAAATAGGGGAGTTTTAACTTCTGAAGCAATTTTGAATTAGTCATATTATTTTATTTTTTTGATTTTAGCCCAGATTTGGATGATAAAAACCAAGCTGAAGCTAATGGCTAATGATATTATCTTACCACGTGTATCCAAAATGAGGGCTAAACTACCCATAATCATGGTAGTTAGGGTATAAAAGATAGTAATTTGCCTCTTATCCCAGTTAAATGAGTCAAGCAATTTGTGGTGTAAATGACCTCTATCACCCCAGAAAGGGGATTTACCAGCTTTAATTCTGCGCATGATGGTAAAAATTCCGTCAGCAGTCGGCACGGCTAAAACCATGAGGGTTGTGGCAACTTTTGCCCCAGACAAGATAGCTAGAATACTTAAGAAATAGCCGGCTAATGCTCCGCCCCCATATCCAGGCATAATTTTTTGAGGATACCAGTTGAAGACTAGCAGACCGGCATAACTGCCGGCTAAGATAAAACTTAAAGCAGCATTATTAAATTCTGTAGGATCTCCGCTGAAACTATTGCTTAATATTCCTAAAAATAAGAAAGCAAAAGTGACGAAGGCAGGCAACTGCCCATCCACACCCTTTGACCAGTTAACTGCATTTATATTCCACAAGATAAAAAACAACGCAAATAAATCGGCAAGAATCCAAATAGTTCTGGTTTTACCTAAAAGATCGAAGGCCAGTTGGGGTTGATTGAGGTGAATGACGCCTGTGCCAAAGGGATTGGTAACAAAGGCAATGCCAATTCCAGCTACGACTACAATTAGAGCTGCTATCACACCAACACCAAGTCTTAGAAAAGGATCGAGATTGTAAATGTCATCAAGTACGCCAACCATGGTTAAAATTAGCCCTCCTAAGATAATAGCTATGAGATATTTATCAATATTTAGGAAAACTAAACTAGTTATTGCAAAAGAGAGAAAAACAGGAATTCCTCCACCTCTAGGAATTGGTTTGGAGTGAGTCATCTTGACTTTGATATCTTGATAGTCTTGAGGATCATCTACCCATTTATTTTTTCTGTAAAATTTAATTATCAGAGGAACAGCAAAGCTTGCGATGAGGAAGCTAACTATAAATGAAAATATTTCCATGATTTAACTAATTATTGCAATAATTCTGACATTAACAATAAATAATATGACTTGCAGAAATAAAGTGGTCCAAATGAACAATTTAAGAACAAATGGATCGATTTGATTAAAAATTTTAGTTAAGCCTAGATGCACTACGTTTATCAATAACGACAAGACAGGTAATAGAAAAATCCAACTTTTTGGTACTAGTTGACTGCCAGAATCAGCTAAAGAATAAAGCAGTGGGATTTCTGGCGTAATTTTTTGGAAGAAGATTAAGCTAAGTACAATTAAGATGACGGTAATAATTAAACTAATTTTAAATGGAGTTTCTAACTTCATGGTTTTCTAAAATAAACCTTCATATAATCGTAGTTGTAGTTTGGATAATAAAACTTGTCAATGTAAGTTTTAAGTTCTGGAAAAGAATCAGTTTCATCTTTCATTACTACAATAATTGACGGCTGATCTTGTCTAATACTGTCCATTGTTTGCTCGTAAGCTTCTAGGTCTTTGATATGAAATCCAACTGTAAATTTACCAGTTGGAATTGTTCGTGTTTGGGCATAAAGCATCGGATTAGTACCCCAGATGAAAATTCGGTTGTTTTCGGCGTATTGACGAATAAAAGGAGCCAGCTTGTAATTATCAGTAGTTAAATGGTTAAAGCTTGCATAGTATTCTTCACGATTTATTTTATTAGTGATGAATTGATAAAATCTTTGATAATAATTAATAGTCGGGTAGGGTTGCACTTTTAGCAAGATAAAAACTTTAATTGTTAAAAACAGGATAAGGCTCAAGGTAGTTAATTCTAAGCCGGGCTTGAGCCTTTCCTTTGTTTTTATTAAGTCTAGAATTCTTTTTCCAGCCCAAACTAGGCTTAAGGATAAGGGCGGAATCATTTGTAAAAAATAATGAGGATAGGGGCGATTCGATAAGAGGACGGCAAATAACGATAGAGCCAGCCAGCCAAACAAGAATTTACTTAATCTGCTGATTTTATTTTTAAGCAGAGTCAAGCTAATAAAAATTAGAGTCAACAACAATAGCTTACCTTTAAGTGTCAT
>CAYSWH010000053.1:0-740 GCA_964434775.1 uncultured Candidatus Saccharibacteria bacterium | reverse complement strand
GGCGGGGGTCCAGGTAGAAACATAATTAAAGTTATACAGCAAGCCATATCTTAAATAATCTTGACCACTGCCAATAACCATATAGTATAAAATAGAAATAAGAATGGGCGTTGCTACTCCGGCTAGAATAAGGCCAATTTCTTTAAAAAATTGTGTAATGGACGTTTTAATTTTCTTTTGAGTGAATAATCTATTAGTTAATCTGAACCAGGCTATGACTAGAATTAATCCTAAGTCTAACAAAGCTGGAACTTTAGTCAAAATAGCTAAGCCGAACAGAACGCTACCTGAGAACAACCAAATGTATCCGGCATTTTTTTCATTTTTGGCTATTTTTGTTGGTTTTCTAAGCAACCACATAAAATAGCTACTTTTTGAGGCAAGCCATAAGCCTGCTAAAACAAAACCCATGACAAATAATTCGCCATTGACTATGTTGCCTTCCAACCAGGGTAGAGTGGTAAGCAGCATGAAGATGGTTGTGCTTACCGTTGTCATTATTTTATTCTTAAATAGCTTTTGGGCTATGTGATAGAAGAAGATAATGGCGACACTCATCCACATCAAATTCAAAAATTTAAACCAAAACTGTGAAGGAACCATGGCCAAATAATAAATAATTGGGGTTTTGTGATCGACAATTTCTTGATATAACTTTAATCCATAATTAAGACCCTGGCCGACAGTTAGATAAATTGCTTCGTCGCCATACCAGTAGGGCTCAAACAAGTTGGGTATGC
>CAYSWH010000052.1:0-7424 GCA_964434775.1 uncultured Candidatus Saccharibacteria bacterium | reverse complement strand
TTCAAGATTTAGGCTTTTTGTATGTCACCCTAGATTTAGAAGGATATCACAGTGGTAAGTTAAATCGGGTCGTGAATCAAGATGATAAAGCAATAGTCTAGGGATAGGTTTAGCCACAATTGTAGGGACGGGTTTAGGGACAATTGTAGGGGCGGGTTTAGGGACTAAGGTCAGCTATTGTTGAAATAACGGAACAACAAAACCCGCCCTCCCCACCGATAAATGAGCAAGAAAACCTGTCCTGAATTTCCTTAAATGATTAGTAGGCTTCAACAATTATCAGGTTGATTAATCTGACCTGCTTACAAAAAATGTATACTGTTACAAGCTCAATAGCAAGTGTTTAATCTGTCATGTATTTAAATTGGGTATTAGTAGCGAGCAAGATGCAAAGCCTGCGGCATGGCTTCGCTTAACGCACTACAAGGATGCTCGCTATTATTTACATTAAGGTTTAAATGCAAAACAGCTTACAATTGCTTGTTGCTTTCATGTCAGTCTACCTAAATCAGTCCTCAATCAGGAAGCTTTCGCAAGGCTCTCGTAAGCATTCGTTCCTATTATTATATCAAGTGATGCGATCGCCTTTTTCGGTTTATGGTTCGTAACCGCTGGAGCCACTCCACCATCTAATGCCTGATCCAAGCCAGTACTTTTATTTGAGCTGTGGCATACTGGATATTATCCAAAATCTAGAAATAATCTCTGGGATTGAGAATGACCTCTCCATTAGAGACGGCATTAAAGGATTATGATACTGCCTTGCGTACAGTGGAGGCAGTTGAGTCCCCATCACCCAAGCAAATCCTAGACGTTTTAATCGCCCGTGACGCCGTTGGAGTAGCCTTTTCTCAATCCTCTCACCAATCCGCCCAACTCCTGTTGACTCTGCTGCAACTCGACGAACGCCTCAAGGGACAAACCGAAAAAATTGTTCAAAGTGTTGACTTAGCCAACTGGCGAGCAAGTTTTCATCCTCCAGCCGCAGCGTGGTGGTGGTTTTTGACTATTCCCCAGCCCTCAAATGAATTACAAAATTGGCTTACCCGCTATGAAACAGCGATAAAAACCCTGGAACAAACAACGGCTGAATCGAAAACAACGGATTATCAGGTATTACTGCAACAGGTTGTAGATACTGTCGTGGCGCGTGATGGACTACAAAACCAACTCGATAACGCCGAGAGTGATGCAGAGAGTTTGGTCAAAATTAGTGATCTCGATAGTCGCCTAGAACAACAGTATCAAGCCTTACCCAAAAAACTCGGTCGGGAACATCTTAGCCCCATGGTGGCTAAACTGGACGAACTGCGCGAAATTCGCCATCCACCAGCAAAGGCGTGGTGGTGGTTTGCCAAAATCCCCGTCCATTGGTGGGATCGGTTAGATCTCGCCTGGGATACCCTGGCTATTGTTTGGTTAGCAGCGACATTTAGCCTATTGACTGATATCTCGTCCCGTTTTTTAAGTGGTGGAGTGGGTACATTTGGTGCCTTTGCGATCATTGGTCAAAGTATGTTGGCTCTGGCTGGGGGAGGCGCACTGACGAAAACAGGACAGACGGTTGTTCAAGGAACCCTGAAACGATGGCGGATTCCCAAGCAATTTTGGCAAGAAGCTAAGTTTGGCGCGGCTAGTTTACTGTTGTTGTTTTTTGTGGGTTTTCGTTTGTCTCTGCCGCGCATTGCTCTTATCTACAACAATATGGGATATCGAGATTATCAAGCGGGTCGTTTAGACAGTGCCGAGTCTCAATTTAAACGCGCCATAAAACTTAATCCAGACTACGCGGAAGCTCATTATCACTTAGGGATTATTTACGAGGATCTGCAAGATTTAAAACGCGCTCGTAAAGAGTATGGTATTGCTGTACAAAGTGGCTTTCCCGTAGCGAACAGCAATTTAGCCCGTTTACATATCTTATCTAAAAACTATCCAGTTGCAGTTAACCTGCTGCTCAACGGTATTGTTGTCCTGGAAACAGATTATTCATCTCTTGAAGGTAAAGAGTTTGTACAATATAGTTTATATAAGAATTTAGGCTGGGCTAGATTAAAACAACGCCGCTATGAGGAAGCTAGAGATACCTTGAAACAGGCAATTGCAATTCAACCTGAGCAAGCCTCGGCTCATTGTTTGTTAGCACGGGTATTGGAAGAGTTAGATAAAGACAAACAAGCGTTAGAGGCGTGGGTTAACTGTGATAAATATCCCGGAAATCCAAATACACCAGAAGAGGATGAATGGATTCACCAGGCAAAACAACGTTTAAAGGCTGAGGAGTTGCCATGAAAGTACGGAGATTATATCTGGGGACACTATTGACTCTAACAGTAGGAATCAGCTTGATTTATCCGACTGTGGCGTTTCCTCTTCAATATCACCTACTCTCAATTGGCAGTGTCGAACTGAAACGCAGTAACTGGTTATGGTATAGACGTATCAATGCTCCTGAATCTCTGAATCCTAATGATTTAATCCGAGTGACTCAAAGAAATTCTGCCAAGATTCGTTGTTCTGACTGGAGAGAGAAAGTTGTTCCGACTGGTTCAACGCGAGTCAGTGATATTTGCCCCTCAGTGAATAGACCAAGACTGAGGCATAGAGGTAGTAACATTATTGCTCCTCGTGGCGGGAAAAATCTATTAATTCCCTTTCTAATTACTCCCCGTCGTACAGCAATTCTAGAGGATAAACCTTTGCTATCTTGGAATGCTGTTCCTAATGCTACTCGGTATAAGGTACGTTTGCGTGGTTCATCGGGGATAATCTGGGAGACGGAGGTTAGTCATAATCAAGTTATCTATCCAGGGGAACCACCGTTAGAACAGGGAGAGAGATATTCAATTGTTGTTGAAGCGAATACTGGAACGTCTTCTCTTGCCGAAGGTATCCCAAAACTGGGATTTAGTTTACTAGAGGAAAATGAAGCCCAAGAATTAAAATATGCGGCTAGACAACTAGCTGAAGCAGAATTGCCTGATGAAACAAAAGCCTTGGAGTTAGCTCATCTCTATCGCAGTTATAACTTAATGGCAGAAGCAATTGAAGTGCTGGAAGCATTGGTTGATCAGGGAAAATCTACAACGGCTGTTTATGAATTATTGGGCGACTGCTATTGGCAAATCGGGCTAACGCTGCACGCTAGGGATGCTTATAGTCAAGTTGTTGAGTTGGCAGTAAATCCTGAAGAGATAGAGGACAAAGCTAAAGCGCAAAGGGCTTTAGGAGAGATATATATAACGCTTAAGCAATTCGAGCAAGCGGTGAGTTTGTTGAAGGATGCAAGAATGGCTTATGTGGAACTAGAAGGATATAACTCAGAAAAGGTTAGCGAAATAGATGGTAGGTTGGCAGAATTAGATTTATCAGTCAAAATGCAATGATATTATAAAGATATAGGGTAAATTGCTATGCTTCTACGTTTAAACCATTTAAAAGTAACGCTATTGACTGCAATGTTTGTGGTGGCTTATCCAGCGCTGGCTTTTCCACTAGATCCCCCTCCTGAGCAAGACGATACATTTAGAGTAAAGCAACAGAAATCTGGTAGTTGTAATGTACAGATCAGACACAGTTATAACTCGCAAGGAATCTCTATAAGAAGCATAAATTTTGAAACCCTAGACAGACAACAAGATAGTCCAAGATGTTCTGAATTGGAAGAAATTCGGATAATACGGAGGGGAGATGGAGATCTTGAAATCAGAGACAGACAACAAGATAGTATAAAGCAAGATTATACAAATCCCAATAGACACCTATATCAATTGGAGCAACAGGCAGATATTTACTATAGGGAAGGGCAGTTTGAACAAGCATTGGAAATACTCCAACAACTTATAAGTTTTTTTCAAGAAAATAATGATAGTTCTAGTCAAGCAATTATTCTTGAAAAAATTGGAGAATTGGAGGTAAATCTAGGTAAATACTATAAGGCGCTGGACTCTTATCAACAAGCATTAGAGATTTACAGAGAAACTGGCGATCGCTTAGGTGAAGCAACTATTCTCAGTAGTATTGCTGAATTGTCTAGTAACCCCCATTTTTTGACAATTCCAGAATTCGGAAATTTAACTCCCATTATTATAGGGACTATAACACTTAACTCTGAGTCTGGTGGAGGACTATCTCTTTCATCTGAAGGAATATCTCTCTCGTCTCAATCGGAAGAAAGGGGTCAACATATAATAATAAATGACAAAAAAATAATACATTTTAGTGGTTCAATAAATGTTGATAATGAAGAAAGATCTGGCGAAGCTGAAGTAAGAGATGTTTTGTCTAGGTCGGAAGAAGAGGGTAAAAATATAATGATAAACATAGAGGATTATGGGAGAATTGACACTTATGGAAAAGGCATTTTATCTTCTTCAGCATTAAATTTATATCAACAAGCCTTAGACATATACCAACAAATTAACGAGCCAGTCAAAGCCGCCGATACTCTCAACAGCATGGGAGTCGTTTACATGGAGCAAGGGGACTACTCCAATGCCTTAGAATCTTACCAGAAAGGATTAGTAATTTTCATAGAACATCAGGATCGAACACGGGAAGGACGAATCCTCAATAATATTGGGGAAGTTTATCGAAAATTAAGCCAGTATTCCAAAGCTTTAGACTATTATGAACAAGCTTTAAAAACATTAGAAGTAACTAATGAAATGGTAGGTACAGCAGCCACCTTCAATAATATTGGGCTAGTTCATCAAGAGTTAGGTTCAATCTCCTCAGCCTTGAACTACTATCAAAATGCCCTAACCATCCATCGAGAAGTCAACAATCGCCCAGATGAAGCAACAACGCTCAACAACCTGGGTTTAGCATACGAGGAGTTAGACAAAAATGAACAAGCTCTAGATTACTATGAGAAATCCCTAACCGTCCGCCGAGAAATAAGCGATCGCTCTGGTGAGGCAACTACTCTCAATAATCTAGGATTACTGCATAACAAACTCAATAACCATGCTCAAGCTCTAAAGTTACTTGAACAAGCACTGTCAACGTTCCAGGAACTTGGCAAACGCGCCGATGAAGGCAATACCCTCGATAGTATTGGCACAGTGTACAAGAGTATGGGTAACTATTCCCAAGCCCTAAAACATTATCTGCAAGCCCTGGAAATTGTCCAGGAATTTGGCAACCGTACTCTGGAAGGAATCGTACTAACGAATATTGGTGAAGTCTATGAACTGCAAGGAAAGAATAGCCAAGCCATTACCTTCTACCAGCAAGCCATTGATCAGGTGATTGAAACCATTCTCGTTGACCTGAAAGGCGAAACCTTAAAATCCTCCTTTGCCGATAAACACGTAGACACCTATACTCGTCTCATCAATCTGTTGTGGGATGAAGGTCGTTTTACCGAAGCCTTCAACTATGTCGAACGCACAAAAGCCAGACTATTCCTCAACCAAATCGCCAACGGTACGGTTAACCTTCGGGATGGTGCTGATGATGACCTTTTGCAAAAAGAACAAGAACTCAGGAATGAAATCAACCGCTTAAATAATCAACTCCTGACAATCAGCAATTTTCTCCTGAACCAGAATAACACCAGTGCGATCGCTGCCCTACAATCTGAACTGACGGCTCGTGAACAAGACTATATCAAACTACTCGATCGCCTAAAACGCCAAAATCCGGAAGTGGCTGATTTAGTTAGCGTCAACCCAGCACAATTGGCAGAAATTCAAAGCTTACTAGACACCGATACAACCTTAGTTGAGTATTTCGTCACCGACAACCGCACCTTAGCCTTTGTCATCACTCGCGATACACTCACCCCCGTAACCTTGGATGTCAGTAAACAATCCCTGCAAGAGGCAATTCAGCGATTTTACGAGTATGACTTTGCCACACTCAGTAGTCAACATCCTCAGAGTTTAACCCAACTGCATCAGTGGTTAATTGCGCCCTTACAACCCCACATCTCTACCCCAAAGGTTTCTCTCGTTCCCCATAACGTCCTGCACTATCTTCCCTTTGCGGCTCTCAGTGACGGTAAAGACTATTTGGTTGACAACTACACCCTATTTAACCTGCCTAGTGCCAGTATGCTGCGCTTTCTTCAAGGCAAACGCAAACCCGACTCTGGCGAACTCATGGCGCTAGGAAACCCAACTCTAGACTTACCTTTTGCCAAACAAGAAGTTGAAAAAATCTCCAACTTATACGCCACTCAACCCCTATTAGGCAGACAAGCCACAGAACGTACAGTATGGTCACAAGCCAATCAAGCTGGTATTTTACACTTAGCCACCCATGGTGAATATAACCCCCATAGCCCCTTATTCAGCACCCTGCGTCTTGCTCCTGATAACAATTATGATGGTCGTTTAGAAGTCCATGAAATTTACCAACTTGATTTAAGACAAGCCACCAACTTAGTCGTCCTCAGCGCCTGTCAAACCCAAGTTGGTCAACTTAGCAAAGGAGACGAACTCATCGGACTCAATCGAGCCTTCCTCTATGCCGGAACACCCAGCGTTATCGCTACCTTATGGAATGTTGATGATCCTGCCACAGGGTTTCTCATGGAACGATTTTACACCTATTTGCGGCAAGGAAAAAGTAAAGCTGAGGCATTACAGCAGGCACAGAAAGACACACGAATCGAATACCCGAATCCCTATTACTGGGCGGCATTTGTTCTCACCGGAGATGGCGGAACTATGCCCTGATTTTGAACACTGATTTCTCTGAGCAAGGTTAGGGGTTGGGAGTGAGAGGTTAGTAACACTGATTTCACAGAGGTGTTAGTTCTCAAGGGGGCTAAGGATGAAAAGATAATTGCCCCCGGATAAAACAATGATTAACTTGTGGGGGAATTATTTAGTTGTCTGTGTCAATCTGTGTCTCTGACTATTCAGTGTTTGGGAAAGTGCCATCCCATCTGTGTACTCTGTGTTTTTGTCAAGACTTAGTAATAATTTTTATCGTAAGTTTAACAAAATACATGCGTCCAAGGGTACATTGGCAGTGAGACGAAAACCAGAAATTATACAAAGTTCTACGAAGCTTCAAGGGGTTTAGCTGGGTCGAGATTATTTTTACCTACAAAATACCCACCATAGATAGTATACCTGAAAATCGTACAATCCTCTCACAATCGACGCAACCCCTGAAAATTCGTAGCTTTTTCCCAGAGAGAGGTAAAAAACGAGCAATTATGACGTTTTGTTAAGAGAGTAACATTATTGAAAAAATTAAACTGTTCTGGATAAACGAATAGTTTAAATTATTAGAACTTGACAAGTATAGTATAGATTCCCAATTAATTCAGCAAGCCCTAAGTACAACTATCCCTTGCTGTATTGGTTCCACTCTTTGACAATAAACGAATAATTTGCCCCCAGTTTCACATAATAAAGCGCATCAAAGCCTTCATCCCAACTCGGTAAAACTAGCTTTTTGTGCGT
>CAYSWH010000051.1:0-7707 GCA_964434775.1 uncultured Candidatus Saccharibacteria bacterium | reverse complement strand
CCAAACAGGCAAAAAAGCTGAATTAAATCTAGCAAAACCTTTTTCGTTTTTGTATCAGAATCAACAAAGTCAACAATGGTTCGGGGACAGGGAGTCGAACCCCGATTATCAGTGCCAGAAACTGATGTCCTACCATTAGACGATCCCCGAGCATGTTTAACCCGGCTTACAACCGAGCTGTGACTTCTTTTTGCTACAGACTACGGTTCTTGTCAAGATAGTCGGTTTTTGCCGCTTTAGCCTGCTTTTGATTGACTGGTTAAGGGATTGTTTCTCACTCTCTTTGATTTAACAGATAGTTCAGATCAACGACATCTCCCTCTTGGAGGTTTTTGGCTTCACTCCAGCCGGCATTTACTTCCAGCACAAATTTGGCCGGTTTTCCGGAAGAGTAAGTCTCCTCCGTTTGGTTTGTTTTGGTGTTTCGGTGAATTTTTACCACCTTACCTTCCTCGTTTAGAAAAATAATATCCAAACTGACAAAAGTATTCTTCATCCAAAAGCTAAGTACTTCTTGCCTCTCAAAAATAAACAGCATTCCACACTCCCCGCAAAGTTCTTGGCGATACATCAAACCCTCACTTAATTCCTCATTTGTTCGAGCAAATTCCAGAGTTTGAAAATCAAATTCTCTACCTTCAGCTGGCGAATCCTCTATGCCCATACTTTCGTTCTCTATTCGTACTGTTTCCGTATTTCCTTTCTCCAAGAGAAAAACTGATAAGGTAAGGAATGAAACAAGCAGAATTATTCCTCCAATTGCAGAAAGAGATAAGCCAAGAAGTAGTAATTTTTTGTTTGAACTAAGCATTTTAACTAATCTAATTTTTTATCCATATAGCTTTCTATATCAATACCGATTAAATAATCTCTTACAAAAATGGAATTGGGATATTTATCAGGGTCGGTAAATAACGGGTGCAGCCTGGACTTATTATATGTTTCAATTTGACGGTAACCAAAGTACTCACTCCAATATTTTTGTTCGGTAGTGTAAATATGATAAACTAAATACACCTTTTCCATAAATAATTCCGGCACTTCCAAAGAGCCTTGTTCCCGCTGATTGATTTGCCGAGCGAAAAAATCATACAGTTCTCTGGTTTTATTCTGGGCCATGGTGGTAAAATAATCCAATTTACTAACTTTCAAATGATCCAGGTAATTGTCAGTCAGTTCCTTGGAAATTTCAAAAAAAACGTCCGGAACGGCTGATTTTTCAATCAAGTGGTAATTTTTGTTGAGGAATCCGGTTGCCTCTTCCTTGGCTTTGAACTTTTTCTTAAGAAGTAAGTGTCTGGAAAAAAGGTTGTAGAGGGTGCCTTCCAAGCCCGCTTTTTTGTACTCTTGTACCAACAAAAAAAGAAGAGCTTCCAAGATACTTTGATAGGCTTCGTGGCTTTCGCTAAGGTGATACTCCAGCAAAGAACTAGTGCGGTTTTCAAAATGCCAAGAAACATACAAATCGGCAGCCTCAGGAGGTTCATCTATCACCCTTTCAAACATACTTGTAAGAGGATTAAAGCCGGTCTGCCAAATAATACTGCCCAGCTTGTGCTTTTCAAATATATCCAAAGTTTCGTAGTTTAAGACCGGGTTATCCAGAACCAGGATCGTGGGAATAGTTTTCTCGTTGCTTTTTTCCAGAAAGGTAAGAATGTCTTTTACCAGACCATTAAAACTGTAATTTACAATCAAATCAATTTTTTCTTCTTGGATTATCTTTTCTGCCTTTGGAATATCCCAGTTTAAAGTATTCTTATCTATATCCAGGCTCAGAATTTGACACTCATAGTTATCAATTAAATATGATACCAACTCGGGAGGAGTAAGGGGGTTAACAAGTACCTTAATTTTTTCTCCGGGCAGGTCTTGTTTGGAGGTTAAATTTTTAAAACTAGTTAGTAGGGATTGATGGGCATATGCAGACCACCTTCCAGACTCGATTACAGGGCTATTAAAGCTTGCATTTAGGGAAAAAACCTGCTCTTTAAGGTATTTTTTTATAGCTAAGCCGGTATACCAATTGCGGGGAGTCGATAAAGTTTTTTGAATATAGTTAATCTCCCTGTTTAATATTTGTTTTTCTTCTTGGTCCATATCTGTATTGAGGATTACATATTTAATTAAAATTGTGAACTACAAATGGTAATTTTTGAGATAATTGACTTTTAATCCGGTGTTGTAGTTAATAATTCCGGCTAAAGATTTTAAATATAGACTCTTAATTTCACCCGTAAAGGCTTCCGTATCTCCTGACTCTTTGGCTAGTTGTTGCCAGAAGGGATGCATTTTGAAATACGGAAAATTGATAATCCACACCTGCGAAACATTTTGGAGAGACCTCGATCTTTGCAAATAATAATAATCATTGACTTTGCATACTGCCAGTCCCTTAAAACCCAAGGAAAGTTTGGAGGAGATTTTGGTCAGACTACCCGATTCACCTAATAAAAGGAAATTGCCCGGTGATAACTCTTCGGTAAGTACCTTTTGACTATCCTTGATGGTGGAATTTTGTCCGCACAGAACTAGGATTGAAGATTTTCCCCGGACGGCTTTTTGGGTCAGGTCAATGTAGAATTCATGGAGAGCGGGATTGTGTTCAAAGGTTTGGATTACTTCGGCCGTTCCAATCAAATTTTGAACCGTCACCGGGTATTTATCAAGCAAATCTTCCAGGCCGGATAGCTCAAAGAAATAGTGTAGATCTTCTTTACTTAGGTAGCTGGTGATTTCTAGTTTCGGGTTATTTGTAAGTAGGGTAGTGAAATGGTTTTGCAGATTAACAACAGACTTACTTTCTTTGATTAGCAGGTTGTTTTTTTGGAAAGTAAAAAGGTATTTCTTTTTGGAGCTGATGTCGGATCTTTTGAAGATGTCTAGTTGTTCATTGATTTTTGAGATTAGAAAATCTGTAAATTTGTTACCTACCGGCTTGAGATTGGCTTTATTTAGGTGGTAACAAAGACTTTGAAATTTCTTTTGGAAGGCAGTTTCTTCCGGTTTGAGTCTGGACGGGTTGTAAGAATATTCTGATTTTAAGAGTAAAGTTTGCAAAGAAACCAAGAGGAAATCGTAGCTAGAGAGGAGCTTAAGTAGCTCTTGATGATTCTCCAGTTTTTCAGTCTCTTTGAGTTTAAGAAGAATTTCCAATAAAGTGAAGAGCCTGCCGGCATCAAAGGTTGTGGATAAAATATTTTCCACCTGATAAATCAGACCTTCTATCCGAGATAGTCTTTTGACTGTATCTTTCTTTTCAGTGGTCTCAAGCCTTTGGTTCAAATGACTCATCAGAATTTCGGCAAACAAAACTTGGTTGTAGCCATGGAGATGAAGTTTTAAGCCGGAATTGCCGTTGTTCCCCTTTAAGAGAAAAATGACGTATAGTTGAGGAATAACCAAAGCCAAAGACCTGTCTATTTCAAGAGAAAAAAGTTCCTGCAGGCTTTCTAAAATGCTTGAGTAATCCGTGGAAGAGTATTTCTTATTTAGGTAGTGACTTAGACCCTTTTCAGGTATTTCTCCGGTTAGTCTGAGGTGTTCTATTTCCGGAGAGTTGTCCTCCTTTTCCAGATTGTCTTTAATTTCGACTTTATTGCTTTCCAGGTAGGTTATTCCTAGAGGCAATACCAATTGCTCAATCCTATTATAAAAAGAATCCGAGGCTTTGAGGGAGGTTAATTTTGTCAGAACCACTCGGAATATTTCCAGGCAACATTTGCTGTCGTAAAGAGCTCTATGGGCTTGGATCTCATTCTTGCCCGTTTCCTCAAGCATTTGTCTCTCTAATTTTTGGTGAATTTTAAAAGATCCGCATAAATAATCCAAGTTTACAGCTTGCACTTCCGGGAATAGTATTTTGGTCAGTTCCAAAGTGTCGATGATTTTGGTCTTCTCCGGCAAGAACCAACCTTCGGACTCGAGAAAGCCCAGGTCAAAGTAAACTGAGTGGCCGACAATTGCTTCAATTTCTTTTGATTCCAGCCAGTTGGCCCATTTTTCTTGCACTTTCCTTTGATTTGGTGCGGAGGCCAGTTCTTCTTTGGTAATACCCGTAATTCTTGTAATCTTCTCATCCATTTGATGTCTTAAGGAGACTAAGGAGGATACTTCTTGCAGCGATTTAAGCTTAAGAGAGTTTTTATCAAGGTCAGCTACGACTCCGGCAATTTCTATTATTTGACCGGAATGTGGACTGATGTCGGTGGTTTCCGTATCCAGAAAGAGTAATTTCATGTCTTCTAATCTTTTCCTTTTACTCAAAAGTGTCAAAGAGACTTATAGTAAACCTATTTTAGGCTTTCTTTTACACTCAAAAAACTCTATTGGTACGTGTGCTGCCCGAATCTCTTTTCAAAAATGTATTTGGAGTTATCTAGTTTCAAAGTATGTTAGATATTTATAGCTGTTAATGTGAATATAATATTTTCAATACATGTTTGTATGGATACCGTAGAAGAAAATGTTGATAAGTTGTGGATAATTTTTTATATGTCAATGTTTCTATCTTTTATCTTAAAGAGATATATTGCTGAAAGACCACTAAGAATAATGGCTAAACCCAAGAAACTCATTACTCCGTCGAAGTATGTGTCTCCCATGTTAGCCACAATTCCGGCCAGAAGGGAGAAAAAAGCAGTGGATATACTCATGAATGTTTCGTAAAACCCAAATTCCAAACCTTCCTTCTTTTTATCCAAGTTTCCGGTAAATAGTTTCCTCCAGGCTACCAGGTCCAAAGAAACTCCGATACCCAATATTACTTGTAAAATATAGTAATGAATATGTTCGGAAATTAAAGGATAAAACAGGAAGGTAGACCCGGTTAAGATAACACCTGCTCCCAAAGTAATAATTTCATCTCTGTCGGATTTAATTTTATCGAGGAGGATTCCTAAGGGGATTTGTAACATACCTCTAATAAGGTAGTAAATAGCGGTTCCAATACCTACTAATTGAGCTACGTCCTGACTAAGTTTATTCGAAAGGTAGATTCCTGAAAAGAAGATTATTATATTAATAAAACCCCAACTAAAAACATCAACAAAAATAAGTAATAGTAGAGCATTGTTAGGTGAGAATATTTTGAATTTTATGTTTTTGGTAACCACTTTGAGCATACTACTAATTATTACATAATATTAACAGAAAGGCAAAAGTCAGTTTTTCTCACTTCAAAACACGTGTTTTCAAAATCATGTTTCCCTAACATAAGAGGATAATTAGTGTTTTTTGATCATTTTTTATAACCAACTAAAGCCTTTTCTCTAACCACCCCTCCTCCTCAAATACCTCCTGGCCAAACTTGAACTTCCGGTCTTTTTACCAGCCTTTGATTTGTAATCTTTTGTTTGACTATTATTGTCTTGTTTTAATAGATCTTTATCTTTTGCAAGCAACCCCTTTTTTTGTTTCAACCTCTCTTCTTCTTTTCTTTGAAAGTATCTACCAGCCTTTAGATTTAAACCTTGTATAGAGGAATCAAGTTTTTCTCTATTTTTCTGTTTCTTTAATTTTCCTTCTTTCTCCTTCTTGTTTAAGATCGCAAGAATACTTGTTCTTTCACCTTCTTTTAGAGTATTTCTTTTTTCTTTCCCTTTTTTTTCTATTCTGTCCTTCTGCTTTAAAATCTCTCCTCCCTCACTTAAAGTTAATCTATCTCCCTTAAACTTCTTCCAAGAACTTTCCATATTTTTTTCTATTCTTTGTTGTAATTTTTGTCCTTTGTTTAGGTAAGTATAAAAGATTCCGAGTAAGGTCGTTATTACGGACATCAATAGAAGTGGAGGTAAGACCATTCCACCGGTTCTGGGTAAACTTGGAATGAAGTTATTAAGATTATCAATTAAATTATTGTTATCTTGATTTTCTTGATTTTCATTTTGTTGGTTTTCTTCATTTTCTTTCTCATTGTTTTCTTCGCCCGGAATAACAACGGTCACCGTAGCTATATCACAGAGAATCGGAGGTATGGGATTACTTGGATCACCTGAGTTTCCAAGATCACAGATTTCATATTGGAAAGTATCGATTATGTCGTTAGAATTATTATCACTATTATCATTATCAATGTTATCATATGGAGTATAGACAATGTAATTATCTTCTCTGATGGTTACCGTACCGTATCCGGGTCTTTCATTATCTTCTGCTTCATTCTCTTCCAATAATCTAAGAGTAGTCGGGTTCAGATTATTATCCGGATCAGTATCATTATTTAGAACATCTATGACTACGGAAGTATTCAAATCGGTAGTGGCGTTGTCATCATTGGCCTTGGGAGGTCTATTGATAATATTGATAATTACTTCTGCTTGAGCACACAAATTAGTGGTATCACAAACTTGATATCTAAAACTGTCTGTTTGGAAGTAGGTAGTCTCTTGAGGATCATATTCAAAGACATACTTTCCGTCCACTTCAATTATTCTTACACTGCCGTATTGAGGGGCATCTCCGGGATTAGGATTGCTATCGTTTAGAAGAGTAAGGGTGGACTGATCCAAATTTTTATCCGGATCGGAATCGTTGTTTAGCACATCAATATTTAGGGTGGTATTCAAATTGGTGCTTGCATTATCATCAACTGCTATGGGAGGCTGATCCAGGAAAGTAATGGTAACCGTAGCCGTATCACAGAGAATCGGAGGTATGGGATTACTTGGATCACTGGAATTACCCAGATCACAAACTTCATATTGGAAAGTATCAACTCCTCCCGGAATATCGTTAAAGTTGGTTGCCGTGGAAGTATAGGTAATTTGACCGGTGGTAGGATCTACATTTACGTTTCCATATGTCGGTTGAGTTGTAATAGTTACGCCGGTGGGGTCAAGATTATCATCAGGGTCTGTATCGTTACTTAGTACATTGGTGGTAACAGGTGTAGAGATATTGGTAGAGTCCGTATCATCATTTGCAGTAGGAGGTCTGTTGGTAATGGTGATGGTGACTGTAGCCGTATCACAGAGAATCGGAGGTATGGGATTACTTGGATCACCTGAGTTTCCAAGATCACAGATTTCATATTGGAAGGTATCGGTTTGGAAGAAGTTAGGGTTTGTAGGAGTATAATCTATGGAATAATTGCCGTTGTTTTCAATTACGGTTGCTGTGCCTCTAGTAGGTTCACTACCTAAAGGAATATTCAAAGTACTTGGATCAAGATTGGAATCCGGGTCAGAGTCGTTAATTAGTACGTCTATATTGATGAGTGTATCCAGGTCTGTGGTTGCAGAATCATCTTGGGCTTCAGGAGGTCTGTTGGGAGAACCTTCATATTGTACTTCTACCAGGTTAGACAGAAGAGAAGGAGAACAAGAAGCAGGGTTATTAAATTCCGTGCAAGAAGAAGCTAAACTTTGATTAGGAAGAATATCTCCGGTATTTCCCAGGTCATTAACTCTAACCATGAAAGAGATTTCCAAAGAATTTCCGGGGTCTACCAAGGTAGGATGTCTATAGTCTAGAACATCACCGCTAAGAAGACTGTCATTGGCGGTTTGAGAATTTATTTGAGCAGTGCCTAAAAGATAATCAAGAGAAGGAGATAATTCATCATAGATTCTGAGGTAAGTACCATTACTTTGATTATTGGTAACAGTAAGGGTATATCTAAATTCATCTCCTACTTTTACGGCCTGATAATTATTTCCGTTAATTCCTCTATCCGGAGTAAACTCGGTTTGAGCTTTAACCACATCA
>CAYSWH010000050.1:0-7988 GCA_964434775.1 uncultured Candidatus Saccharibacteria bacterium | reverse complement strand
CGGGTTTTACTTCACCGGAATTATCATCTGAATTACCGCAAATATTATCCAAGCCACAGGAATAGCCATATTTTGTAACTGACAAGTCTACATTCTCTGCTGCTTTTGCCGAATCAAAGTTCAACCCCATCACAAAGTTGAATATTGCAAATGAGACAATAAACAATAGAAGTGCACTAAAACTAATTACAGCAAAATTAACAGTTTTCTCTTTAGGAGGTCCCAAAATTCGGCGTAATTTTCTTCTACTTCTCATTTAATTATTTTGAATATTTCTTTCTGTTTGGTTAAATATGTATTAATAATACCTTAATTAAACGCTATAGTCAAAACCAAAGGCATGTTTTTTTATTTATTCATTGACAACTTTTATGATTTACTTTTTTTGTTAATAATATGAGAGCAATTCTTTTTTCAACATTGGCAGTCCTTATTATTGTATTATCTTTTTTCCTGCCACCCTCGTCATCGGTCCGAGCTTCCGAAGAGATTATTATTTCCGAGATTAATTACCAGGGCAGCGTTCAAGCCGATAATTGTAAAAGTAATCAAGCAGACAGATCCAGGTGTGCTTTTGATAAGTGGATTGAATTGTATAACCCTACCAACACCTCAATTAATATCAGCAACTGGTCTCTTAGATTCAAAAAGTCAAACACCGCAAATAATCTACTGGAATTCCACTCGAACATTCTACTTCCGGCCAAGCAACATTTTCTTATCAGCTATAAAGAAGTGAATTTTGTTCCAACCTATTCTCTTAGTGGTCAAAAAGCCGATGCTCTCTCCGGAAAAATAAGAAATATTAGTAATAACCAAGAAAAAACCATTCAAGTTGAACTCCTTAATAAGCAGAAAGAGAGTATTTTTTCAGTCGATCTCGCAAGCCAAACCTTACAAGCCTTGGAAAGCAATCAGTTGCCAAATAATAAATACTCACTGGAATACAATCTTCAAACCGGAAATTGGGAAAATTCTTATACACAGTATTATCCGAATAATTTCGGTTCACCTAAAAGCTTAAACGGACTAGCTAAAGATTTTGATCGTCCGGAAGAAAATCCTCAGGTAGTTCCAAGTCCGGTCACCCAAAAACCTTCCCCTCAGCCTGAAATTCAAAAAACCGAGAATTCCCAACAAATCAGCGAATTAGCAAAACAACTACCCGAAGTATCTCCGCAGAATAACCAAGTTCCTGCATTACAAGTGCAAACTACTCAAGAGAAAACACTATCCGGCAACTTTCAAAACTCACCCTCACCTCTGACTCCGGCAATTGAAAAACAGGTAAGACCTTCGTTTTCAAACGTTAAAACCGAAAAAATATCCATACCTGTTGAGAAAATAGAATCAAAACCACTGGAACACTCCAAGATATATTACCGGCAAAATAGCTCGGCTTCAGGGTTCAACTTTCGTATTCTAAGTCTGGATTTTCCTGAATTTAATCAAATGTATGTACTTGCTCTGACTATTCTTATTCTGGGATTTTTCTACCTTCAAAATCTCTCCAAGTCAATAGGCGAAAGTCTAAACAATTTCAGCTTTCAACTGAATTACACTTAACCCGGTCTTACTTTTTTGGTAATCTTTTTGGAAGAATAGAAAATTCTTTATTCTACCAAACGTGTTTAGTAATTGGTAAAATTAACTAACCACCTTCTTAACTTCCAGCACATCCAATTCTACGTTAGTTTCTCTATCAAATATCGTCAGTAATACATTGATCCTGGAATTAGCGGGATCGAGTCCGCTTACCTTGCCGACCATATCTTTGAAAGGACCGTCCACTACCTTAACTAAATCTCCTAGATTATAGCTAATAGCCGTGGAGGAAGTGACATTTTGACTCTCTTTTTGCAGTTGTTGTTTGATTTTCTCAACATAACCTTCTTCCAAAGGAACGGCAAAATCACCCGTACCGGCAATTCGGGAAACATATTGAGTATTTTGAATCAGATAACCCACTTCTTTATTAAGTATCATTTTGATATAGATATACCCGGGATAAACTTTCTCGATTTTTTCTTGACGATCGCCGTTTTTACTTAATTTTACGACTTTCTTGGTAGGAATATAGATTTCTTTAATCTTTTTCTTAAGATCCATATTTTGAATCTTCTGCTCCAAAGTTCGCCTCACAGCATCTTCAAAACCTACATATGTTTGGACAATGTACCATCGGGGATTAGAATCTACAGGATACGACTCAGGTTGGTTTTTTGAGGTTTTTTTCTGTGAACCAGTGGTCTCATTCTTAGGCATATAAACAGTATCGTTACTCATCAATTTGAAATAGTAGTTGGTCTCTAAATTCATTTAGGCAATCTCCGATTGGTTGGTTACTACCTTCAGGAGTTGTACAAGCTACAAATTTTACACTAGAGGTCATCCCGTGCTCAAAAAGACCCAGAGCAGAAGAAAACACCAAAGTAAAAATAATTATTATCACCGTATTTTTCATGGTGTAATTAAAAGTTGGCCATTCTACTTTTTTTAACTCTTCAATTGTAGTTCGTAAGAAACTGGCGACTTTCTTTTTTTTCAGTCCACCTTTGAGAGAATCTTTGGGCTTTGGATCTGGTGAATCACCTTTTTTCTCATCCTTGCCGGTGGATTTAACATCAGCCATTTTTTTTCCGGTAAGGCCTGTTTCAACTAGACTGTCCTCTTTTTTTCTGGTAATTGCCATGTAAAATTTGTATTTTAGTCCTTTCAAACTACCACAAGAAGTGCTTTCTTGTCAAGAATAAGTTAGTATATCTTTGCCAAAAATAATTGTTTTGTATAATCCTTTTTTATAATCAAAAGTATTAATAATATGACTCGTCTTCTTCTACTCAAATATTCATGGCTAGCCAAAATCCTAACCTTAGTTAGCAAATCTCTAGGAAAGGGTAGCGGTACCAGTTTACCCGGAATGTATTTGGAATTGCATTTTAAATGGTTAATTGCTCCTCTAAATCGGGATTTTGAAGAAAAGATCTACCTTAGCGGAACCAACGGAAAAACAACTACCAGAGCTCTCTTGGTTTCCATGTACGAATCTCAAGGAATCAAAGTCTGTACCAATCGCGGAGGAGCAAATATTTTTCGGGGAATTGCCAGTAGTTTACTTCAGAATTTGGATTTTTTGGGTAGAAGTAGGGCTAAGGTTTTGATTATGGAAGTTGAGGAAGCCACCCTCCCTACCCTTTCTAAATATATCCAAGCAGACAAGTTAATTTTAACCAATGTTTTTAGAGACCAGCTGGATGCTTACGGAGAGGTGGACAAGACGGTTTCCTTTTTTAAAAAAACCTTGGAAATTTCCAATCCGCACGTTTATCTAAATCAGGATGATCGAAAGTTACAAGAGTGTTTGGTTGATTATCCAGAGGACAAGATTACCGGTTTTGGTCTAAGCATCGAAGAAAAATTGAAACCTAATTTTGAGCAAAGTGATTATGAGAAGCAAAGTTTTACAGAAGAATATGTCGGAGATAATTATAGTTTGAAGGAATTAACTCAGTTTATAAACATCCAAAATGATGGACAAGAAATCGGGCAAATCAGTACCAAATTACCGGGAGTCTTTAATCTGTACAATATCTTAGCCGCTGTTTCCACTGCCTATCCTAGGTTTGGCGATAAAATATTGGATTCGGTAAACAATTTTGAAGCGGTTTTCGGACGCGGTGAGCAGGTAGAAATTTATGACAAAAAAGTCTCTCTTATGTTAGTCAAAAATCCGGCCGGTTTTAACCAAGTCCTTTCTTATCTGCAACAGATTTATAAGAATAAGAGATTTCACTTGATTGTGTTGATTAACGATAGAATCGCCGACGGCAAGGACGTTTCTTGGCTCTGGGATGTTAACCTCGAAGAGTTTATTGCTAATCAAAAATTGGATCAGACAAACACAGGCGGCACTAGAGGCCTGGACATGCTCCTTAGACTGGAGTACGCCGAAGCGGAAGTAACTCTGTCAAATTATCTGGAAACTTACGAAGATATTTTGGACACCATCAAAAACTCACCCTCTCATGAAACCGTCATTCTCTGCACCTACACTGCTCTTTTGGACCTGCGTAAAAAAATCGGCGAAGTCGTTGAGCTAAAGTCGATAAACCATAAGGGGTTTTAGAAGCAGAAAAAAAGTTTTGTAGGTTGAGTTCATAATTTTAAACTTAACAAGCCCTAATTATAATTAGCAAGCCAACAACTGTCTATTGTATACCCTATATTTTCCAATTAACTCAAAATTTACTGCGGGACCTTTTGATGTAAAAGAGAGTGGACTCGAATCTGGTAAAAACCTTCTGAGTGTTTCTAGTCCTTTATCAAATTATAGCTAACCCCTCTCAAACCTAGACATTTCCAAATTCTACTCCGTCTCTTGCCAAGTGGTCATCCTGAATTTATTCGTATCAAATACCTCGCCGCTTGCGGCGGGGTCCGAAACATTGTTTCGGGTCTAGGGCTTGCCCTGGGGTTTGATACCAACAGGGGCTAGCGCGTTGTGGGGATTAATTTCAGGATCTATTGGAAGAGATACCAAAACAAGTTCACCATGACAAGTGTGTGTAGGTTATATTCGGATAGACTGTATCATTCAGAATCAGTTCAAAGAATAGTTGGAGAAAACGGAAGTAATCTAAAAGGTGAGGCTATAAAGGAAGTTATGGTTGACTTTGAAAAGCAAATCCAAATTTAATTATATTAATTTAGAACTCTTTTCTTCTCTATACTCACTATTTTCATTAACAATACCGGTGTTCAACACATAGTTCATTAAATTAATCTCAAAATAATTTTTAACTAATCTGAATTTAGCTTCAATTTTCATATCTTCAAAAGATTATAATGACTAATTAACGATAATTAAAAATTAATCAACCCTCTGACTCTTCTGAGGCTGTCTTTAACCAAGGTTAGGTAAACCACTTCGTTGTCTTCCTCATCTATTAGAATTTGAGAGATGTTGCCGATTTCTTCTTGGAGTCTGACTTTGTCGTTGGCTTCCCAGGTGATTCCGCGATCCTTGCTTTCATAGAGTTTGTTGTCTACGCTGACGATAATTCGATCAATGCCTAAAATAGGGTCGTATTCCACATCCAAGAGGTCGTACTCGGTGTCTTCCACCGGCAGGAATACTTGTCTCAAGGGTTGAGTAAAAATATTTTCGGAGATCCAGATTTCTCCTTCGGCGATTACAATCCAGGGAGCCTGAGTGAAGCTTCCTTGAGCATCTTTTCTGGCACTGGGGCTAACCACCAAAACTTGTTCGTATTCATCCAAATATTTACTTTTTCCTTTCAGTCTACTGTTAATTAGACCGGTGGCACTCTTTTCAGGATAAACTGAATCGTAAGCTCTTTGCAAATCGCTCCCGGGTTCGTAATTACCGTCAGGAGTCTGGGATCGTAGAAATCTTCTGATTTCCCAGGTTTCTCCATAATCAGCGGATACCGCTATCCCGTTTTCTTGCAAACCAACCACCAGTGAGTTATCAAATTCCGGAGAAAAATCTAAATCCACAATATCATCGTCAAAAAGCCCAAGTCTTTTCCATGTTCTGCCGGCATCTTCACTTTTTATAATAGCATTTTGTTCCAAACCGGCAAAAACAATACGCGGATTATTCTCGTCTATCTCTAAAAATCTTACATCGGTTTTTTCTTCCGACTCAGTATAAATCTCGTCAAAACTATCTCCTCCGTCTTTGGATTTATAAATTTTCCCGATATCTTCCATGTTTCCGGAAACATAGATAATGCTTTTGTCCGTTGGGTTTACCAATATATCTCTAATCTTGAAAGAGCTATCTCTTTGGACTTTTTCCAAGATTTCTTCATTTCTCTCTCTTTCATCTTCTTTAGTACTACTAGTATCCAAGACAAACTTCCGATCCCAAAGAATTCCTCCGTTTTCAGATTTGTATAAACCCTTTCCGATTGTAGAAATGTAAAAAGTGTCTTTGTCTGCCCTGACAATTTTTGTGGTAGAAGCTTCGGTAAGACCGTCAATGTTCGGATCTCCCTCATTTCTTTCCACGGCATTGGCTTTTACAAAAAAGTCTTTTTCCGGTTGTTTCTTAAGAACACCCAAAATTTGATCACTTCCGGGAGGCTGGATTTGCGGTATTCCCGGCAAGCTACAAGAAGCCGCCGTAGATAAAATTGCAAAAGAGGTTACCATTATCATTACAACCCGCCTAACTGTTGAGTTATGACGTAATTTTTCTAGTGATTCCTTCATATATCTAACTTTATTGTAATTAAGTTTTTCTTCTCTGTCAACGAATTAGCGGGTAATTAAGAGCCTAAATATTAGATTTTATCAATTTTGTAGATCTCAAGTTCAATTAATTATAAACTAATAAAAACAGCGAATCATCAATTGATTTTTTTTAAGCTATTGAGGTGTAGCTAAATACCGGCTAATCTTCTTTGAAACAAAGAGAATCCCTTATCACGCTTTTTTAAAAAGAGTGGTCAGCATTAAAAAATTCCAAAAATTTTCCAATAAAGCTTATCAAGATTATTATACGTAAGTGTTACTTAAAAAAATTGTACTTACAAAAAAACAGTTAAAACACTTATTTTAACAATAAAAAAGTGCCTTCGTAAGAACACTTAATTGGTTAAAACACAAAATTTCTTGACCACACTAAAAAATAGGTATATACTTAAAAAGTTAGGTACAAAAACCTAACCACCAAACGACCGGCCTAATAGAAAAGGTAGTGTAAACAGTGGTTTATGTTACATAAACGCTGGTTTTTCTATTCACCTGTTCTTGTTGATGTATGCCACCGATATGCTACATCATGAAAAAACAAAAACAAAAATTTGTCAATTCAAAAACAAAAAAATGGGATGGGTGAAGCACTATGGTCGTATCGGTGCCAAATTTAGGTAAATGTTAGTTGATGATAGTCTGTGGCATTATTTTATAGCGCCACGAACTGCCACGATTGATTTTACCTAACAAAGGGGTTGTCAATCCAAAATAATGGTTTTTAGGGGTTTGACGCCCCTTTTTCTTTTGGAAAAAATGTATTTCACTATACTCAAAAGTATTTTTTCAACTAAATTAAATCAGAATAATTACAAAATACAGACTTTTCTTCTTATTTATGAATACCAAGGACTTTTGCTTTCTATCCTTCAAAAATGCAGTAAAATTTTTTCCCAAACTAATTCAAATTTATAATTATGTGATTTATTTTCTTAAGCTGTACTAATTTCGTTTGACCGATTTGCTTTTTCTTGTTTACTATTTTAATTAGTATATTTTGATATTGAGAAATGAATTTATGAGCAAAGTAGTCTTTATTACCGGAGGGAGTCGAGGAATCGGTAAGGCAGTAGTAGAAAAACTAGCCTCTGAAGGTCATATGGTAATTTTTACTTACCTAAATCACAGCCAAGAAGCTGAAGAATTAACCAATAATTTTGGTAGTGTCTTTTCTTATCAAAATGATCAGAACGATTACGAAACAACACAATCAATCGCCGCAGAGGTACTAAATAAATATAGCCGAGTAGATATCTTAATCAATAATGCAGGAATAATGAAAGATAAGACCTTTGCCAAAATGGATAAGGAAACCTGGGATGAGGTGATTAATACGAATTTAAAGAGTCTCTACAATTTTACAAGTGCTTTTTTACCGGCGATGGTAGAGAACCGGTGGGGCAGAATAGTCAATCTTAGCTCCGTAGCCGGAGTTCAGGGGGCTTTTGGAAAAACAAACTATTCTGCAGCTAAAGCCGGGGTCATCGGTTTTACTAAAGCTCTGGCTCTAGAGTTGGCAGCAAAAAAAATAACAGTCAACGCCATTGCTCCGGGTATGGTGGAAACTGACATGATAAAGGCCATTCCGGAAAAATATAGAGAGCAGATAATTAATAATATTCCCGCCAAGAGATTTGCCGAACCCCAAGAGATTGCTGAATTGGTTTCCTGGTTAACTAGTGAAAAAGCCGAATATGTCACCGGAC
>CAYSWH010000049.1:0-9410 GCA_964434775.1 uncultured Candidatus Saccharibacteria bacterium | reverse complement strand
TGTTATCCTGAATTTGCAACCCCGTCACCCTGAATTTGCAACCTATCATTCTGAATTTGCAACCTATCATTCTGAAAAGTCGACGTCATCCTAAATTTGCAGCCCCGTCATCCTGAATTTATTTCAGGATCTATCTTCCAAAGGGATTCCGAAACGAGTTCGGAATGACGATATGACAAGTGTACACGGGTTATGTTTGGATCGACTATATCTATTGAAACCAAAGTAAACAGAACACACAAAATCAAAACTGGTTAACTTTATTCTATAATACTCAGCTAAACCAAATTTATCTTATCTCCAAAAGCTCTTCCCAGGAGGTAGTGTATTTGGGGGACCTAAGCTCGGCTTTCATTTTCCAAGGTTTGGATAGGCCTTGAGCGGCTAATTTAACTGTGTTTCTGCCGTAAAGACGGTTTAGTTTGTCTACTACTTGCATCACCTTTTCTTTTTTAGGGTCCGGTTCTAAGGCAAAAAGATGAGTTTGGATTTTATCAACACTCACAAGTCCGGAAAGAAGAACTCCGACTTTTTTGTATCTCAGGCCCGGTTGAAAGATATTTTCGGCCAGCCGGCAAGAGACTCTTATCAGGTCGGGAGTATAAATAGTCTGAGCAGGCAGGCAAGTCCCTCGTGAGAAAAAACGCCGATGAAAAGAGTCGTAACGACCGGCGGCTAAAAAGACAGTCAAGTAGGAGGCAGCCGAATCTTGGTTTCTTAGTTTTTCTGCAGCTATAGAAACGTAGGTAGCCAAAGCTTGCTTAATTTCTATCAACTCTGTAACCGGACGCCCAAAGGAACGGCTACTAAGAATAGTCTTTTTCTTACTCAAGACTTCTTCCAAATCTATGCAACTAATTCCGTTTAATTCTCTCACCGTCCTCGATCCTTGAATAGTCATTTTTTTCTTAACCCACTCATAATCAGCGGAGGCTAAATCCAAAGCGGTGTGTATTTTATTAAGTTTTAACATCTTGGAATACTGCCGACCCACCCCCCAAATATTATTCACCTCTATTCTCAAAAGTAACTGCTTTCGAAGATGTTCATCAGTAGCAGGAAGAACGAAGACGCCTCCGTAACTACTTTTCCTACCTTCAAAGAATCGATGGCGATATTCTTTTTTGGCAAATTCATTGGCGGCCTTGGCTAAAGTTTTGGTGGGGGCTACACCTATGGAAATGGGTATGCCCACTTGCTTTTGGATAGTTAGGCGAATTTCCTTAACTAAAGAATTTAACTTTTTCAAAGACTCTTCCTCCAGATCCAAAAAAGCTTCATCGATAGAGTAGATTTCCAAATTTTCCGTAAAACCGGCCAGAATATTCATAATTCTCTGGCTAAAATCGCCGTACAGGCTGTAGTTGGAAGAAAAAATAGCCGTTCCCAGTTTTTGCAGTTGCTTCCTGGACTGAAAATAAGGTGAACCCATGGCTATTTCCAGCTTTTTGACCTCATCACTACGGGAAACCACCACTCCGTCATTGTTACTCAAAACCACTACCGGCTTATTTTCCAAATCGGGACGAAAAACCCTTTCACAGGAAACATAAAAATTATTACAATCAACTAAGGCAAAATACTTGGTCATGCAGGCATAAAATCGCGTTTTTATGGTTTTGGTTTGTGAATTGTGTAAGTAACAACTCCCCAAATTTGAAAGTCCGTATCTTCGGTGATTCGGATAGTTTCGTAAGCCTCGTTCTCCGGTCGCAAATAGATGTTTTTCCCTTTTTTAACTAAAGTCTTGAGAGTAAATTCCCCATCGACCACGGCCAACACAATTTGCAAGTGCTTGGGTTCCGGGCTTCTATCTACAATTACAATATCACCGGCAAAAATCCCTACCCCGATCATACTGTCACCGGTCACTCTCACAAAAAAAGTACTGTTTGGGTGTTCGATCAAATGTTTGTTTAAATCAAGTTTAGTATCCAAATAGTCATCCGCCGGCGACGGAAAACCGGCTTGCACCAGGCTTTGGTAGAGAGGCAGTTCCAACTTGGTTTGTTTGCTAAAAGGGTGAATTGTACCAACTGAAGACATAGTAAATTACTATGACCGGAAAAAATCAAAATTGGCAAATATTAAGTACAAACACTGTTTAAACTTTACTCAAAAAGATACAATCGATCCAAACATAACCTGTGCACACTTGTCATATGGTCATTCCGAACTTGTTTCGTAATTCCTTTGGAAGATAGATCCTGAAATAAATTCAGGATGACGGGGCTGCAAATTTAGGATGACGTCGACTTTTCAGAATGATAGGTTGCAAATTCAGGGTGACGGGGTTGCAAATTCAGGATAACAACTCGGTAAGTGACGGAGTAAAATTTGGAAATGTCTAGTTTTAAATAGGGTTTATATCTTATTCTTCTCCATGAATACATTCAAGCATTCTCTCATATATTTCATTTGCTTCGTCCGTAAGGCCAAACTTCATCAAAACTTCCCACATAATCTGATGGATCTGAGGGTCATCCGGACTCCTGATAACAAGTTTATTGTAAATATCTCTGGCTTCTTGTAGGGTTTTAGGTTTTTTGTCCTTGTTTTTGGAAAGCAATAACAGTCTATTTTTAAGTTTCAGATAATAAGCTAAACGATCATATTGTTCTACCCTGTGTTGTTCTTTACTTTTTCTCGCCTCCTGTCTTGAAGCTCTTCTTTCAAAAAACTTTTCACCGGATTCACTTTCCTCTGAAGTTGGCATTCTCGGAGTATAACTTACACCAAATAAAGTAATTTGGATCCCATAACTTCTATATTTTCTAAACTTATTTAATTTGAAACGATATTCGTTAATATCTTGCCCCATAAGCATTAAAATGTGAATCGGTTTGTTTTCTTCCTCTTCCATTAGAACATTTAATTTTAAAAGTTCAGAAGCAATATCTACACCAAAAATCATTATTAAAAAACTTGTAAGCTCTCCCTTTTTGCCTAGCAAATAGTTTTTAGTAAGTAAATTTATAAAATAGTCATCTTCGTAAGTATCTAAACTACCCAGAGCACTTTCAAGCAACTTCAGTCTTTTTTTTAAAGTTACCAGCTCAACTTCAGCCTCACTTTTTTCCTCAACCTCACCCCCTCAATCGCAGATATTCTTGCATTAATCATTTCTATAGCAGAGGATAAATATTCAGAATTGAGATGTTGATTTACAATTTTATTTAACTCATCAAAAAAGACCATTGAATCAAGATAAAAAGCAGGTGTCTTATCCAGGACAGATAAACCTTGAGTTTCCAAATATTCACATATTCTCAGAGTATGTCCTTGAGTTACAACCTCATCAAAAAAATTACCCTTTACACGACCTATTTTAGTGTATAAATAAAGATTTCTCCAGTTGACTAAACCAGAAATTGAAACACCCCCTATATTTAAAGAAGCAGCTTTTTTCTCCACTATTTTCAGACTATACGAAAGTGCGTGAAGAAGTTCATGCAAAAACACTTGCCAAATAATTTCTCCCTTTCTTTCAACTAGATAGACTATATTGTTTGAACAGGTTCCGCCATATCTAACCCCCTGATCAAGACTCTCTTCATGGCTAAGGATCCTACAATGATAATTACCTAGCCTAGGTGAAACGTCTATTTCATAATTCCGGATAAAGTAGTCAACCACCGCCTGTTCAATTTTGCAAGCAGTTTCTCTTTCCTCGACGCTCATCTCTCTTCCGGGAAGTTCTAATTCTTGTTCAGGGTTGGCAATAAACTTATCTAAATCTTTGACTGCTGTTCTCTCATCCTTCGGGGAAAGAACATTTCTTCCGTCCCTACCTCTCTCGTAAAGAACCTTGGGTCTAAGCTCATGCCTTGGAGCTTTCTTTACTTGGCTTGACTCTAAACCTTTCATAACCTCAATTCTACCACACAAATTATCTACTGTCTAAACCCTCTTTGATACAATTGACAGTCTCCAAAAATTGGGGATTAGTCTTATGTCTAACATTTTTTTCGTGACCTGGTTTTTTCTTAGTTTGTTTTCGGTGATAGCAATTTCCGGAGCCGATTTATTGCAACAACATTTACTTCAAATCAAAGATCCTCTCAACGAAAGGGCCAGCACGGTTTTGGTTTTATTGGTGCAGTCTTTTTTGAGTTTACCGCTAATCTTCTTGCTTGGTCTACACACGGAATTAGTCAAACTTCTTGATCTGCAATTATTTCTAAAATTTCTGCTGGTAGCCGTTATCGGCAGTAGCGGAGTTCTACTTTATTTCAAAAGTCTAAAGGTGAAAAACATTAGCCTGTCGGTGATTTTGGCCATGTTTTCCGTAGTTGTATCTACAACACTGGGCATTGTCTTCTTTCAGGAAAGTACTGGTTTTCTTAAGTTTTTTGGTATTTTACTCATAATGTTGGCCGTAATTTTGGTGCAATGGAAAAATAACTTGTTGGAAAGAAATCATTTTTTTGCTTTGATTGCAGGTGTTTCTTTTGGGGTTAGCTACACTTTGGATAAAAGCATCGTCACTCAAATTAACCCCCTACTCTACATCTTGGTTGGCTTCTTCTTTTCTTCCCTGGCCTCCTTCCTATCCGGGCCGTTTAAAGTAATCGATTCGATCAAAAGTAAACCGCTCAAATCCTTTTACCCGATAGTCATCTCCTCTTTAGGGTACTTCTTATTCAATCTTTTTACTTATCTCTCCTATCTCTACGGCGGCGAAGTCGGCCGGGTGGACGCTATTAATAACACCTCGGTTTTTCTAATCATCCTCTTTGAATTTTTTGTGCTTAAGGAGACTAGTTTACTAGGCAAAAAAATAATTACGGCTCTTATCGCCTTTATCGGAGTAGCTCTTTTGGGTGTGGTGTAAACTAATCAAGCAGAAAGTTCTTTTGTAGATTTTATCAAAACTAAACACAACCGAGAATATATCAAAACCGAGTTTAAAGTCACTGCAAACCAAAAATTCCGACTACTCAATTAAAATCACTTCCCCGTCTCTCAATTTTGTATGCTTCACCCCCTTTTCTTGGTAATAATCCGCCAGCTTGCCTACCACCGAAGATTCAGGATGATCGGAGTCATAATGAGGAACAATGGCATAATCCAAAAGATTCAAGCCTTCCCAAATTACTCCTTCTTGCCGGGCATAGACTTTTTTATAAGGATCATCAACCATTTCCAGACCTTTTAGGCTTGGAGACAAAACACAAATTCCGGCACTGTATCCCCCGTAAACCATTTGTTTCTCTCTATCTTTATGTAAATCAAGCAAAATCTCCTCAAAACCGCTTAACCTCATAGCCCATCTGAGAACAAAAACATTGCCGCCGCTCACCCAAATAGCTTTAAATCTTTCCAAGTCCTTTCGCAAAGAATCCTGCAAATTAAAATAATTTCGTAGATCCAAAGGTTCTACCTGCATGCCCATTTCTTGAAATCCTTTGACATCCAGAGCAAGAAACTCTCTTTGCCATTTTTGACCCTCCGCAAAATCCAAGGCATTGGCAATATAGGCTACCCTATTCCCGGCCCCAATCATTTGTTTGAGCTTTTTTGTTTTGTTACCAAACCGATAGGAAGAAAGGTAAAATTTCATCCAAATAATTATTTTCCGGTTTTTAATTTTGGTAAAGTTCTTGCAAGAATCAAGAAAATAGTTTATCATTTTTGCCGCAAAAAAATAATTACAAAAAAATATGAAAACAGTTGGTATAATAGGAGGTCTTGGCCCGGAGACTACCTCGGAATTTTATTTAAACTTGGTGCTTTCCTGTCAAAAATTAGATAAAACCTGCCGGCCTCCGATTATTATTTCCAATGTTCCTCTGCCCTATAAAATTGAAGAAGAAGCGATATCTAAAAACAAAAACTTGGAAAAATGCCTACCGTTCTTACAATCAGAAGCCAGACGCCTGGAAAAAGCCGGAGCTGACTTTATTGTCCTACCATGTAATTCTTTACATGTTTTTATTGAAGATATTAGAGAAACTGTCGAAATCAAAGTCTTCTCAATTATTGAAGAAACAGTTAAATTTTTGAATCTAAATAAATTGGAGAAAGTAGGGATCATCTCCACTACGGCTACAGTTGAAAACAGGCTGTATGAATCGGCCTTTGCAGAAAATGAAATAGGGTACATAGCTCCCGATCCCTTGGAACAAGCCAAACTAGGCAAAATTATTTACAACCTTGTAAGTGGAGTACATATCAATAGTGACAGGCAGGAGCTAATCTCAACAATAAATACTTTTCAGGAAAAGATGGTTGACTGTGCCTTGCTGGCTTGCACTGATTTACAATTATTACTTCCCGATCACCCGGAAGTTCCAATATTTGACACTATGAAAATCTTGGCTGATTCAACGGTCAATCACCTACTGGAAAAAAGTGAGTGGGCCTGTCAAAGCCGGTATTAAGACGCACAAAATTTGATTTAGAGGGTTAAAAAATAAGTCAGTTAGTTGGTTTTTCCAACAAATATTCTAGTCTTCGGCTTTAATAAACGCATGTCTTTCTTTGATATATCAAAAAATCAATAAGGAAGAATTTTGGCAGACTATAATCTTAACCTCGCCTAGTAAGGTTGCGGTGATTTATAGAGAGTTTAAGGTTTTCAAATGCAGTCAAAGTAATTTTTTCTTAATAAGCCAAAATGAAACCGCAGGGTTCCGCTACGCCGTAAATTTCGATTTGTTGTATCAAAATGGAGACCGGGAGGTCTCCGCTACGCAAGCAGGCATTCTCCGGTCATTCCGAACTTGTTTCGGAATCTGTTTCGAGAAAAAAGTATGCATTGTCATGCCGAACTTGTTTCGGCATCCCGTAATTAGCAAAACAAAAAGACCCTGAAACGAGTTCAGGGCGACGAGTTTATTTTTAAAGATGATGGAAATTGTGCTCAGGTAGCAAATCAATTCTCAATTTTGCATTTATTTGGCAGGGGTACCAGGAATCGAACCCGAACCTAAGGTTTTGGAGACCTTTGTTCTACCACTAAACTATACCCCTATTCAGTTAAGCTAAGTTAACTCCGGGTAAGAATGTCAACAAATCAGCTCTTTGTCAAGACTGCACCGGAAAAAATATTCCAAGCCTTTCTAAAAGTACAGGTTCTTGCATTTTTCTTAAATAGGAAATATAATTAATTGTAAGTACTAATTTAAGTACAAACACAAACAAACACAAATATGTCTCAGCATACCCGGAAAATTTTGGGTCTTTTGGGGTCCGTTTTTTTATGTCTTAATCTAGTATTAAGTAGTTTTATTTCTACAGCCGCTCAAACCCAAACTCAGCTGGAAGGTTACCTCGAACAAATAAGTATCGAAGAAGAGCAGAATTCTTTTATCTTGCACACTGAAGATAAAGAAACCCATCACCTAAGCGTTTCCGGTTTGGATGCAGTCAAACAAGCAGAATTAAGCAATCTTGCCGGTAGCAAAATCGGAATTACTACTGCTCAAACAAGCGAGTCTATCCCTGCAGAAAGTGACCAAAGTTTGGAAATTGTTGATTTTCACTTAATCGAAGAAAGGCAAGATAATCGGGCAAATATCAGCGGTACTTCCGGCTCTCAAACTCTGAAATATATTACCATAGGTTGTAAGTTTCACGGAGATTCTCACGAACCTTCATCCATGACTACTCAGAACTATCAGTACAAAATGTCGGCTGATTTTCCCGGGGTCAATAATTTTTATAAGACTATTTCTTACGGACGAACTGACCTACAACTAAACGACATGGCTAAATGGTTTGAATTACCTAAAACCAAGGATCAGTATTCCAACGAAAATTCTTCCAAAGGAATTTCCATGGCTTATGATATTATGGATGACTGTATGGCCTTAGCTGATAAAAGTGTCGATTTTAGCCAATATGATGGCATTATTACCATCCCCAACCGTAACTACACCTACGATTTTGGAGCCGTGGCCACTGTCGGTACCGGATACACCTCAGGGTATGACGGTAAACATGCTTTTAAGAAAGTGTGGCTACAACCTGATTGGCTCTATCACTACATGATTTCTCACGAGCTGGGACATAATTTGGGCTGGTACCATTCCGGCAGTCCGGCTCAAAGTTACGATTCCAAGTGGGACGTAATGAGTGGTGGACGCTGGAGCAACGGCAGTGTGAGACCACCAGTGGGTGCGATCTTACCCAATCTTTATTATTCCGGCCATATTCCTGACAACAAAATAACTACCTACTCTCTTGGTCAAAGCCAAAACATAGTCCTCAACCCTCTTTCCAAGTCTCAAGATCAATGGGCTGAAAACCAGATGGGAGCCATTATTCCAATCAGCGAAGACAAATACGGGAATTTAACGGTTTATTACTCCGTTGAGGCTAGATGGAAGGATGAGCAGTATGATCAAGGCATTCCGGAATCAGGTATAATCATTCACAAATATGATAGAAGTCTCCCCGGTGGCAAGAAAAGTGTAGTTATTAATCAAGAAAACCCCAACGATGCCAATGGCCCCGGAGCCGTACTTACTCCGGGAGAATCTTATACCATTCCTGAAAATCAAGTAAAAATCGTAGTTGAGTCTCAAGATGATATTACTCAGACCTTCCAAGTAAGCCTTAGCGACCCATCTGTAATAGTAGAGCCTGAGCCTGAACCCCAGCCTGAGAAATCTAGTATTGGCTCGCCTCAAGAGGGTCAGACTTTCTCTTCTTCAGAAAGTGTGTACTTTAAAGTAAATAGTGCAACCCCTCAAAATACCGAAAAAGTAGAATTTATTGTTAACGAGGAAGTTTTTTCAGAAGATAAATACCCTCCCTATCAAACCACATTGAAAAATTTACCGGGTGGAACCTATCTGTTAAATGCTAAAATTATTGATAAACAGGGCAATCAAAAGCAAACAGATACCGTTTCAATCAATGTTGAACAAAGCAGTAAATCACAACCACCTACTTTTACACCCTGGGTAAGTGACTATAGCGGTTTTACCAACAAAGCTTTTCAACTGAGAGGCGGTCAGGACAAACTCATCCAAACTCATGTTGGAACAAATAACAGAATTTACACTAGAGTCACAGATCAAAAAAATGTTTACCATAGCCCTGATTCCGGCTGGTCTCTTTGGCGAACTGGCAGTGACCCATATGAGTATACAAATCACCCGGTTAATCTAGCCGAGTTCAACGGTAAGCTTTACCAAGTACATGTAGGAAGTAACCATCGAATTTACACCAGAATCAGTGAGGACGGAGTCAATTGGGGTGCTTGGCGAACTGGCAGTGACCCATATGAGTATACAAACTTTGAAGTAAGTATGGAAGAAGTTAAGGGGAAAATATATGAAGTTCACACAGGCGGAGATCGCCAAATTTACACCAGAATCAGTGAGGACGGAGTCAATTGGGGTGCTTGGCGAACTGGCAGTGACCCATATGAGTATACAAATCACCCGGTTAATCTAGCC
>CAYSWH010000048.1:0-10199 GCA_964434775.1 uncultured Candidatus Saccharibacteria bacterium | reverse complement strand
TATGAAATTCAGTTAGGTTTATTGGGGAAGGAGGTTTTGGATAAGGAAGGGGATGTCGGAGGTCAGCTGCCGTTTCAGAATAACTGTTTAGAGGGGGCTAGTTATCGAAGCACCAGTCTTAATAGTGAAAATCAGGTTGAGCAGATGTTGTTATTAAATACAATTAGCAACTATGAAAAACCTGATGTGGGTACCGGTACAATCGTTAAGTACGACGATGTTTTATATTTTGCTACCGTAGATCATGTTGCCGATAGCGGAGTTGTGGATGTTGGCTATTATAACAAAGAAGAAAATAGGTTTACTCCCGCGAGGCACATAGAAGGAGAAAAAGAATATGAAATAGTTAATTTAGATGATCGTCATGGAATTAGAATTACAGATCATGAAAACTCAGTAGTGTTTTATCCAGTCAACACTGAGACACTTTCAAAGTCCTTAGTACGTAACAACCAATGTCAATATGTTTTTATTCCGGAGGCTGATTTCAGTGAAAGTTTGCAAAAGAATACAGAATATTTTACAATCAGCAGGACTAGTAATGTGCGGGACAACAAGCCGGTAGCTAGGACTGTTTTTTATACATGTGTTGAAGATTATATAGATAGCGATGATATCGATTCAGCTAACCCACGCTTACATCGGGCCTGTTTTGCAGATAAGGATGAAAAAGATCTAGGTATTGGTGAGGGAGGTTTTTCCGGTTTCCCTCTAATTGATGATGCAGGTAGGTATATAGGTGTCTATAACGGTCATTTAACTGAAGAACAAGTAGGGCTATCCTGATTTCAAACCCGGGTTTGTTTTCTTTGATATCTAAAACTGATTTAAAATTATCTTGGCACCTAACAGGAAAGATTTGTTAATCACCAGTTGATGAATCACAAAATGTTATGTAAAAAAATCTATGTCCGTCAAAAAAATTGTTTCTTATTTTGAAAGAGTAGACCCTATCCTTCATCAAGAAATAGCTAAAATGCAAAGCTTCGAAATCTTAGTTCCTGCAAAAGAAGAAGAATACTGTGAAAAGTTATGTAGGGAAATTGTTTTTCAACAGTTGTCTACTAAGGCCGGGAGTATCATCTGGCAGAGATTTAAAAACTTAACAGCAAAAGCAAACATTCAGGCAGGAGATGTTTTAAGTTTGTCACTTGAGGAATTAAAGGGTGTAGGATTGTCCAATGCCAAAGCGTCTTATCTTCATAATATTGCTCTTGCCTTTGAATCCAATAATTTACCGGTTAAAGAATTTTCAAAAATGAGTAACGAAGAAGTAACAGCTTCATTAATATCAATAAAAGGAGTAGGGCAATGGACTGCTGAAATGTTTTTAATTTCTACTCTGGCTAGAAACGATATATTTTCCTACTCAGATGCCGGCCTTCAACGGGCTGTTAAAAACTTATATTTTGGCAGTCTTACTCCCGGTAAGAGACAAATTGAAGAAGTAGTACGCCGTTGGTCTCCGTATCGTAGCTATGCTTCTTTGATTCTTTGGGGTAGTTTGAATTGATAAATACCCTATTTTTACGAACTCTTTTTCTCAGATGAAAATTGAAACAATCAAGGGGATTAAATCAAGATATAAAATTACTTAATATTTGGTTGGCGGAGCTATAAGAGACTATATTTTAGAAATTCCCATGAGGTTGGATTATGATTTTACGACTTCAATTCAATTTCACCGGAAGAAATGGTAAGGTAATCCAAGTGAGCTGTAGAAAGCCGTATATAGCAGGTAAGAAGTTAGGGATAATCGCCTTTATAGTCGATCCAAACATAACCCGTGCACACTTGTCATATGGTCATTCCGAACTCGTTTCGGAATCCCTTCGAAGATAGATCCTGAAATAAATTCAGGATGACCAATTGGCAAGTGACGGAGAAAAATTTGGAAATGTCTAGGTTTGAGAGGGGATGGCTATAAATATGAAATCGAGAATAATAATTATACATATATTCAAATTACTATCTTTAGGGAGAGAGAAACATTTAAATTGTAATATAAGACCTGATGTGAAGATTGTTAACTTAATTTAAGAAGACTTGGCTAGGAGTGATTTTACAATAAATGCTATGGCCACAGAAGAATTTCCAACTATCTGAAATTCTCCAAGAGACTAATTGCATTGGCCAAATCATATGTCATCTAGAAAAAACCTTCTTAGTGATTTTGATAGCAATGCTAAAAACTTAAGTTTGTTTACAGCTTCAAATATTTCTGTGTTGCAAAATAAGTAGTGACTGAGCCAATTAAAGTGCTAACCAAAGTTGTAGCAAGAAGAGCTAAGTACATCTGTATAACCAAAGTAGAAACTTCACTCTGGTCAATTTGAAAGAATTGTCTAATATTAGGAAGCAAAAAGTTAATTGCCGGAACAAAAATTGCAATTACAATAATTGAGGCAATAATATTAAAGAGTGTACCCTCAACAACAAACGGATTTCTTATATACGAATTGGTAGCTCCTACGAGTCTCATTATTTCAATTTCGGTGCGATGGTTGTATACCGTTATTCTTAGGATGTTCATCATTACTAAAATTGAAATAACGGCAAATATAACTATTACTATAAGACCGATTACATTAGTCCAATAATAAATTCTTTCCAGATTATTGATTAGATCCTGACTACCACCGACATCATCGATTACATCCTGATAAGATTCGGAAACGAGCACATTGTAGACATTATTATAACTTTCGGCGTTTTGAGGGAAAACATTTAGATATCCAAGGTCAATATTAATGTCTTTGTCTTCGAGTGTTTCTTCGATATTACCGATATTGGAAGTGCGTTTTAGCTCTTCTCTGGCTTCTTCATTACTAATGTATTTTACTTCTTTAACATTGGGTAAGTTACTAATTTCTCCCTGAGTTTTGTTAATAACTTCTTGGTCGACACCCTCCTTAAAAAAAACCGGTATAGAAACCTGTTTATCCAATTGCCTTACCGTAAAACCAACTACTGTTGACAGTGTTATGGCAAAAGCTACTGAAAAAATGCTAATTGTTAAGACGGTAATAGCTGTAGCAGAGAGCCAAAACGATCTTACCAAATTTTTTATACCTTCGGAAATTGCATGTTTAAACATATTCAAACTTGATTTGAGGTCTTATTTTTCTTTTACGGAAGCGATTTAGTTTCAACGACTCTTAGTTAATCGATTATATTTTGCTTCCATGAACTTGTTGGAAAATATAAATCAAAGTCACATCATAGTCAAGTAAAGATGTTTTTAAGTTACAGTATAATTATTAATTCTTATATTATCAGAAATTTTAGTTTGCAAGTCTAAAGTTTCTTATCTTCCACTCTTCTCCAATTTTAACAAAACTTATAGTGAATTCCTCAACATTGGGTCCTTTAAACACCATTGCATTTACCTGTGCGGTTTTTTCGTCAATTAAAAAATTTGTGTAGACAATTCGGTCGCTCTCTATAAGAACGGGATTTTCCGTAACAACGTTTTTCAGTTCTTCTTCCGAAAAACTTGATGTGTGAATAGTAGAAGCATTTTCTAGATCTCCTTCTTTTATATAATAAAAATAATCGGACAGCAAAAGTCTGAAAGGGGTTTGCTCTTCATCAAATGTTTCATTAATATTTACGTTATCAACGGTATTTTCAACACTATCAACCGAGGAATTAAACTTATCAAACGAAGACTCTATAGAATTCAGGCTAAAAGGAATCAATAAAAGAGGAAGTATAAAGAGCAGTCCGAAAAATATAATAAAGGGTATAACAAAAAGAAGAAAAATCACTATCAGTAATATCAAAACCTTTTTAAAATCATCATTTTGGTTGGTATTAGTTTGGTTCATATGATAGGAATCCTATGAAAAATAGGATTACTGCGGAGAATTTATTTTTTCCACAATTTTATCAAGTAATTCTTGTACACCTTGTCCGGTTTTGGCACTAACCAAGAGTATTTCTTCCGGTGGGTATCCCAAAATATTTTTTATTTCTTCACTTCTGGTTTCGATGTCTGCATTCGGTAAATCAATCTTGTTTAAAACAGGTATTATGTCCAAATCTTGCTCCATGGCAGCATACAAATTGGCTAAGGTTTGAGCTTGAATTCCTTGGGAGGCATCAATAACGAGTACGGCTCCTTCACAGGCGGCTAATGACCTGGAAACTTCGTAGGCAAAGTCAACATGGCCGGGAGTATCAATTAGATTTAATGCAAATTCCTCCCCCGCAAAATGTCGGTCACTACCGGAATACTTATATTCCATTCTCACCGGCTGAAGTTTTATAGTTATACCCCTTTCCCTTTCCAAATCCATGTTATCCAAAGTCTGTTCTTTGAGTTCTCTATCGGAAATAGTTCCAGTAATCTGCATTAATCTATCGGATAATGTACTTTTTCCGTGATCAATATGAGCTATAATACAGAAGTTTCTAATATTTTTTAGCATCGTTTTTTAGTTTTATTCCTGTGTTTTTTCTTGATTTTTACCGGCACTTCGTAATTCATATGCCCAGTCTAAAAGGTCGTTAAACATATCCTTGTATTTTTCCGGGAAAATTAAATTTTCTAAATCATTTTTTGCTTTGTCGTAAACCCTTTTTCTTGTATTGTTTACAATCTCTTTTACTTCAGGAGTTTGGGCAATTATTCTCAATTTATCTTGGTAAGATTTTTGTAACCACTCAAATTCATCTTTTTCCGTAAGTCTTGATCGGTAAATAAAGAGATCAAGTTCTTTGCTTTCACCGGTTTCATGAAGATTTGCTATTGATTCTAAGATTTCCTCAATCAAAACCCATTTTACACCTTTAGGATTGATTTCGCTCCCCGATTGATTAAAATTATAGGTAAGTCCAAGCAATGCAGGGTAGGCAATTAGGGCGTAGCTAACTCTGTGAGATTGAGCTTCGTTGAACTGGAACAAACTAAAATCTTCAGTGTATAGGTATTTTTTGGAAGTAATTTCACCGCTGACTACTCTGTTAAGATAATTATTACTTAAATACTTACTAAGGTGTTCGTTCTTAAACAGTATATCTCGCATCATGTTCAAAGATTTTGTATGTAAGAACGTAATCTGTTGCGGAAGAAATAAGGACTTTATGTCATGATCAATTAAGTCATACAAATTCGGAACACCTTTTAATCTCAAGGGCACTCTTTTCTTAAAATATTTTCTGTTTTCCTCTAATAATTTTGAGCTATCAAGTGTTAATTTGATTGTTTGATAATGCCATTCTGCAAAAAAAGCCAATCTAGTATCAGCCCCACAGTACCTGCTAATTGAAAAAGTTAGTACATCCTTTTCTTCCTGCATTAAATTTCTGATTGGTGAAAGCAAGTCATAAAGCTTATTACCATAGTCTTCTTGAGTTAAGATTAGATTGGTTTCCGATAGGAATTCAGTTAAAAATGCAGTTTTTAACATTTGAATATGGTTTATTATTAAATAGAATAGTTGAGCAAATAGTCTCCGGCCGGGAAGCTCTTTTTGATCATTGATATCAATTTTCTACTCAAATAACTTTATTAACTATCTTTTTTTTGTCAATTTCTTGTTATTAAGATAATTTGGGGAAAAGGGTAGGTTAGAAATAGAAAAGACAAATATCGTCCGGTAGTTTTTTGATATTCGTTAATTTTGGACTTAGATTTTTCCAAGTTTTTCCGCAAGTTTCTCGGTTTCTTGGAGTTCATCAAGAACAGACATAATTCCTTGTTTCCAAAATGATTGATCGGATACATCTATTCCTAAACTGAGAAAATTATCTTTTGGAGAAAGTGATGAGCCGACGGATAAAAATTTTTTTACTTTTAAAATAAATTCCGGGTTTTTTTTGACTTCTCTCTGCATGGCCTTAGAAATAATTAGACCGCTGGCATATGAGTAGACGTAGAAATACCTGCGAAAATGTCCGACGTAGAGCCACCAATTTTGTGAACCGGGATCTTGTGAAACATAATCCCCCATATACGCAACCATATGCTTTTGGAAAATTTCACCGATTTTTTCCTTGGATAGATACCCTTCCTTTCTAAATTCTTCGTGAATCTCCTGTTCAAATCGATAGAAGGCAATTTGTCTAAATATAGTAGAAACATCGTCATTAAGTCTTTGCATCTTGATATTCAGTTTTAACTCGTCATCGGCTGATTTTAAAATCTCTTGAAAAACAAAATCTTCCATAAAGGTGCTGGCTACTTCAGCAGTAAACAAAGAATTTCCCGAGTTCAGAGATTTTTCATGTTTATTTATTAAATAGTGATTGACTCCATGTCCTGCTTCGTGGGCAATCGTACTGACATCTCGAAGCTTATTAGTGTGGTTCAGTAAAAGATAAACCGGATAAATCTTTGATCCCATAGTGCAAAAAGCTCCACCGCTCTTTCCTTTTTTGGGAAAAGCGTCAAGTTGTCCGTCGTTTACAAATTTTCTGAATATCTCTCCAAATTCACCATCTAATTCATCAAAAACTTTGTACACCAGGTTAACTGAATCTTCCCAGTTATAATCTTTCTCAATTTTACCGTATTCCAAGTTTCTTTCGTGGTAGGCAAGCTTTGGGAGTCCAAGCAGTCTGGCCTTCAGTTTATAAAAACTTTTAGATACGTTGTTACTTTCGGAAACACTTTTGATTAAAGCATCTACAACTGATGTTTCTACATCGTCATCGATATGACTGGCTTCATCAGGTCTGGAATGACCCCTAAGCTGATCACTAGTTTTTTTATGCTCCAAAACCGAGTTAAATTCGTTTTCAGCAACCTCCAAGTGTTTCTTTAGGATTTGATTGAATGCTGAAGCTGCCGAATCACGGACTTCTTTGTTTTTGGAATTCATTAGACTCATAACCTCTTCAAAGGATTTACTTGCAGGCTTACCATCTTCATCCAAGATCTCAGATTCTTCCTTGGATAGAAAACTTTCTAACATTCTCACCCAGTTACCATATGAAGTCTTGGACTTCAAAGTAAGTATCTTTTCTTCCGGTTCGCTAAGCAGGTATTTGGATTCGATAAATAAGCTTTCTAGGAAATGTCTATATTCTTGCAATTCAGTGTAAGATAGAAATTTATATTGCTTTTTGGGGTCAATTTTGGAAATTCTATGAGTGAAAAATTGTAAGTCATTACTGATCTGATTGGCGTAATCAATAATTTTTGCCAATTTTGCCTTAAGATTTACATTATCTTGCTCCTGCACTGTCCTTAGGTGAATATAATATCCGAATTTTCCGGTTATTCCGTAGTTACTTGATAGAATTTCAAACTCCTCCAAAGCTTCAACTAATATTGATGGTTCTTCCAAATAATCATTTCGATCTTTCCACTTATCGATAAATTTATAGCACTTTTCTTTGACTATCTCCTTGTCCCTGTCAATTTGCGGGTCATTATCTCCGTTGTAAAGACTAGTAAAATCCCATGAAGTTAGGCTTAGGTCCAATTTAGTTTTGTCTGAGTTATTCATAAATATTTTATTAATCGAAAATATATTAATTTAATTCAAATAGTCCTTTCTTTTATTGTAAAGTGTCGAGTTCCGCGGCAGTAGTTTTTTCCTTAAAACTGGACATTATAAATTTTGCCAGGTTCCGGATTTTTTTGCCACTAACTTGGTGGTGATCTTAAGACCTCGCTTATTATTATATTTTAACTATTTACTTTTATGTTTTACAAGAAATGCAATTTATTACTTAATACACCTGAAGATAAAACGGTTAAATATTACATAAATTTGCAGAAAAAAATACTCCTGAAGGAGAAAATCCATATAGATACAAATATGTATTAAATACTGATTATATTGATTACTCAGTCTCGTAGAGTAACTTTAATTTCTCCATATGATTCTCTGTGCGTAAATGGTACATACCAAACAGCTTCTTCCGGATCAGAAGTTATCAATGATAGTATATTTTTGCATTTGGTACAGGAAGCTTTGACATCAGACTTCCCGACATAGATGCCTTGTTTAAAGGAGATCAAAATCCATGTATTTTCTCCTCTCAAGAAACAATTAGAGTTAATTTGGAAGACGACTCTGTGGCGAGATTTCATTTATTGCTCCCGAATTTCGACCATCTTATTGGTCACTTGAATTATATGGTTTAGATAATCAAGATTCAAACTCCAATTTTCGGGAACCTGTTTTGAACGAGGAAACTCAATCGGAAATCCAAGAAATTACAACCAGAACAAGCATGAAAATAGTTTGAACCGCTGGATATGGTTATACCCCGCAAGAATAGTATTTTATGCTGTCATTTTAATAAATCTTCCGGGATTACAAACAAGGAGTAGTCGGCTTGTTTGCTATTTACTCCTTTTACTTCCGGAATATGTTTTGGTTTAAAGTTGCTGCAAATCCTAATTATTTTGGCTTCTGTTTCGTCAGAAGGAATAAATTTGCTGTTATATTTACATGCCTCTTCTTTTTTTTCATCAGGCAGACTTTCCAATATACTAAGAACTTTTTGGTTATAGTCGTTTTTTCCGGACTCATATAGTTTATTGTCCTCAAGCTCTCTCGCTCTAAGAATTTCTTGTTTGGCAGCAATATAATCATCTACGATTACCGGATCAAGGCTGAATTCCTTCGGGTTAACCTCCTCAGAAAACAAGGCTTCAGCTTCCATGGCGTCATATTTAGTTGGGTCTCCCTCTTGTGAATTGGCAAAATACATAACTGTGGCAAAAATCAACACACCAAAAGTGGCCAAGATTACCAAACTGTTTTTTCCTCTATCCTTTACGCTCATATAGCTATTTATGTTTGTAAGTAACTTGAATCTCGGAATTCTAGTCTTTTAAATACCTGTTTTTGCATCTTCAACCTAGACAACTTATTCTAAATTAATTTTACCATAGAAAATCATGAGAGTCAATTTTGACAATTTAAGCTTACTTTTCCAAGATTCTTAAAATAATAATTATGTCCGTAACTTATAATTTTAACGAAATTAAGGAAGCTGTTCTTTTTAACACTGCAGAGGTTATACCTGGTGGAGATGATTTGGACAGAGAGTTGCAGTTCTTGGTTGAGAAAGCAAATCAAAGTCAAGAAACTATTAATCATTATATTGGTTTTGAGATCAGCGGAAAGGTTCATATTGGTACCGGAATAGCCGCTGCTTTGAAAATTAAAAAATTAACCGATGCGGGAATTCACTGCAGAATTTGGCTGGCTGACTACCACACCTGGTTGAATAATAAATTAGACGGGACAATTGAAACTGCGCGTCAAGTAGGTAGAGATTATTTTGGTCCAGTGATGCTAAAATGTATGGAAACTGTAGGCTGCGATTTACAAAAAGTGGAAATTATTTCTGCCGAAGAAGTTTATAGCCGGAAAAAAAACGGTTTGTCTTTCTTTGACTTTGACCTTTTTGCGGCCAAAAATTTGACTTTATCCAGGGTGCTTAAATCTATTTCAATCATGGGAAAAGAGGCAGGTGAAAATGTAGAATTTGCAACTTTAAGATATCCTCCTATGCAAGTTGCAGATGCATTTTTTCTGGACAGCCACTTTGTGCATGCCGGCATGGATCAAAGAAAATGTCATGTATTGATGAGAGAGGTTGCACCTAAAATGAATTCTGCCTGTAGCCTAAAGATTGGATCTGAAAAAATTAAACCTATTGCCATTCACCATGCTTTGCTTTTGAGCTTGAGTGCCCCCAGAGATGATGGTAGTCAAGAAAGGATGCGGGATGAATTTTTTGAAGAGAATAAGATGAGTAAATCTAAACCCAATAGTGCAGTCTTTGTTCATGATGAACCTGAAGAGATCAAGAAAAAGATCAATAAAGCTTACTGTCCTATTGTTATGGAGGATCAGTCTTCTGAAGAGGTTGAAAAAGAGCAGGCTTACAACCCAATTTTAGATTGGTCTAAAAAAATGATTTTTCCTGCCGGCAGGTCTTTGAATATTATCAGGCCTGGTAAATACGGCGGCAATTTACAATTATCCGAGTTCGAGGAGTTGAAAAAAATATACTATAGTGGTAAGTTACATCCTATGGATCTCAAGAATGCCGTTGGTGAAAATCTGGCAGATTGGTTTGCTCCCATTAGAGAATTTGTTAAGAATGACGGTAAAGTAAAGGAGGTTTTGGAAAGATTATAGTTTAATCTATAAGTTCTTTTATAAACTATTCCTACCTACTCAACAAAGTCTTCAACACATCCCAAAGATTAGACTCCCTCTTCT
>CAYSWH010000047.1:0-10385 GCA_964434775.1 uncultured Candidatus Saccharibacteria bacterium | reverse complement strand
TACCCTAGATTGTGAGAGTTTCATCAAGTTTGTCTTGAACATCGGATAGCCCTGGGAGCTATTGGATATTCTGACATAACTCTGTTCATTTCTAAAATTCTAAGCTAAGAGGAATGTTTCCCGTGCCTTCATAATCCCAAATTTAAAGTTTTACTAAATCCACTCAGGCACTTCCCCACCCCCTTTGCCCGTACGGGCATTTCCCCCGAGTGGGGAAAAAGGTTTAAAAAAACTTAACTTCCAACACCTTAAAAGACTGTGGATTGTTGTTTATAAATTGTATGATGATTGAGACTTAAATTTGGGGAGTTCAAACCAACGAACTCTTTTTGGCTGATGAGAAGGAGGTACAAAAAATGAATCTGAGACCAAAGATCACTGTCTTTCCTTGGGAAACACCGGAATTTGAGCTAGAGGATATTAACGCAGCTTAAATATTAGGCAAAAATACCTCTTTCCTTAGCCAATTTGGCAGATTCTCTAATTACTTCTCCAAGACCGTCAAAATTTATGTCTTCGTACTTCTTAAACCGCATACAGCTTTTACCGACGTCCGATTTACCGATCTGATCTTTGTACTTTTCGGTAATGTATTGCCCGCCTTCAGTGCATGAAGAATAAACGGCAATGTAGTTTTTTCTATTAGCCAGGAGTATCACCGGCCAATCCCCCTCACTGCCGGACTTGGTTTTGTAATGCTCGCTACCATAGCCAATCATACCGCTTTGGATATGCGGCTTTAGTTCAGGCACCTCTTGGCAAATAAACTCGTGAACCTGCCTAACTTCCTCCCGGCGTTTCTCATCGGTGATTGAATTGATATAGTCCTCAGGAGTTTGAGCATCTGACTCTTTGAACATGTTCATATTACAAAATAATTTTAGTGAATAAAAAATAGGTACAAATTATAGAATAAATCGATTAAGAATTTTTGTCACTTAAAATCCTCGCCGGTAAAACCGATTTCCTTCTGCCAGATTTTCCCAAAGAGAATTGGAGAATACCACAAAGCCCCAAGAACAAACGCTACTATAGCTGCCAAGATGACTGCCAAAATATTAATACTGATTGAGTCCATATAGATTTTACTTATAATTGGTTAATTTTGAAATAGGCTGTAAATCCAAACATTTTATTGATTTTTGTCAATTTACTAAACAATTTTGTTGCCGTTTGCTCAAGTGCCGAACGTTGACAATCAAGTCAATATTGTTTGTCCTGCTAGGAAATCCGGTAAAATTATTTCTCAGATAAATCAGAAACTCATTTTTTTTAGTATATCCAATCCGTTACCAAAATCTCAAACAGATATGACTCAAACAAACCTTCAAGCACAAACAACGGACCAATCATGGACTGATTTGTACCGTATCGGCAGTATCAAGTTGTGTGTTGGTATCTTTTCTTGTGGTAGTTGCCATTGTTGCTTATTTTATTTGGCCGTATACCGCCACGGAAGAATCCTCCATGCAAATTTTTCAACTCTTGAATGAAGACTTACTCGGCGGCTTGATCTCTCTTGATATGATTATGCTTATTATCATGCTAATCAATATCCTACCGATCTTGGCTATCTATGTTTCGATAAGACGAGCAAATCAATCCTACGCACTAATTGCCGTAGTTCTGCAATTAATCGGAGTTGCTGCCGTTATCGCCGCCAGACCCTTGGTGGAAATGTCGGTTTTGAGTGAGGCCTATAACACAAGCCGCTACAGAAACGGAAAAAGGTTATTATTTGGCCGCCGGAGAAGCCTTTCGTGTAGTCTTTGACGGAACCGCCTGGGCTGTGCAAACTACTTTATTTATGATCGCCGGCTTGATCAACTCTTTCCTGTTTCTAAAAAGCACTATTTACAGCCGCTTTACAGCCTGGATAGGGATTATTATGTCCTTACTGGGACTACTCTTCTTCTTACCCGAGGTAGGCTTAATCTTTCTCTTTTTGAACACAATCCTGACAATCCCTTTCTACCTTCTCGTAGCCAAGTCTCTGTATAAATTAAGCCGGGGAGAAACTAATTTTGGAGGTTGAGGTGGTTTTGGAAAAAATATTTAAACTCATTTCATAATTTTCTCACACTTGCACTTTTTTTAAAAAGATACTTACTTTCTATTCTACCAAAAACAATCTTACAATAGAAGAGTTTGTATGTCTCAAAAAATAAGTAGTATTCTCCAAAATTCCAATTATGGCCTAGATTTTTTCACTGATGTGGAGATTCAATCTTTAGAAGGAAGAATTTTTGCCAAAGAGGATTCAACAAATTTTTACACCACTTGCTTGGTTCGAGGCAAAGAAATCAAACTCACTCCTGAAGAAGTTGTTAGGCAGTTGTATTTGGACAGACTCCTAAATCATTACAAATACCCCAAAGAAAGGATTATTTTGGAGTATCCGGTCAATTTTGGCAGGGAAGTAAAACGAGCAGATATTTTTATTGCCGACAAAGACAACCCCAACATTGCTTACATTTTGGTTGAATTAAAAAAGCCAAAACTCAAGGATGGTAAAGATCAATTAAAGAGCTATGCTCATGCCACCGGTTCGCCGATCAATATTTGGACTAATGGTCAGGAAATTAGTTATTATCATCGTAAAGATCCTAATTATTTTGAGGAGATTACGGACATTCCAAAGGCTGATCAAACTTTGGCTGACATTCTCAACGAAAAGTTTTTTATTGCTGATCTAAAGCGTGTAAATGTTTTGGAGACCAAAAACAAAACCCTAAGGCAAATTGTCCTAGATTTGGAAGACGAAGTTTTGGCCAATGCCGGCGTGGATATTTTTGAAGAGGTTTTTAAGCTGATTTTTACCAAACTCTACGATGAACTTCAAAGTGGAAGAGACGAAACTAGACCTTTAGAATTTCGCAATACTGGTCAAACGGAAAACGAACTTTACAACAAACTGAACAAACTTTTTGAGCAGGCTAAGACCAAGTGGGAAGGTATTTTTAAGGATTCAGACAAAATCAATCTGTCTCCGTCTCACCTCTCCGTCTGCGTGGCTTCACTCCAGGATGTAAAGTTTTTCAATTCTAATTTGGATGTGATTGACGATGCTTTTGAATATCTGATTGGTAAAACGGCTAAGGGTGATAAAGGTCAATATTTCACCCCTCGTTATGTCATCGACATGTGTGTGAAAATGCTAAATCCTAAGGAAGACGAAACGATTATTGATACCGCAGCAGGTTCGGCAGGATTTGTGATTCATTCGGTATTTCATGTATGGAGGCAGATTTTAGCCGATATGAAAATTGATCAAAGCGAGTTGTTTACCCTAGAGAAAAAACCACCCAGATGCGAAGAGTATGTCCAAAACAAGGCTTTTGCAATTGATTTTGATGAAAAAACTGTAAGAGTTGCTAGGACTCTGAATATCATTGCTGGAGATGGTCAGACAAATGTTTTGAATCTAAACACTTTAGATTATGATCGGTGGAAGGAGTGGACTGAGGAGAATGAGGATTGGAAAGATACCTACTACGAGGGTTGGAAGAATTTTAAAAAGCAGGCTATAGAAAAAGGTTCTTACGAGTCTTTTGATTTTGATGTGCTTTTGGCCAATCCTCCGTTTGCAGGCGATATCAAGGAGACTAGGCTTTTGGCTAAGTATGAGATTAGTCGTAAGGAAAACGGCAAGTATCAAAACGCCGTTGGTCGTGATGTTTTGTTTATTGAAAGGAATTTGGATTTTCTAAAACCTGGTGGTAGGATGGCGGTGGTCTTGCCTCAAGGTCGGTTTAACAACTCCAGTGACAAGCGGATTAGGGATTTTATTGCCAAGAGGTGTCGGATTTTGGCGGTGGTTGGTTTGCATCCCAACACTTTCAAGCCCCATACTGGCACCAAGACTAGCGTGCTGTTTGTGCAAAAGTGGGACGACGATCTTTGCCCCAAGGTGGAGGATTATCCGATCTTTTTTGCCACACAGACCAAGGCCGGCAAAGATAATTCGGGAGACAAAATTTATCTAAAAGACGATGAGGGTAAGATGAAACTGGATCGGCACGGCCACCCGATTATTGACCAGGATTTGTACAACCATGACGGACTAACCAGTGACGGCATCGCCGAAGCCTTTGCGGAATTTGCCCGCAAGGAAAAACTGTCTTTTCAGTAGGCTCGCCCGACCTAGAGCGGTACAAAGTACTGTTGGACGAGCTGGAAATTACGGAGTTGAAATTGAGTGAGGTTTTGGAGGAGAATGAAAATTTTAGATTTGATAGTGAGTTTTTTAAGAAAGAATTAGTTTTAAATGAAAGCTTAATAGATAGCAAAAAGCATGATTTATTTATAAATTTAACAAAATCAATAAGAAAAGGTATTTTTGATATTTCACCTGATAGATATAGGGAAGATGGAATTCCTTTTTTAAGAGTTCAGAATATTAAAGATGGTTTTCTTGATTTGTCAGATTGTGTTTATATTTCAGAAGAAGATTCAAAAAAAGAGTTTAAAACTGAATTAGATTTTGGAGATTTAGCTTTGTCAAAAGTTGGCTCTGTCGGTAATTTTTCTATACTTTTTCAAAAAGCAAATACAAGTCAAAATGTTGTGAGTATAAAAGTTAATAAAGAAAAAATTAATCCATTTTATCTATTTTCATTTTTAACATCAAAAATTGGAAAGTTAAGCATTGAAAGAATTCAAGCAGTGCAAGTTCAAGCAAAATTAGAATTGCAGGATATAAGAAAGTTAAAAATCCCAATCCTTCCTCTCCCCTTCCAATCCCACATCGCAGAGCTAGTCCAAACCGCTCATGCCAAGCTTGAAGAATCTAAAAAACTTTACGGCGAGGCGGAGCAGATTTTGCTGGAGGAGCTGGGCCTAAAATTCCCCTCTTCGAGGGGTGGCAAAACCGAAGGTTTTGACGGGGTGGATCCAGATTCACCAACAAACTCCACCTCCCCCTCCTTTCAGTCGGGCACTCCTCTGAGAGGAGAATTACAAACAAACCCAAATTCCCTTCCGCAGGAGGCGGGGGGGTCTCGGAACCAAACCCAAAATTTCCCTCTGGAGGGGTGGCCGGCGGAGCCGGCCGGGGTGGAAGTTAACAAACACACAAACTCCCAATTCCCCTCTGGAGGGGTGGCTTGCCAAAGGCAAGGCGGGATGGACCCACTCCCCGAATGGAAAAAACGCTCTCTTTTCCCTTTTTGGAACTTACCAAAAAATAAGTCTCTAGAATCTAAAGCTAAAGAACTAAGAAAAACCGGGGTATTGTCTGAAGTGCTGTTTTGGAAGGCGTTTAATAACAAAAAACTGCTTGGTTGGGATATCGATCGGCAAATAATCATTGGAAATTACATTGTAGATTTTTTCATCGCCGAGCTTGGTTTGGTGGTGGAGATAGATGGAGAGAGTCATGACTACAAAGGAGAATATGATCAAGAAAGAGACGGTTTTTTGAAGAGCTTAGATTTAGAGGTTTTGCACTATCAGGATATTGAAATTAAGAAGTCCATGGATTGGGTAAGTGACAGTTTTCAAATGGCGATCCAAAAGAGGGTTGAGGAGCTCAAAAAGTCTAGTTTGTCAGGTTTCTCTGGTTTGAGTTCCACCCCGCCTTCGCTACGCTCAGGCACCCCTCCAGAGGTGGAGTTTGTTGGTGAATCAAACCACCCCGCCTCCTGCGGAGGCACCCCTCCAGAGGGGAATTTCTCTAATCTAAACATTTCAGTGAAAAATTATTCCGAGTCTTTTGGAGACAGTGGCAGGCTAGATGCCGAGTACTACCAGCCAAAGTATGATGAGATTTTGGGCAAGGTAAAAAGATTTGAAAATGATAATTTAGGTAATTTAGTGGATATTTTTAAATCAATCGAGCCTGGAAGCGAAGCTTATCAAGATGAAGGAATACCGTTTGTAAGAGTTTCCAACTTAAATAAATTTGAGATTTCTAATCCTGAAATAAAACTTGATCCAGAGAAATTTAGACACATTAAAAAACCAAAAAAAGATGATATTTTACTGACAAAAGACGGGTCTGTAGGAACAGCCTACAAATGTCAAAAAGATGAAAAATTCATTACATCAGGTGCTATTCTTCATTTAACATTAAAAGATACAAAAGAAGTTTTACCAGATTACTTGGCGTTAGTCCTAAATTCAAAAGTCGTTCAATTGCAAGCCGAAAGAGATGCAGGAGGTTCAATTATTCAACACTGGAAACCGAGTGAAATTCAGGCAGTACAAATCCCACTTCTTCCGCCAGAAACTCAAAATCTTATTTCCGAAAAAATTCAAACCAGTTTCCGTCTCCGTGCTGAGAGCCAAGAATTGCTCGAAAGAACCAAGCGAGAGGTGGAGGAGGAGATTGAAAAATCTTAGTTATATGTCAATTGCAAAATATAAATTACTTTTAAGAAAATCAATATCTGCTGCAGTCTCATCTATAGAAATCTACAATAAGCCAGATTTTAAGTATAGAGAAGAATCTTTTATAATTCTACTAGTTAATTCATATGAATTACTTTTTAAAGCAAAGCTGATAAAAGAATCTAACATAAAATCATTGTACTTTAAAGAGCCAAAATTAAACAAAAAAGGAGAAAAAACTAAACAAAAAGTACTAGCAAAAAGTAAGTCTGGAAATTTAAAAACTATTGATATTTTTCGCTGTATCAAAAAATTAAGAAATTTAAATATAAATATTGAAAAAAAATTATATGAAAACATTGAGGCGATTGTAGAAATAAGAGATAATGCAGTTCATTTTTGTAATGAAGGAAAGATGCTTGATTTAAAAATTCAGACACTTGGCACAGCATCGTTAATGAATTATTTAAAGTTAGTCGATATTTGGTTTGAAGAGAGTTTAGATAAATATAATTTCTACTTAATGCCTGTTTCATTTTATAATGAAATAGAAGGGTTTGATTTGTTAGTGAGTGGAAAACAAAATAAAGAAGTACAAAATTTGGTTAAATATCTAGCAGGAAAAGAAAACAGCAATCCATTTTCTAAAAAATCAGATTTTCATTTTACTGTTAACTTAAATATCAACATCAAAAAATCAGCCACTGAAGGTCAGGTCAGTTTCGTGAAGACAAATGATCCAAATGCACCAAAATTACAAATGTCTGAAGAAGATATTCGCGAAAGGTTCCAATTAGATGACTCTGAATTATTTAGTGCTGTAAAAAGTAAAAACCCTAAAATTAAGAAAAATCAGCAATATTATGAAAAAAGAGGTAAATACATTGATAACTCAAATCTTTGTTATAAAAGATATCCAGACCCGAGAACCAAAAAAGGTACTCCAAAGAAATTTTACAGTAATAATGTAGCCGATCTTATTGTTAAAGATTTTGAAAGTTAAAAAACCACTGATTCGGTAAATCAATTTTACAAAGGCTTGCTCGAAGCCAATCAAAAACACAGTTCGAAATAAAATTTTTCCCCACTCGGGGGAAATGCCCGTCAGGGCAATGGGGGTGGGGAGTGCCTGAATGAGGTTTGGTGTAATTTTGGATCTGTAGGAAAGAAGGCACGGGAAAAATTCAAAATGTAAAATTGGTAGGGAAAAAATATTATTGTAGCGGAAGCCTCCCGGTCTTCATTGTTCTAAGCAAGGATAGAAATTAACAAAAAACTGCAATCTTTGAATTGGTCTGTTAAATAATGAATAAATTCAACCTCATATGAATGACAGATTAATATTTAATAATTTTATATATGCACCAACCGAATAAGCTTGGCCATTTTTTGATGTTCCTCGGTTACCTGCTTATTCAAATATTTCAAGCTAAACCTCTCCAATCCCCACAATCTTATTTTGGAGTTATACTCCTGATTCTTTTGAATTATAGCCAGACATTTGCCCAGAACAAATCTCAAGGAATGCACACTGTTGCCGGGTGTTTTGATCTCCCCCCAGGGGTCCATTTGAGCTTCAGATATTTCCAGTTTATAATCCCTAGAATGAAACAACCGGGCTGCTTGCTTGACATTGTATTTGGCTAAAGGGTTAAAAGAAAACGGTTCGATGAAATAGTAGATAAAATTTTTTCTACCGGGATAAGTGTAGTAATAATTCAGGCCCAACACCCCTTTTATCCCCGGAAATTGTTTGAAGATAGAGAAGATTTGTCCTGCGGAATTGAGACCGCTGGAATTTAGCATTATCTCTTTTTTTGGGTATTTGGAGTAAAGCATTTTGATTGACTCATTTATATATTCCTCCGAAGAGATTAGTTTAAATTGACCAAAACGGTTAAAGGACTCGTTTTCCGGTTGTAAGGAGTAAATCAGGGAATTTCTGGGCAAATATAAAGAATTATCCAAAACAGTTAGCAAATCATTAAAATACTCCAGAGCTGTTTTTCCAAGTTCACTTTGATCACTGATTACAGAATTACCTGGTAAGTCAAATTTCTTTAGAACCCATTCCGGAATATGTTCCTCCGGCCAACCGATAGTTTTTATCGGTCCGACATTCAGACATATCTTGACCTTGTTTTCCAGGCAATAATTCAAGAAAGGAAGGTAGTAATCCAAACTAATTTGTCCCGCCTGAGGTTCAATCTTGTTCCAGCGAAAACCAATACGCAGGTCTCTAATATTCAAATCCTCTACTATAATTCTAAGAGACTTCATAGCCTCCTTGGGGGAGTCAAAAAAATCCGGCATAAAATTTCCGGAGATTTCCGCTTTACTTATTTTTTCTATAAATAATTGAAGATACTCGTCATTGTTTTTGCCGGAGTAGTACAAAACTTTAAAAGTACGAAGAAACTCTTCAATATCAAACATAATCAAAAAATTAAATAAATTTTGCTTAATGTGCCTAATCACGATTTCAAAAACACTGCACGTTTTGAACCAAGTTCAGCTTGCCGTTTTGGACTGCTGCCACATCAAATTGAAAAAAGTAGTTTTGATAAATCGGATATTTGTACAAAAAATAGTGATAGGCCTTCTGGACACATTTTATTTTTTTGGGTGTAATTTGTTCAATAGCCATACCGTATTGTAAGGTACTTCTAGTTTTAACTTCTATCAAAAAAACTCTGTTTTCCTTGGTAAAAATAAGATCGATTTCGGCTTGCCTGCCTTGAGTACCGGGCTGATAGTATTGAAAATTGGACGTAACCAAGTTATAACCATTTTCCTGATAGTGCTGCTGGGCAAGGTCTTGACCGAATTTGGCCAATTCAAAGTTGTTCACAAATAAATTAGGTAAAATTTCTATTTGGAAACAGATTCCAATTGAGGTTGGTATTTTTTCATTTTTTGTAAGACAAGGTCAACAAATTCTCTCAATTCCATGTTCAAAGTTTGCTCACAAGATTTGATCAATTCCCTGTCTACCTGTGCCGCAAAACTTTTGTCTTTAAGTTTTTTCATAACACTTTTGGTTTCCATATCGGCAATGGTTTTGGAGGGTCTGACTAAACTGCAGGCAATGATAAACCCCGTCAATTCATCTGCAGCAAATAATGTTTTTCGTAATAGTGTATCAGCTTCTATACCTGTACCGTTGGATTCAAAACCCACTTTTTGCTCGCCTACGTTTATAAAGCCGTAGTGACTAAAAGCATTCTCGATTATTTCTTCGGAAATACCCTTCTCAAGCAGCCATTTCTTGGTTTGTTCGCTGCAATGTAAATCGCTATTTTTTCCGCAGGCATCCCAGTCAATATCGTGGATCAAGCCGGTTAAAGCCCATTCTTCGGCATTCTCAAACTCATCGAAATGGTAGGCCAACTCATACATTACTACTTCTACTGCCAACAAGTGCTGTAACAAGGGCGGACTTACATACTCGCTAATCAAGCCGGCAATTTTTTGTCTTTCTGGGGCTGCTTTTTTGTAGTCAAGTATTTCCGGTACTTGAATTGTCATAGTGTTAACTTTTTGATAAGTCATAATTATTTTTACATTAAAGGGATTGAATATGACTAATTATAAGTTTGCTTATTTTGTAAACTATTTTTTTGACGATTAAAGAAGAAGCAACAAACAACTCTTGACAAAATTGAATAAAAATAACTAATCTTAGGTTTGGTTTGAAAAACCCGATTTAAATTTAAAGATAGATTTTGGATCTGTAGCTCAGTCGGTAGAGCAATGGCCTTTTAAGCCAGTGGTCCTGGGTTCGAACCCCAGCGGATCCACCAAACTTTAGATATTTTCCCGGCCAATAAAAGGTCGTTTTTTTTATTTACAGGTTTAACCGATACTAATTACGGTCAAAATAATTTAGGTAAATTTTTGAGTTTAATTGATCTAACCACTCGAGCCGGTAACTCTGTTTAAAGGTAAAAAAGTGTTGGAGTTGGATCAAAGAGAAGTTGCCTCTCAACCAGAACCTGCCACCCCCCGCACTTAAATAACCTCCCCTACCTCAATCCTATCTATAAGCACAGAGG
>CAYSWH010000046.1:0-10532 GCA_964434775.1 uncultured Candidatus Saccharibacteria bacterium | reverse complement strand
TTCAATCTTCAAGGGCAAGATCAATAAATTGCAAACTATTGATAATTAGAATAAAATGAGGCAATATCAACTATACTTCAAAATAAAGTATGTTAAATTACGACATTTTACCAGACGTAAAGCCAGAAGCTCCAAGAGAATCCTTAGAGATCCTTGGAGAATTGAAGGGTATACTTAACTCTCCACAAGATGGAAACGAAAACAGACATTCAACTCAAGAAATATCTATAGTATGGATTAATAAAGTTTTGTTTGATTTAGTAAGGTTGCCGGGAGGTGAGGGACTGCAGCTTTTAGAACAATTCAACAACCTAAGAATGTTTTATCGGCAATATATTGACAGGAATTCTAAACCACCGTTTTTAATTACTCAATCAACTAATATCAGATGGAGCAGTGATTTTCAAGAGTTTATGATAAGACTGGAGGGCAAACCTTCCCGAGAAGTATCCATGCAGATTTTTTCCAGGGACAGACATAGGGAAAGGATTAGAATTAATAAAGAAGTTTATAATAAAATTGTAGAATGGCATAAGGCCTATAGAGCGGAACAAATATACACACCCCCTAAAATAGTGAAGGTAAGAAAGAAGTTATCAAAACACCCGACCAACAAACGTTCAGAGCAATTGCAGTTTTAATCGAAGAACAGTTCGATAGATTAGAAGACGCATTCAACACTAACGAACATCAGTTTTAATCGAAGAACAGTTCGATAGATTAGAAGACGGGCAAATAGCTAAAATGGAACATACTTATCTGCTTCCGTCAGTAGCGAGAAATGTTGCCCGGTATCTTCAAGATAATATTTTTGCAGTTGATTTAAGTGATCCTGAGCAATTAAGAAACACAGTACTGGATTTATCTTTTCCAAGTCGTATCGGAAATCAAAATAGAAAGTATCTTTTTTATGGGTGGCCTCTAATTAATCAGGATTCTTCCGATGGATATGGACTCAAACTGGTACTGGAAAGAGCTTTAACTCATAAAATTATTATTCTTGACTCTCCCGGAAGCACCTTTTCCGTTAATGATAAAAACTTGATTAAAACATCTATTGGAGGTATAGAACTCGTTTCTCCGGAAATCAAAGAGTCTATTAAACAAGATGTTCTTAATTTGGTTAAGATTTATTTTCAATACTCCCAAACAATAAACGAAGGTATTTTTCTTAGAATAATAAAGCAAATCATTGAGGGAATTGTTAGCAAAAAAGAAGTCATAACAAGTATAACAAGCTTAAGAGAGAAAGTGGAAAGACTAATTCCGAATGAAGACGGAGTATATAAATCTTTGCTACTTTTTTTTATCCAAGGATTTATACTTGGACCAAATTATTCTATTCCGCCAATTATGGAAGAAATATTCGGTTAATTGAATCTTTCTGAGATATTTTTGTCCAATTTATTTTTTATCCACCTTCTTTTCCGAGCTTTTTTTACCAAATACTTTGCTGTGTAATTCTCTAATCTGCCAATCGTTTATATGTGTATAAATCTGAGTAGTAGATAGATTAGTATGCCCCAAAAGAACCTGAACGGATCTAAGATCACCACCTTCCTGCAAAATTTTAGTAGCAAAGCTATGTCTGAGGGTGTGTGGGGTAATCGACTTGTAAATACCCAACCTTCGGGCATAATTTTGAATTAACATTTGCACCATCCGTGGCGTGATCGGTTTCCATTTTTTAGGATTTTTAGGTCTATTTTTACTATGAGATACAAACAAATAAGGGTTTTCGTCTTGACTTCTCGCCTCCAAATACTCTTCAATAGCTTCTTGAGATAAAGGTGATAAGAAGGTGGTTCTAACTTTCCCCCCCTTTCCTTGAATAATTATTCTGGATTCTTGAGAACTTTTTTCAGGTAGGTCTACTTTTTTTAGCGAAAGTAATTCTGAAAGCCTTAAGCCGGAACCAAAAATAGTCTGTATAATAGCCTTATTTCTCTTTTTTTGCACTTCCGGAATAGTATTATCATCAGATATAGCCTTAATCAATTTTTCTATCTCGTTTTCCGATAAGAACTCTATACGTCTCATTCTGGTTTTAGGTAGTTCCAACTTATCCGGAGAAAGCACCAAAGTACCGTTCTTAATCATAAACTTAAGAAAACTACGAATGACCACTATCTGATATGACTGTGCCTTAAGGCTCATGTTGTCTCCTCTAATGGTTGTTATTTTGTTAAGATGCATCCGGTATGAGTTTATCATATCCAGATCTATTTGATTGGTCCTTTCTATTTTATAACTTTCCAAAAATTTTAGAAATCTATCTAGAGTATTTCTATAGTTCCTGATTGTATTAGGAGAATATTGCTTAGTTAGTTCACAGTAGAAAAGGTAATCTTCAACATCTTGTCTTAATGACATATAATTTAAATTAATAACCGCTGAATATTAGTTTAATTACTTTACCTGCAAGTAGGTATTGTTTGTTGTCTTTGTTTTGGGGTTATCAATTTTTATTTTGGGTATACAGGACAATAATGCAAGTCTATAAACTGAATATTTGCCTTACTCCTGAGGTTGATTTTGAGAATTCTGATCGTCTTCTTGGTCAGTTTCCGGAGATAACTCCTCCATAGTTTGGGCATCATCTTGTTGCTGCTGCAGTTGTTCCTGCCTTTGTTTAGCTTCTTCATTAATTTTATCAAAATCCAGTCTAAACTCAGTAACCAACCATCTGCCGTTCTGTTTATCAAAAACCACATCGACTTCTTGCGCTCCGGTTGCTCCTACGGTTTTCATTGGAACAACCAGACTATCGCCTTCTTGCTGAAAATTAACCTCGGTGAATGCTTCCCATATATTTTGCGGCCTCTCGGCAGGATCAATAAACTGACTATTCTGAATACTTGATTTCAGGTTAGCTTTTAAACTTTCCTTTTCAGCTTTTTTCTCTTCATCAGTTATATTTTTTAGATCTTCATAGCGAGGGTCATCTTCTCCGTAAACTCTAAGACTGCTTTCCAAAGAATCATCCACAATACCACCTGCAGCTTGATCCATATCCGCATACTCTTCGAAAGTAGCATAATCCTCTCTTTCCAAAGCAGTGGTAATTTTATAAAAGGCGTAGTTTGCAGAGTTAACTACATAATAGTAACTACCTGCAGCTAAAAGTCCCAGTAACACAGCCAGTCCCAAAACACCGGCAGCCATCTTGACATTCTTGGTTGCTTTAAAATCCGGTAGGTTTATTTCAATTTCATCTTTATTTCGTATAACTGCTTTTTGTTCAGCTCTTTTATCCTTTTTTTCCTCAGTAGATTTATTTTTGGAAATGTCTTTTTTTAAGTTTTCTTCTGATTTATTATCTTTGGTCTCCTCCTTATCTTTTTTATCAGAATCTTTTTTCTCTGAGGTTTTTTCTTTAGAAGGCTGTTTTTTTGAAGGCTCTTCTTTTTCAACAGTCTTTTTTGCAGAAACTTTTTCCGCTTTGGTAACTACTTCCTTAACCTCCTCTTCCTTTAGGTCCTCAGCCTTAGTTCCTTTTTGTTTTTCAGATTTCTTGTGACTGGTCTTTTTATTTGTTTTAGCAGTTTTTTTGCTCATATTACACTAAATTTTTAACAAAATATATTTAAAACTCGTATTATTATGAGTTAAGCTTTTGACCTTGTCAAGAATAAATTTTCCAGCCTTATTACCTTCTTAAAAAGACTTACTTGCAGGCATATTTTATGAATATCAAAAAGATTATTCCCTAAATACTATTTACTATTTTTAACTCTCAATAATAAAATCTTTATCATTCTTTGATTTAAATGAATCAGAGGTTTCGTTCTTTCCTTGAGAAACGCCGGAAAAGTCATTTTCATTTCTGTTGCTTTGTCTTGGAGGTTTTTTATGATCTTCTAACCATTTTCTAAACATATCGATTACCTGACTTTGTCCCGATGCCAAAAAGTCTGCAGGCTTTTCTACCGGGACACACCAACATTCCAATTCTTGTTTAGTAGAGTCTTTGTCGGTATACTTCCACTTGTTTTGCACATCTATAGGATAGATTGGCTTGATGATAAAATAAGTTTGCATATTGGAATAATTGTCTTTCTCATTTTGAAAATAGATGAACCCCAAAGGACAAACAATATCACATCTGAGTCCGGTTTCCTCATATACTTCCCTTAGTATGGTATGACCGACATTTTCATGTTTCTCTATCCTGCCGCCAGGAATTTGTATTCCTCGATTTGGACGGGTATGGGAACGAAAAACCACGTAATAGTCTTTTCCTTTATTTTTGCACCAGACAACTGCCCCTGCCCTAAAAACATGCCTTAAGGAAAACTGACTGGAGTAAGTGAAGGGTTGGAATTCGGAGTTAAGGTTATTAAAACCTACACCTCCTTGAGATTGGGATAAATTCATAATCTTGTTGCCGGATTAAATCTTTATAAAAAAGGGTAAAGAGGGTACCTACTATTATAGTAAAGCTACTTAAAAAAAACATGTCAAGCTCTTTTCTATTGACTTTAATTGATTTCTATAATAATCTGTGTTTTAGGAAGCAATTAAGATTAAGCATGTTCTCTGTTTCAAAAAACCCTACTATAAATGAAATTCATAGCCTATACAGAGAGAAAAAAGCTGCTCCTTCACAAGTAGTGGCATTTTTTCTTAATCGATCAAAACAATTAGATAAACATATAAAATCAATCCTAAGACACACTCCGGAATCTGCAGAAAATCAAGGATATAAACTCGATAATATTTTGGCTGAATTCGAAAAAAACAAATCAAAAAATAACGATTGGTTTGAAGAGTTGCTTCAAAAATATCCACTGTTTGGTATCCCTTATAATCTTAAAGACAATATTTTAGTAGAAGGCCAAATAGCCGCTTCCGCCTCCAAGATTCTTTGGAATTTCCGTTGCCCTTACTCAGCTACAGTCTACCTGAGACTTGAAAAAGCCGGAGCAATTCTCATATCTCAATCAAATTTGGATGAATGGGCGGTGGGTTCCAGCACTGAAAATTCGGCTTTCGGTCCAACCAAAAATCCTTATAACATAGAAAGAGTACCGGGCGGATCCTCCGGAGGCCCAACTGCCAACGTGGCTTCCGGTCAAGCAGTATTTAGTCTAGCTTCAGACACAGGTGGCTCTATTAGACAGCCTTCTGCGTTTTGTAATGTAGTAGGGCTTAAACCTACTTACGGATTAGTTTCCAGATACGGCTTAATGGCCCTTTCTTCATCTCTGGACCAAATAGGACCGATAACCAATTCTGTTCTTGATAATTTATTGGTTCTTACAGTTATTTCCGGAAAGGATCCTTCAGATCAAACCTCCTTGGAATGCGGCGAACTTAAACCTAAATTACATCAGATTATTGAAGCTAAGAAAACACAAAGAAACAAGAAAAAACTTCTTCTTAGCAGCTCACCGAAAAAAATAGGATTACCAAAAGAATACTTTGCTGAGGGTCTGGATGATGATATTAGAGAAATGATCCAGAATATAGTAATTAAAATAAAAAAGCTCGGACATGACATCATCGAAGTAGAATTACCTCTAACAAAATACGGGCTAGCAGTTTATCAATCAACCATGACCGTTGAAACAGCAGCCAACCTGCAAAGATATGACGGTGTTAGATACGGGTGGAGAGGCGAAACCGATATGGACAAACCATACTATGAAATCAGAGAAAAATGGCTTGGAAATGAACCAAAAAGAAGAATCATGCTGGGTACATTTGCTTCTGCAGCAGAAAACAAAGAGGAAAGGTATGATTTGGCTGAAAAGGTTAAACAACTCATCACAAAAGATTTTTCCAAAGTTTTTGAAAGAGTAGATTTGCTTTTGACTCCTACCACAGTAGAATTCCCTTTTAAATTTGGAGAGAAAACAGACAATCCCCTTAAAATGTATCTTTCCGATGCATTAGTGTTAGCTGCAAATTTAGTTAACATCCCGGCAATTAACGTACCACTGGGATTGCGAGCAAGAACTAAAGAAAAAATATTAAGTAAATCCGAAGAATTCAATGCCGAAAAAATCGATCTCCGGAAACTAAAAAAAATGTGTCACATAGAGCAAAATGCAGATGATTCTGAAGTTACTCTGGAGGATATAACATTTGACTTTGAGTCTTATTCATCTGTAGATCTGGAACATTTACCAACCGGATGTCAGTTGATGGGACCTGAGCTAAGTGAAGATGTGATATACCAAACAGCTATGGAAATTGAGGCTTTAGTTAAACAGAAAGATTAGTGTTTATATGACAAAAAAAGTAGGAATAATCATGGGAAGTCAATCGGATTATCAGATCATGAAAGAATCTGAGATAGTTCTTAAGCAATTAGGAGTCAATTATGAGATAACTGTGGTATCAGCCCACAGAACACCGGAAAGGATGTTTGAATACGCCAAGTCTGCAAAAGAAAGAGGCTTGAAAACAATAATTGCCGGAGCCGGCGGTGCAGCACATTTGCCCGGCATGATAGCTTCAATAACAACATTGCCGGTTATCGGAGTGCCGATAAAGTCATCTAATTCTCTTGATGGTTGGGATTCAATCCTTTCGATCTTACAAATGCCTACAGGGGTGCCGGTAGCAACCGTAGCACTAAACAACGCCAAAAACGCAGCCCTTTTGGCTGCACAAATCGTAGGGCTCTCAGACGCGATTGTGTCCTCTAAACTAGTCGAATACAAAGAAGACCTGAAAAAATCTGTTCAAAAAAGCATTGAAGTTGTTGGTGATTTTGAAACTTTCAAATAATTCCTAATCTGCAAGTCTTCCACCGAAATTTAACAAGTAATTTCCCCACTCGGGGGAAATGGCCGGAGGCCAAAGGGGGTGGGGAGTGCCTGACAAGAGTTATTGGTTAACTTTGAAATTACAGGAAAGAAGGCACGGGAAACAATTCAAAATGCAAACTTAAGGATGCAAATTTAACTTGTCATTTGGAACTTGCTGTCACGACGAACTTATTTCGGCATCTCTTTAGTATATAGATCATGAAATAATAATTGTCATTCCGAACTCGTTTCGGAATCCCTTCGAAGATAGATCCTGAAATAAATTCAGGATGACGGGGTGGTTTTAGTTTTCAGGATGACGGGGTGGCAAATTCTGGATGAAGGGGTGGTTTACAATGTGACAAGTGTTATAGGCTGTATTTGGATCGTCTATAGTAAAAAGCGTAGCTTTTTTGAAGCCCGTAAAACTAAGTACATCTTGACAAAAAGCCGTAGATTAGGCCTACTGGTTTTATGCAGACTAAATATATTTTTACAACAGGCGGAGTTGTGTCCGGTCTGGGAAAAGGTATAACTAACGCTTCGATTGGTTTAATTCTCAAATCTGCGGGACTTAAAGTTGATGTTATCAAGTTTGATCCGTATTTAAACATAGACCCCGGTACTATGTCTCCATATGAACATGGAGAAGTCTATGTTTTGGATGACGGAAGTGAAACTGATTTAGACTTAGGTCACTATGAACGATTTTTGGATATCAATTTAACTTCTGTTGCTTCGGTTACTGCCGGAAAAATTTATTCTAAAATTCTTGATCAGGAAAGGGAAGGTATTTTCCTAGGTAAAAATGTACAGCTAATTCCACACGTAACTAATTTCATAAAGGAATCTTTTACACGTGAGATTGAAAATGTGGACGTAAGATTAATTGAAATAGGCGGCTCTACGGGAGATATGGAAGGTGAAATTTTTTTAGAAAGTTTTAGGCAGTTCAGGCAAGAAAATAAAGAAAACGTGCTTCACGTACATTTAGGATATGTGCCTTATTTAGAATGCAGCGGCGAATACAAAACCAAGCCCATGCAAACATCTTTAAGAGAATTGCTTAGGAGCGGACTCCAACCGGACATGCTAATTGCCAGGTACCACAGATATAAACACAAAGATATTGACGACAGTATAATCAGTAAAATTGCCCTTTTTAGTAACCTTCCTAGTGAAAGGGTGATAGGTTTACCGGATATGAAGAGCATTTACCAAGTTCCTGGCTACCTATACAATTCAAATTTGGAAGCAAATATTGAAAAGTTGTTTGAAAAAGATTTGCATCCTGAATTAACTTCATTCTTTACCAATTTTCCCGGAAATAACGAAAAGCAAAAAACAGTTAAAATAGGTATAATCGCAAAATATATTAAGCTGTATGATTCTTATCTAAGCGTATTAGAATCACTAAAAATTGCCGCCATTAAATATAAGGCCAAAGTAGAAACCTATTTTATTAACTCTGAAGAGCTGGAAAAAGATCCTATCGGTAAATCCAACAAAAATTGGAAGTTATTAAAAGAAATGGAAGGAATACTTGTTCCGGGAGGTTTTGGAAAAAGAGGTATGGAAGGAAAAATTTTGGCCGTTAAATATGCAAGAGAAAATAAAGTTCCGTATTTGGGAATTTGCCTGGGTCTACAAATGGCAGTTGTAGAATTTGCCAGAAGCGTATGCGGAATCAAAAAGGCAGTTACTAGCGAAATGTATGATGATAGAGCAGCGATTGAAGACTTGGACACACTAATTGACTTGATTCCAGAACAACTTGAGATTCATCAAAAGGGAGGTACCATGAGACTTGGCGGGTATTCTTGTACAATTTCTGAAAATACCCTAGCTCATTCATTATTCAAACAGACTGAAATTAGAGAAAGGCATAGACATAGATTGGAAGTACAGGGTAAATATGTCCCTGCTTTAGAAAAAGGTGGGATGAAAATCAGCGGCAAACATCATTTTAAAGACAATATGGGCAGAGATAGTTATTTGGTAGAGCTCATTGAACTAGATCAAAAAACTCACCCATACTTTATTGGTACTCAGAGTCATCCGGAATTTCTTTCTAGACCTGGCAAACCTCACCCGTTATTTGACGGGCTTATTAAGTATTCACTTGAAAAAGGTTCTTAATTGTTTAAAACTTATTATAAATCAATTATTTAACTAACACTGACTACAATAACTCCTCGATATTCGCCCGATCTGGTGTAAGGAGGTGCTTGCAAAATAAACTCGGAGGTTAAATGAAATTCACCTCCACCATTGTTTTGGCTATTTTCAAAGAGACTTAGTGGTTGGTTTTCACCGTTAAATGAGTTGCCCAAAGCTTCTTGATTGTAAATTCCTGAACCGGTTAGAACTCTTTGAATTTGAGGGTCCATAGTTAAGTTATTAGCTGAAATTTCATAATTTGAATCATTTGTATTTGTAAGATTTTCACTAATTGCAATAGTAGCAGTCCATGGAACAAAAACTTGCCTTCTATCTACGAATGAAACGCTATCCAAAATACTTTGACGCCATTGAACTGTACCTAATACTTCTGCTGAAGAAAATGGTAAATACTCCGGCATGTTCACTACTATCGACTGATTTGTAAAACCAAACCTTTCTTTTTCCGTATCAAAGTTTGTCGCAATTTCGTTTTCTGAAAGACCTCTATTATAGATTCTAATGACTGCAATATCACCTTCAAAGAATTTACTTAAATTGTATTTACCTATCTTAACAGGAGCATTTCCGGGGGAGTTAATTATTTCTGAAAATATTGGAGAATTACTTGGATGCCTAGCAGTATTAATGTATAGATAAGCCTCTCCTGTACTTGAGTTGTATGTTAAAGCACCATGTTGCCATTTGTTATTTGGGATAAAGTTAGAATCTAAAGTTTCCGGCAGTCCTCCGTTTTTTTGTACTTGAATAGTCTGACCTTGAATACCCATCGAAAGCCTGTTTATCCCCAAAGCATCGTAGAAGGAAACTAATCTCTGTTCTAAATCTTGACCTTCGGTATCCAAATTATCTGCTCTTCTAAACCAAACTTCCATAGTTAAACTGTCTGTAGGAGAAAAATTTGAAGGTAAGGTGGTAGTAATAAAATCATTGACTCCATCCAATGAAAAGTACTTTTCCTCACTACCAATCCATACAGGGTCAGCGTCTTCCACAGAATTTCCGGCTCCAAGTTTACCGTCAGCTGTAGTCACTAAATCTAAGATATCTTGACCTGTTCCAGGGTATGAAAGTGTGTTACCGGCATCATAGTAAAGTTCCAAGCCATTGGTTTGTACATCAAAATCATAACGAACTTCTACTTGATTTGTTTTAACAGCCGGGGAACAAGTGTTATTAACTGCAAAATTTTGACAAGAAAGTATCAGTGCTGAATTTAGAATGGGTTCTTGGAATTGTATAAAGTCACTCCCTGATCCGCTAAATCCGTTTGTTTTGACCACAACTTCAAAAGACACTTCAAATGTTTGTAGAGGGGCAGTCGGGTTTGGATAGCTTAAATCCAAAGTATTTATGCCGTTATTCTCGGAAAACAATGAATCTGAAGCAGTGCTCCCATTAATATTAATAGTCCCTGAAATATATTCCAGATGCTTATTTAGGACATCTTTTATTTGAAAGTATCTTTCGCTTTCTTCATTATTAGTTATAGTCAAAGTATATTTAAACCTATCGCCACTTTTAACCCGTTGTACTCCATTTCCGTTAATTCCTCTATCCGGAGTAAACTCGGTTTGAGCTTTAACCACATCA
>CAYSWH010000045.1:8871-10699 GCA_964434775.1 uncultured Candidatus Saccharibacteria bacterium | reverse complement strand
GACAACGATAGAAATACCTGGGCTACCTCTAATCAATTGAATATCGAAGGTTGTGAAGAACCTGTAGCCGACGCAACAATCGAGAAGCAATACATAGGCAGAGGCAACGGTTTGATAAACTTCAATTTTACTATAACTGCCAAGCAAGACAACGATGTTCCGGTAACTGAATTTGATTTAACGGAAGCATGGCCCCAAGGTTTAACGGGTACAGGCCTATATGAAATTGTTTCCGGAGGAGGGACTTTATCTGCTGCTACACCAACTAGTGTTAAATGGACTGGAAGCTTGAATGCCGGTCAGAATGTAGTGATAAGTACTTCGGCCTTGCAACCTGTTCCAAATACTGAGCCTTTAACAAATTATGTTGGTTTATGCCTACCGGATGATCCAAGTTGTGATACCCCTGATGAATGTGATGAGGAAAGGGAGGATTGTGATGAGATTCCGGAGTATGTGGTAGATCTGGAATTAGATAAGAGCGTGGATAAGGATCAAGTCAGACCCGGTGAAGATTTAACTTATGTATTGAAAGTAACAAATAACGGTCCAAATTCTGTTTCAAGCTTTAACCTTGACGAGACTTGGCCTGAAAATCTTGAAAACTTTAGAGACTTTGTGATATTAACAGATCAGAGCAACGCTACCCAAACCGGTAATGTGAGTGATGATTTTCTAGCAGAAACCGGAATCAATTGGACCAGTGGAATATTAGAACCGAGTCAACATATTAGCTTTAAATTTAATGCTACCGTTAGAGGTGATACTCCTGATAATACTGTTATAGAGAATACAGCTTGTGTTCAAGATCCCAAAGATGGTGATGGTAATGATCTTGTTGATAATAATCAAAATAACAATTGTGATGATTCTTCTACTACTGTTATAATCCCTAGAGCCGATCTAGAACTTGCTAAAAGTATTAATAAGTCGCAAGTCAAACCTACCGAAGATGTCACCTATATAATTAGAGTCACCAACAACGGCCCAAGATCATTATCTAGTTTTAATATTGATGAGACTTGGCCGGAAGAACTGGAAAACTTTAGAAACTTTGTGATATTAACCAATCAAAGCACAGCCTCTCAGACCGGTAATGTGAGTGATGATTTTCTCGCGGAAACCGGAATAGCTTGGCAAGGTGGTGAGCTTAGAACCGGCCAATATATAAGTTTTAAATTTGATGCCAATGTTAAAGACAGTGTGGTTGACAACACCCAGATTGAGAATGAAGCTTGTGTTAGAGATCCTATTGATTTCTGGGGCTACGTCGCAGTTGATCCTACACCGAATAACAATTGTGATACTGCCATTACTACTGTTGTGATTCCCAAAGTAGATCTAGCCTTAACAAAAGAAGTTTCTCCAAATCCGGTTAAACCCACAGAAGAATTGACTTACTTAATCACTGTAACAAACAATACTGATATTAGTGTCGGTTCTTTCCAAGTAAACGAGACTTGGCCTGATGAGCTGGAAGATCTTCGTAACTTGGTAATTGTAGACGATCCGAATCTCACGAATGCTACAGACTCCGGAGCGATTACTGCCGACTTTACGCCGGAAACCGGAATAGTTTGGGCTGATGGTGTTTTGAATCAGAATCAAAAGATTACATTTAGATTTAATGCAACTGTTAAGGAAGAAGACGGTACTGAGATTAATAATACAGCTGTAGTCGATCAACCTAGAGAGCCAGGACCCAATCCTGGGCCGGACGGTTCTCCGATGATTGATACTGACGAAAGTAATAACGAAGATTCAGCGGTAACAGTTGTGATTCCCAAAGTAGATCTAGCCTTAACAAAAGAAGTTTCTCCAAATCCGG
>CAYSWH010000045.1:0-8771 GCA_964434775.1 uncultured Candidatus Saccharibacteria bacterium | reverse complement strand
GATGATTGATACTGACGAAAGTAATAACGAAGATTCAGCGGTAACAGTTGTGATTGTTCCGGATACTGATCTGGGAGTAACAAAGACAGCTAATAAGACAGAGATTGTTCCGGGAGAGGATGTTACTTATTCAATTACCGTGACTAATAATGGCCCTGACACTCTAGAAAATAGAGTAAAGAGTTTTGTGCTTAATGAAGATTGGCCGCCGGAATTAGAGAATTTTAGAAACTTGGTAATCAATCAAAATGAAACTACAGCTGAAGTAATTGGAAGTATTACTACTGAATTCACTCCGGAGAGTGGTTTGAGATGGGCAGAAGGAGACCTAAGAACCGGTCAGCAAATTACTTTCAACTTTGATGCTACGGCAAGAGAAGTGTTAGAGCCGGGAAGCGAAGGAGATCTAACAATTTATAACGAAGTTCAAATTAATACATCTACAATCAGGAATCAAGAAGGTTATCCTTTAGAGGACACCGATGATTCAAATAATCGAGATGATCACAGCATTGTTATTCATTTCCCCACTACCGACCTCACTGCAGAAAAAACTGCTTCCAAGACAGAAATAATTGCTGACGAAAGTTTAATTTATTATATTAAGATTACCAATAACGGCGATGAAGTTGTTAATGAATTTACGATTGATGAAACATGGCCGGCGGAAATGAAAGATTATCGAAACTTTAAGATTATTACCAACGATACTTCTGCTACAAATGCTACTGCACCCGGTAACGTTACTGCAAAATATTTGGAAGCTCGTGGTATTCATTGGACTTCCGGAGAATTAAATCCCGGAGAGTACATTACTTTTTCAATGGAGGCAACAGCTACCGATGATTTAAGAGAAAAGACTCCTGTGGAGAACCAAGCCTGTGTTGATGATTTGAAACAAATCAAACCGGGATCATTGCTAGTAAGTGTAATAGATGAACAACCGGAAGATAATTGTAGTACAAGTACAACAAGAATAATTCCCAAGATTGATTTAGAAATTGTAAAATCAGCCAACAAAGACAGGGTTCACACTGAAGAAGATTTGTCTTATTACTTTACAGTTATTAACCACGGTGAAGCTGATGCATATGGATTTACAATTGATGAAAGATGGCCGGCAATTGATCCTAACGATAATCGTGAATTGATTATTAATATGCGAAATATTAGAGTAATTGATGACGAAACCAGTAGTCAGGCTCGTGGTGGATCTATCAGCGGAGATACTGACTCATTCACTTGGAACGCACCATCAGGAGGAAAGTTATCGGAAGGGGAGCATATTACTTTTGCGGTTGATGCTACTGCTGCCAGGGACACTGTTAATGGTCCGATAGATGTAAAGACACCGGCTACAAATTGGGTACAAGTAAAAGATGCTCAGTTTGAAGACGGAGACATTATCCCCGAAAGAGACACGACTAATAATGAAGATGAATATACAGTAATTATAGTTCCGACAATTGATTTGGGTATAACCAAAACCGCCATTACCAAAGTTGAGAAATACTATGATGATCCTGCATATAGAGGAGGTCAAGATCCTTATAGATGTGATGAAGATACGGGATTAAATGTAATCGAGCCTGGTCCTTGCGAGGTAATCCTTAAGGGTGATTCTCCATACAGGCCCGGAGAAAGTGTATATTACTACTTTACTGTTGAAAATAGTGGCCCGGCTACTGCCTACTCGTTAGAACTAAATAAAGAGGCTCATGATCCAAGGTTAAGTAGTCCTAGGGACTGGATTATTGTAAGTGATAGAGACCAGCATCTGAATCATGGTATTGTAAGCACTGTTAGTGATGAAGGAAATATTACTGAAAGAACAATTGGTGGAGAGAAAGTGATTGTTTGGAACGGTGTATTTAGGCAAGATGAGACCTTGGTAGTAAGAACCACTATGGATATTGATCCTAATATTGATACTTCGACTACATTAAATAATTCAATTTGTGTGGATAAACCCAGATTTGAACCGGAGGGAAGCACATATGGAGAAATAATTGTGGATACGGATAGTAGTAATGATTGTGATGACGAGGATATTTATGTTGAACCTCCAACAGATATCAGAGTAAATAAATTTATTATTGAGGAGCCTTGTATTGACGAAGATGAATGGGGTAATCCTATAGAATGTCCGCCGCCTGGCACTTATCAAAAGGGTGAAGTGGTCAAGTTCGAGGTAATGATTAAGGAGCAGGAAGTTGCTAAAATTACTAGGTTCAGATTTGACGAATTCCCTGAGTATCTGAGTGTTAACACTGTGAGAGTTGTTGGAAAAACTGATAGTGACCCGGCTATTTACAGAGAAAGGGATTCAAGGGTAACAGCTACCGATCCCGGACAATTATTTAATCCAAGCAGAAACTGGGATTCTGCTGACTGGGAAGGCGTTCTGGAAAAAGATCAAACTCTAATCTTTAGATTCTACGGAACTATTAGTAGAACTCTGGATCCGGTCAACTATCCGTTCATTACAAACATGGCTTGCGTGCCATTTACGGAAATTGAAGATTCAAATGGAGTTAAACTGGATGATAATAAGAAAGGTAATAATTGTAGTACTGTAACAATTCCAATTTGTGATCCTAATGTGGAAGATTGTGGAACTGTTGAGCCTGACATAATGGATGCTACCGTATTCAAGTCTTATTCAGGTAAAGACTCTTTGGGTAATTATATTTTCAATATTAGAGTCACAGCAAAAACCAACAATAATACTCCGATAACAGCCTTCTCTTTAAAAGAGCAATGGCCAAGTCAACTAGAACCGATATACCAATCAACTTATCCGGCAACCTTAGGCACGGCAATAGGCATTGGAGATAGAATCGACTGGAGTAACGGACAATTAAATCCCGGACAGTCGGTAGACATAACAATTAAAGCTCAAAAACGCAGCTCCTTCACTACTCCGGTTAGAAACTTCATTAGACTTAATATTCCTAATAATCCAAATAGTCCTGAAGACCCGAATACTCTACCAAATGGTACTTGTGGATACGGTCAAACCAGAGATGACTGTGCTGATGTTCCGGGTGATATTGATCCGCCTCAGAAAAAAGACGCAAGAATAGATAAGAGCGTAGTTCAAAACGGAAATAATGTAACTTACAACTTCACGATAAGTGCTGATTACGATAATACTGAGAACATAAATCAGTTTGTTCTGCAAGAAAAATGGCCTGCCGGAGTTACTCCTCTTGCTAGTTCAATTAGAGTAAGCGGACCGGGAAATATTGATCCGTCTAGTACGATATATCAAATAAAATGGGTGGGAAGCTTACCTGCAGGAGGTAATACAACCATTAGTATTGATGCGAATATTGCTCCAACAGCAGTTAACGGTGCGACTAATTACGTTCATCTATGCATAGAAGGTGATGCAGGCTATCCAAGTTGTCAGGTGCCTGTGTGTGATACAAGTAGCATGAATCCTCAATGTTGCGGTCAAGACAGAGAAGATTGCGGAAGTATTACTAACCAAGGGGGACAGAAAGATGCAATAATCCAAAAGAATGTCACTCAAAACGGTAGTAATCTGGTTTATACCTTTACAATATCCGCCAAGGCTAACAGTCAACCAATTACTGAGTTTACACTTAGAGAGAAATGGCCTTCAGGTATTGTTCCTGATGTAAATTCAATAACTACTTCGGGATTAGGTCAGGTAACTCCTGATAGTACCGGTGACGTGCTAGTTTGGAGAAGCAATGGTAACGGTTTGCAGCCGGGCCAAAGTGAGACTATAACTATTAATGCAACTGCAAATAATTTGAACGGGACCCTTTACAATTATGTAAGGCTGTGTGTGGAAGGAGATAGCGGTTATATTTCCGGAATTTGTCAGCAACCTGTTTGTGATACGACCTTTAGAGATGGTCAGTGCTGTGATCAAGAGAGACAAGATTGTGCTCCGGCCTCAGGTCAAAGTCAGTTAGGTCCTGATGCTACCGTAAAAAAAGACGCCGTGCAAAACGGAGAAACTATTGATTACACCTTTACTGTTACAGCCAAACCAACCAATCAAGAAAATCTGACTCAGTTTACATTGACAGAAAAATGGCCTCAAGGAATAACTCCTAACCTTGGTTCTGCAGAAGTAGTCGGTAAAGGAACTATTACAGGAATTGCCTCGAGTATTAACACTGATGGAAGGTTAAACTCTTCTATTGATTGGGGTGACAATCAGACTGGAGGTCTGCTTCCGGGAGAATCTACTCAAGTTAAGATTAGTGCAAATGCCCAGAATGTAGCCGACGGAGCTACCAACTATGTACACTTGTGTCTTCCCGGTGATCCGTTCTGTTCAGGTCCTGTTTGTGATACTGCACAAAAAGATCCTTCATGTTGCGGAAACGGTTTTACTAGAGATGATTGTGCAAGTACTACTGATGATCCAAATGAATTTGCTGATGCTACTGTTGAAAAAGAAAGCAGACAAGTTGGAAACAAGCTTTATTACACATTTAAAATTAAAGCTAAAGAATCAAATACAGTTCCGTTGACTAACTTTGTTCTTGAAGAAAGATGGCCAAACGGTATTGTTCCGGATATGAATTCGGTAAGGGCAAGCCCCGGTAGCATTGATAGACAAGCTACTACCAGTAGTCACATTGTATGGACCGGCTTTCTCTTTAGAGAGCAGACAGCCCTAATTGAAATTGAAGCTACCGTTGATCCCTCAGTAAGAAACGCAACGAATTACGTGGCTCTTTGTGTAGTTGGAGATCCGGGATATCCTAATTGCCCGCCTCCGGTTTGTGATCCTAACTTACCTGAAGATCCGAATTGTTGTGACAAAGACAGGTTGGATTGTGATCCAATTCCAAAGAGAAAGGAGGCTACAGTCGTCAAAGAAGGTAGACAAGAAGGAAATAATATTCACTTTACATTTCAGATTAAGGCCAACGAAAATAATAATGGTAATATAACTACTTTTGTCTTAGAAGAAAGATGGCCAAACGGAGTTTCTCCGGATATGAGCTCTCTGACAGCAAATACAGGAAGTATTGATAGGTCTACATCAACTAGAGACCATATTGTTTGGAACGGAAGCCTAGCACCCGGACAAACAGCTCTTGTGGAAATTGATGCCCTGGTTAGTAGTGCAATTAGAAATGCTACCAATTATGTAGCCTTGTGTATCGAAGGAGATCCGGGTTATCCAAACTGTCAACCGCCGGTTTGTGATCCTAACTTACCTGAAGATCCGAATTGTTGTGACCAAAGCAGACAAGATTGTTATCCAATGTCTAAAGAAAAAGATGCAACGATTGTGAAAGAAGGTAGACAAGAAGGAAACAAAATTTACTTCACCTTCCATATAAAGGCCGATAACGATAATAACGGTGATATAAATTCATATATTATTGAAGAAAGGTGGCCAAACGGAGTAATTCCGGATATGGGTACTTTGAGTACTACAGTTGGAAGTATAGATACGGCTACTTCAAGTCAAGACCATATTGTTTGGAACGGAAGCTTAGCACCCGGACAAACAGCTCTTGTGGAAATTGAAGCCTTGGTAAATGCTTCGGTCAGAACGGCAACTAATTATGCTGCCCTTTGTATCGAAGGAGATCCGGGTTATCCAAACTGTCAACCGCCGGTTTGTGATCCTAACTTACCTGAAGATCCGAATTGTTGTGACCAAAGCAGACAAGATTGTTATCCGATACCGGGTAAGAGTGAAGCTCGTATAGAGAAGAGAGTAACTCAAAACGGAAAAGACCTGCAGTATGTATTTAATATTATTGCAAATGACAATAACGACGGAGTAGTTAACAGCTTTGCCTTGAAGGAAAAATGGCCCGCCGGCATTACACCTGACATGAACTCAATTCAGGTTAATCCTGGAAGTATAAATAGTGACCAGAGTGATCAAAATCACATTGTATGGAATGGTAGTTTATTTGCAGGGCAAACTGCTACAGTAGTACTCAATGCAACAATTGACGGCACTCTATCGGGATCTGCTACCAACTATGTGCAATTATGTCTTGATGATGATATCGGTTTCCCCAACTGTCAGGTCCCGATATGTGATACAAATAGTACTGATCCGGCTTGTTGTGATCAAACCAGACAAGATTGTGCCTCTGTTGAACCGAAAAAAGATGCCAGTGTAGAAAAATCTCTTGTAGCAAATGGAAATAATCTTACTTACACTTTCAGAATAACTGCTGATCAGAACAATACTGAGGATGTTAACAGCTTTGCCTTGAAGGAAAAATGGCCCGCCGGCATTACACCTGACATGAACTCAATTCAGGTTAATCCTGGAAGTATAGACAACAATAGCACCACTCCTGATTATATTGCATGGAATGGTAGTCTCGGTGCAGGTCAGTCTGCTACTATTACTATCAATGCTCTAGCAAGTGGAGATCTAAGCAGAGCTACAAATTATGTGCGACTTTGTTTGGAAGGTGATGATAACTTCCCTGCCTGTCAAGAGCCTGTTTGTGATACAAATAGTACTGATCCGGCTTGTTGTGATCAAACCAGACAAGATTGTGCTTCTTTAGATAGAAAAGATGCAATGGTCGAAAAGCGGGTTGATCAAAAAGGCACTGATCTAACTTACTACTTCACTATTCAAGCTTCAGGTGAAAACAAGCAGCCGGTTACAGAGTTTGTGCTTCAAGAAAAATGGCCTGCAGGTATTATTCCTGATCTATCAACTATAGAAGTTACTCAAGGAAGAATTTCTGATGGCAGCACAATTGATAAGATTGTATGGGAGGGTCAATTACAACCAGGTGCTACAGCTGAAATTTCGATTCTCGCTTCTGCATTAGAAGTTACTGATACTGCTGCTAATTATGTAAGATTGTGTGTTCAAGATGATCCAAATTATCCTGATTGTGCCGTACCTACATGTGATACAAATAGTACTGATCCGGCTTGTTGTGATCAAACCAGACAAGATTGTGCAGTGATTGAACCTAAAAAGGATGCATCAATAGAAAAGACGGCCACTAGAATAAATGATGGTAAGGATTTACAATATACATTTATTATTACTGCTGACAATGACAATACTCAAACAGTAACCGACTTTGTTTTGACTGAAAAATGGCCTGCAGGTATTATTCCTGATTTCAATTCAATTGCTGTTACGGATGGTGTAGTTGTATTGGGAAGTAATACTGATCAAATGATTTGGACAGGAAATCTTGAAAATGGAGAAAGCACAAGAATTTCTCTAAATGCTGCTATTACGGATGAAGTTGTAGAGGGTTCTGCGAACTATGTGAAATTATGTGTTGAAGGAGACCCTACTTACCCTGAATGTCAAACTCCTTCCTGTGATACAAATAGTACTGATCCGGCTTGTTGTGATCAAACCAGACAAGATTGTGCTACAACTCCTGAGCCTAACGATATTTCTATTGAAAAATCCATGGCAGAAATAAAAGGAGATATTCTTACCTTTAATTTCAAAGTTACTGCCGACCAAGAAAATGACGGATCTATTTCCTCTTTTGAGTTAATCGAATCATGGCCTTCCGAGTTAGAACTTATTGAAGGAAGCTATAAGGTAGAAGGAGAGAAGGGAGAGGTAAGTGAAACGGAAAACGGAGCAAGATGGAGAGGAGAATTAGTCGCCGGTGATTTTGTGAATATAAGAGTGGATGCAAGAATTGTAGGTGAGGTAACTTCTGAAACTACTAACTTTGTAACAGCTTGTTTGCCTACTGATAAGAATTGTGAACCTAAGACGGTATGTGATGAGCAAAGAGACGACTGTTATCCTCTAGGTAAGAAGGACGTGAGAATCGAAAAAACATATGTTGGTAAAGAAAGTGATGGTGTTGTTAAGTTTAACTTCTTGATTGAAGCAGAAGAAACAAACCTTAATGCTATCAATAACTTTACATTGAAAGAAAAACTTCCCTCACAATTTACAGCTCTTGATTATTCTTTAGGCCAAGGCACTGCATCGGACATGGGTACAGTGACTCCGATAGATCTAGGAGCTACCTGGGGCGGATCTATGGAAAAGGGACAGTATATAAACATAATTATGCGAGCCAGAGTGGATTCAGCTCTCCAAACTACTGCAACCAATTATGTAAGAATAAGTCTTCCGGAGGATCCTCAAGATCCTGATAATCCTGAAAATAATCCTTTGATGGTTTGCAATGAGCAAAGAGAGGACTGCGCCCAAATACCACCCGACCTTGATCCGTTTGATCCTGAGGAGCAAGAACTTAGAGTTATTCGGAATCGACCCACTGATCCAACAGGTAATCCTCAAGGGTTGGATGAATGGATTCCAATGCTTTCGAGAACAGGTGGAACTGCAGTCGGTTCAGTGGCACTGGTATTGTTAATATCTTCTATTGCATTTGGTCTATATTACTATGACAACAAAAAAAGACAATCTGAGGTTAGTTCCAAAAAATCAAAATCAGAATCTGAAAAAGATGCTTCAGACAAGGAAGAAATCAACACTGAAGTGGAGTCTTCAGAAAAGGAAGAATCAAACTCAAAAAAACAAGGAAAAAATATTAGAAAGAAAGACTAGTTAGGTTTGTTCATTATAATATTCCTTTGACTTTTCCCCTCCAATTGGAGGGGTTTTTACTTTCATCTTTTAATCTAAAGTGAGACAAAATTTCTTTTTTATAATAAATAAATCAAGTTTTCTTCTACGAAATATTCTAATCAAATTATTATCAGTACTTGGTAACTGCTATTTTAGAGATTTTGACAATAGAAAAGTAAACCTATTGCTTTATCCCATGTCATTT
>CAYSWH010000044.1:0-12066 GCA_964434775.1 uncultured Candidatus Saccharibacteria bacterium | reverse complement strand
AACACAATGATGCCTCTGTGCTTATAGATAGGATTGAGGTAGGGGAGGTTATTTAGGTTGGGGAGGTTTTGGGTTTTGACAGGTTTTGGAATATCTACTTATTCTTATATTTAATATGCTTACCAGAGAAGAAATAATTAAGGATTGGCTTCCTCGTTATACCGGGGCCGGTTTGGATAAATTCGGAGACTATATTTTGTTAACTAATTTTAAACAATACATGCTGGATTTTGCTGAAATTGAATCATCTCCAATTTATGGAGAATCCCATCCCATGCAACTCAGCACTTCCAAAGACGGCATTTCTATAATTAACTTCGGTATAGGAAGTCCTAACGCAGCATTGATAATGGATTTACTGACAGCAATCAAACCAAAGGCAGTGCTTTTTTTGGGTAAATGCGGGAGTCTTAAGAGAAAAATTAAAATCGGAAGTCTTATTCTGCCTATTGCCGGGATCCGCGGAGAAGGAACCAGTGATGATTATGCCGACCCTAAGTTACCTTCACTCCCCTCTTTTAGATTACAAAGGGCAGTCTCCTCAACCATAATCCACTATCGACATGATTATTACACAGGAACAGTTTATTCTACAAACAAAAGGCTTTGGGAATACGATGAAGATTTCAAGAACCATCTAAAGAGTCTTAGACCCACAGCAATTGATATGGAAGTAGCTACAATCTTTATCACGGGTTTTGTAAATGAGATTCCACGGGGAGCCTTACTTCTGGTTAGTGACGAACCGATGGCTCCGGAAGGAGTAAAAACTTCTAAATCGGACAAGAAAGTTACTCAAAATTATAGCCATAACCATCTAATGATTGGCATAGATTCTCTAAGAGAATTGAGAGATTCCGGTAAATCAGTCAAACATCTAAGATTTGATGTTTCCAGCAGTTCCAGTTCGGATAGGTTTGACCAAGAACCTTCCTAATTTTTTTAAAAAAATCAGCAGTTAAATGTGTCGGATTTAAAGAGAAGGTTTACAGATAACCAAACTAGCAAACTGGAAGAGGCCGGCATCTTTTCAGTTTATGATTTAGTTACGTATTTGCCAATCGGCATAAGGGAAGTAATCCCCTTAAACCAAACCTACTATCCAAAAGAAAAAGTAAAGTATCTCTGGGAGGCGAGACTTGAAAAAGTTTCCAGGAGGCCGGGAAAGAATAGCTTCTTGGTTCTTCATTTTAGAGATGAAAACCGTTCCTTGCAAACCTATTTTTTTTCCAAAGCCTCTTTTGTCTTGAGTCAATTAAAAGAAGGAAATAACTATCAGTTATTGCTCACCTATAAGTCCAACAAATACTGGACTGCAGAAAAAATAGCACCTCTTCAAGAAGACAATAAAGTAGCAAAAATGATCTTAGGTAAGGCTGAAGTTAAAAAATATTTGGATACTTATTACCAAAGAATCAAAGCTCTCCAATCAAATTATTTTAAATTGCTACACAACAGATTAAAAAGAGAAGATTACATATTAAACCTTAAAGGTCTAGTCCCGCCATCAAACGGATTGATACCCGTTCAAATAGATCTTTACAAACTTCATTACCCAAATTCTTCAGAAGATTATACAAACAGTCTAAAAGAATGGCTGGCTCTAAAAGTTTACCTCCGACTTTGCTTGGTGAAGTATATTAATAGTCTAAGAGAGGAAAGGCAAGCCAAGGAAGCAGTTTTGGACTTGAATTTCTTAAAAGCCGTAGCCAATAATCTTCCTTACCAACTATCTATCTCACAGAAAAAGGTTATCTGGGAAATATTGAAGGAAATTACCAAACAGTCTTCTTAAATATTACTTTGTGAGATTTTCTTTTTCCAGATATTTTTCCAAAATCTTCATAGCTGCCAAGTGATGAACCCCTTCTTTGTTTGAGTTTCCCAGTTTTTTTAAAGACTTCTCGGCTTCAAGGGAAGTGTTCCTTTCATCAAAGGTTCTTATTTGTAAACTTGGAAACAAGTCTTCTAGTTTTTTAACAAAATTATCCACCTTTTGGGAGTTTAAAATATTCTCCCCGCTAAAATTAAGTGGTCTGCCTAAAATTACTAGTTTTATCGGATTTTTTGAAACTTGACCGTTTAATACGTCTAAAATCTGATAAGATTTAATTTGTCCGGTATAAGGCAAAATCAGACCGGTCTTGGTGGAAAGAAGTGCTAAACCAAAATATTTTTCTCCCCAATCCAGACCGATTATATCAAACACAAAATTAATCGTTGTGCTTTGGAGTAAAAGGCATTAAAGCCATATGCCTGGCTCTCTTAATTGCTCTGGTGATTTTTCTCTGGAATTTAGCTGAAGAGCCGGTTCTGTCTCTAGAGAAGATTTTGGCATATGGAGAAGTAAATTGATTCAAGTAATCTACATCTTTATAATCGACTGCTTTTAACCCAATATATTTGCTAATGCAGCCTTTCTTTCGATTTCCTTTATTCATTTCTCTGTGACTGGTAAACTCCGGTTCTTCTCTTAAAGTCTCGTGTGATTTAGCTTTCAAATATTCTGTTTGATTTACCAAAATGTATCTTACTACTTTGTCATTCAAATTTAATTTTGCTTCAATCTGGTTGTTATTAACTGCTTCTTCAAAATCAATTGAGTATTCAAACAAAACGTAAAAACCGGTCTGGTGTTTGTTAATCGGATAAGCTAATTTCTTGAGTCCTTCCAAATCAGTCTTTATCTCTTTTGGTTTTGCACTCTTCTCAATAATTTTTTTGATGGTATCAACCTGCTTGTTTACTTGTTGAGAGGTTAGTTCCGGAGAAAGAATCAAGTATAACTCGTAATGTTCCTGCATATTTTCTACTGCTAATTAACTAAAGATTGCTTTTTTCAAATCGTCTTTAACTAAATAAGAAATTTGTGCTTTTGTCAAATGAAATGAAGTCTAACAGGTAACTTAAAGTTATTTTAATACATAACATCACAAAACTAACCGGGATGAAAAAATTACCGGCTGTTTTTACAAGCAAGAGTCAAAAAAAAACGACAAATTTTTGTATTAAACAATATCCTCCCAAAAATATTATTGTCAAAAACTATATAACCACTTCAGAGTCCTCCTCCCGGACTTTTATTTTTTCAGTCTCAGCTAATTCTTTATGCTCCAGTCTGGCCACCGTACTTTGAACTGTCAAAAGATTTCGGTCAGCCGTATCATAGTTGTTTTGAGCCTGTCTAATTTTATCACCTAATTTTTTAAACTCTTCTCTAAAACTATCAACATTTTTTCTCACCGTAGAAAGTCCTTCAATTATTTTCTCGGCGTTTTCGTTTACCTGAAGCCTGAATTCATAGTTTTGGATCATGGTAATCATAGAGAGAATTGTTACCGGAGAGGTAGGAGTCACTTTAAGCTTATGTAATTTTTCCATGGCTTTTTCATCGTTAACTAGTTCATTATACATGCTGTCACTTGGCAAATAAATCAACAAAGCATCCAGAAAATCGTTACGTAAGTATTTTTTTTGCATACTTTCAGCCATTTCCAATACCGAGCGAATATATTCTTTTCTCTTTGTCTCCTTAGTTTCAGCTTCCGCATTCAAATAATCTTGATACCTGGTTACCGGAAATTTGGAATCAATGCCAATCCGATGCTCGCCCATTGTAATTACAAAATCAACCTTATCACTGCTTCCGGGAATAGTAACTTGGGAAGCCCAAACTCTCTCACTCAGATGTTCCGTAAGCAATTTTTCCAGATACTGCTCACCAAAGTTGCCAAATGCCTTAGAGCTAGTCCTTTCAAAAATATTATTCAATTTCTCAATAGATTGAGTGGAATTCACCATTTTCTGTGCCGTAGACTGCATTTGTCCCAAATTTTTTGTAACATCCTCAAATGATTTTAAGTTTCGCTGTAAGTTTTCATCCATTCTCTTTTCAATGCTTTCTTGGATTTCGCTTAACCTCTTTTGATTGGTGCTGTTTAATAAATCAAAATTCTTACGATTAAGATCAACCAAATCTTGGATTGATTTCGATAGAGACTCGGAAACTGATTTTTGAATGACTTGCAAAGTATCATGGTTTTCTTGTTTCAACTTGGTAAACTCCAGTTGCTGAGCTTTGGCCTGTAAATCAAGTTTTTCTTTAGTTTCTTGGAGGCTGTTGTTCTGATTCACAATTAGCTTGGTCTGCAAATCGGCAAATCTTTGTTCCAGTTTTTGTAAATTATCTGTAATTGCTTGACTTTGACTACTTCCCGAACGGTTTATTTCTTCCAATATTTTTGTAATAGAGCGGATCTCTTGTTCCTTTAAGCCAAGTAAAATCTGATTAGCCGTTTCTTCGACGTTTGACTCACTTGAATTATTTTGTTTTGTCTGAAATAACCAAAATATAAACGCTCCCAGTAAAATCAGCAAAATTGTATTTATGAGTGAAAGATCCATAGTCCTATATTTAGATCGCAATTTAAAATTTTATCAAGTTGATTTTCCTAGCTCCTCTTTACAGCTATTTTCTGAGTATAGCCCTGTTCAAAACAAACCTCTCCAATTAAGTGACGAATTTGAAGCTATTTGGAAAGAAAACTACAATCAAATTCAAAAAAATCAATCAATTTATTTGGTTTTGGGAGAACGGAGCGGCTTTTCCAATACCCGGGCAATTCAGATCTGGCTAAATACTTGGATAATGTTTTTTCCTGAAAAGGAATATTGGGTTGTAATAAAAATGAACGACCCTATTAATTACGACTTTAATAAATTAATGCTTCTTCTTGAACTCAAAAAAACTGCAGGCGGGTATGCCAAAGAACCCAGAATCGATCTTCCAAAAACAGATAAGGATATTAAATTAAGTTTTGACAATTTTTAACCTTTATATTTTGTTTTTAACAAACAGTTAATTGAGTTTCTATGTTTAAAGCCCAAAACCCCATTACCGAAGAATATTTTGAGTTACCGGAAACCACTCAGCAAGGAGAGATTGTAACTGATCCGAACGACCCTGAACAAGCTTTTGAGGTTATTTCAATCGAAAATCAAGGTGAAGGAAAAGTAGTCACCCTCCAAGAAATACAACCGGAAGAAGAAGATTGGGGTGAATAGATTATTAATCCTTGAAGGGAATTTTTCAAAAATTGGCCCGGCCCAACTAAACTAGGCCGAATTAGTTTTTGGTGTCACTGTATTTTAGAACTTTCCCTAATTCAATAAAAAAGAAAATATGTTTAAATTTGGAATTTTGCACACCGGCATAAGGCAGGATGAAAAACTGCTTCAAGAATCAGCCAAAAAATTAGGTGTGGAGGTAGACTTTATTGATGTTCGCAAGATTATTCTAGATCCAAATCAAGCTAATCACTGGAAGGAATATAATTGCCTCCTTGAAAGATGTATTTCTACAATTAGAGGCAACGCAGCCATTGATTTCTTTTCCAACTTAGGACTGCCGATAATTAATTCCAAAGAAGTAGTTTCAATTTGTAATGACAAGTTTCAAACGGCTACGGTTTTAGAAAGTGAAGGAGTTCCAAATGTTAGATCAGTGCTGGTTTTTGATGAACTGCAAGCCAAAGAAATGGTTAAAAGTTTTGGAGGATATCCAATAGTTATCAAATCCAGAGAAGGTTCTTGGGGGAGAATGATTGCCAAGGTTAATGACGAAGATTCCTTGGAGGCTATTTTAGATCACCGTAAATATATGAACTTGCAGCATCAGGCTATCCTGATCCAAGAATACGTTCATAAACCTCAAAGAGATATTCGAGCTTTTGTAATTGAAGGTAAGACTATTTGTGCTATTTACCGAACCAGCGAGCATTGGATTACCAATACAGCCAGAGGAGGGTTAGCTTCCAATTGCCCTGTCAATCAAGATTTGGAAGATATCTGTGCTAAGGCTTCCAAGGCTGTTGGCGGCGGCATTTTGGCTATGGACGTTTTTGAGACTGATAAAGGTTTGGTAATCAACGAAATAAATCATACAATGGAATTCAAAAATTCCGAGAAACCTACGGGAATAAGTATTTCTTCTGAAGTAATCAAATACTGCCAAAGTAAATTTGGCAAATAAAGAGACTATGAAAATTATAATACTTTACTAATATATTATTAATGCTGAATCTTAATATAGCTTCATCTCTCGGAAAACCTTTTAATACTCTCAGCAGCCTTTCTTAAATCTTCTATACCTGCGGCAAAACTAAGTCTTACATATCCGGGCGACTCAAAGGCTTCTCCCGGTACAACAGCTATTTTTTCTTTCTCCAATAAAGACTCACACCAATCTTTGGAAGTTGGTAAATCCTGATTTAAATTTTTGGAAATATCTAAATAAAAATAAAATGCTCCCTCCGGCTCTATATAAGAGAAAAGAGGTATACCTGAGAAGAAGTCGATTAAAAACTGTCTCCTTTGCTTAAATTCATATAGCATTTGGTTTAATCCTTCTTGAGAGCCTGTCAAAGCCTCAACAGCCGCCTTTTGACTAATTACGGATGTACCGGAAGTGGTTTGCCCTTCTAAAGAAATTATTTTTTTTATAATCTCCCGAGACCCTCCGACATATCCAAGACGCCAACCGGTCATAGCGTAGGCCTTGGAAACGCCGTTGACGGTAATTACTCGTTCTTTAATTTCTGGGGACAACGATGCAATTGAAACCGGTTTATTACTTACGTAAAATAATTTTTCGTATATTTCGTCGCTAATAATGTAAGTATCATTTTTAAGTGCCAAATTACCTATTTTCTGTAATTCTTCTGGAGCAATTATACTGCCTGTTGGATTACAGGGAGAATTAAGAATTATCACTTTGGTTTTTTCAGTAATATTTTCTTCAATTTTTTTGGCAGTTAACTTAAAGGGTTCATCCAAGTTAATAAATCGAGGTATTCCTCCGGCCAGTTTTATTTGTTCGATGTAAGAGTTCCAGACCGGAGAATGGATAAGGACTTCTTGGTTGGGATCGACTAAAACCTGAAGGGCGTTGAAGATCATTTCTTTAGCTCCCACTCCCACTGCAATTTCATCTATGGAATAATTAATTGAGTTATCTCTGAAAAATTTATCGACTATCGCTTCTCTTAGTTCCGGTAAACCGGCAGGAGGGGCATATTTGGAAAAACCTTCTCTAATTGCTTGAATTCCGGCTTTTTTGATGTTTTCCGGAGTGTCCAAATCCGGTTCACCAACAGTCAAATTTATTACTTTTTCTCCTTGAGCTTTTAGCTCCTTTACTTTAGAATTGAGTGACAAAGTAGGAGAGGGTGATAAGTTTTTGGCTCTTTTTGAGATCATATCAAAATTTGTTTTCTTTTTTACAAAAATAGTCAATTTCAAAAGATTATTGACATTACTTGCATTTACGAATTATATTTTTCCACACTTCTTTTAATAAACATACTTATGTCTACAATCTTTACAAAAATAATTAACGGAGAAATTCCTTCCTATAAAATTTACGAAGATGACTACACCTACTCTTTTTTGGATATAAAACCATTTCACTTAGGTCATACTCTGGTAGTTTCCAAGATAGAAGTAGATTATTTTGTTGATGTACCGGAACCATATTACTCGGCTGTTTTTCAGACCGCCAAAAAAATTGCCCCGGCTATTCAAAAAGCCACCAAAACCGAAAGAATAGGTACACTCATTGAAGGTCTGGAAGTTCCGCATTTTCATTACCACCTAATCCCAATTAAAGAAGAAAATGGCTTTATCGTTCCAAGAAAAAGTTTTGGTCAACAGGAATACGAAGAAATAGCAAAAAAAATTCGTTCTTATTTGTAAAAATTAGTTTAGCTTAACACTTTTATAAGCTCAATATCTAATTCAAAAATTGCCAATGGAGTCAAGTTTTTTTGATGTTGCTCTACTTGCTGAAATTTTTATTAATATAACTAAGAATAATTGCAATCCAAATTTCATAACTTTTGAATTAAGTCTTAGATAAGACAAATAATATTGAACCTTAGATATCTTATTACTTAAGTAAAATGAGCTACTCTCTTTATTGAAATAAAGAAAATTTCTTGACAGGGTAGTGAAAATTTGGATAAACTCCCAAAATTATTAGTTTTTACTCAATAATGTTATGGCTAAACCCGAGCAAAATCTAAACCCTTATCAAAACGCTGTTTTACAATTAAAGGAAGCTGCAAAAAAAATTAATCTGGATAGTAATATTGTCAGCTTATTGGAAAAACCCCAAAAGGTTGTTAAAGTTTTTATTCCAGTCAAAGATGATCAAGACAAGATAACTGTTTATGAAGGGTTTAGGTCCCAACACAACAACGCCCGAGGTCCATACAAAGGCGGTATTAGGTTCCACCCTCAAGTGACCGAAGAAGAAGTTAAGGCCTTGTCTATGTGGATGACCTGGAAATGTGCAGTTGTGGGCATTCCTCTTGGAGGTGCCAAAGGAGGAGTCATAGTTGACCCGAAAAAACTTTCGACCGGGGAAATTGAAAGACTGTCTAGAGGTTACATCCAAAAAATTCATAAAGACATCGGTCCTGAATTGGACGTCCCTGCTCCCGATGTTTACACCAATAGCCAAATAATGTCCTGGATGATGGATGAATACGAAAAGTTGAACGGATCAAAATATGCCGGAGGAGTTATTACAGGTAAACCTCTCAGCAACGGCGGTTCTTTGGGACGGAATAACGCCACTGCTCAAGGAGGGTTTTTTGTCTTTCAAGAAGCATTGAAAAAATTGAATTTCGGCAAAGAGCTTTCTATTGCTGTCCAGGGTTTCGGTAATGCCGGCTCCGTTTTTGCTTCTTTGGCTTATGAGGCCGGATTCAAAGTGGTAGCCGTTAGTGACAGTAAGGGTATGGCATTTAGCGCCAGAGGGTTGAATATACCTGAATTGATTAAACACAAAGACGACGTTGGTAGAGTTGATACTTTTCCCGAATCTGAAGATGATATTGAATCCAAGGATATTCTCACTCTCAAAGTAGATGTCTTGGTATTAGCCGCTTTGGAAAATTCCATTCACCAAATGAATGCTATTAATATACAAGCCAAACTTCTTTTAGAATTAGCCAATGGCCCGATAACTCCCGATGCTCAAGAGATATTAGACAAAGAAGAGAAAATAGTTCTTCCCGATGTTTTAGCCAATGCCGGCGGAGTAACAGTTAGTTATTTTGAACAGGTTCAGAATGCTACAAATTATTACTGGAAAGAAAAAGAGGTTAATCAAAAACTGGAAGAAATTATGGTCATTTCTTTTGAAAGTGTTTGGAAGAATTCTTTGGAATACAAAACTAATCTCAGGGAGGCCGCCTACATCCTTGCCCTCAAAAGAGTAGCCGAAGCAATGGAATTAAGAGGTTGGGTTTAATATGCTAACCTTAAAAGCTCATTTTTAAGCTATTCGGTCTTGACCTAAATCAAAAAATTACCAAATCTTTTCCAGAATTTGGATATGCATATTTATTTTTCCGGAATTGGAGGCAGCGGACTGGCACCACTGTCTCAACTAGCACTGGATAGCGGCTTTGATGTCAGCGGTTCGGATAGTCAACCAGGTTTGAACACAACTGAAATTGAAAAAAGAGGGATAAGGGTGTCTTTCGACCAATCAGGTAAAAATTTAACTTTTGTCCATCAAAATAATCCTGTAGATTGGCTAGTTTACACCGCGGGCCTTCCCGCTGATCACTTGGAATTAGTTTTTGCCAAAAAAAACGGAATCAAAACCAGTAAACGAGACGAACTTGCAAACTATATTATCAAGAAGAATAACCTTAAAGCAATTGCCGTGGCCGGAACCCACGGAAAAACTACTACAACCGCCATGATTACTTGGCTTTTTCAACAGCTAAATTTACCGGTTAGCTATTTAATTGGTACTAATATAAGTTTTGGGCCCTCTGCAAAACATAACCCTCAGAGTAAATACTTTGTTTTTGAAGCTGATGAATTTGATCGAAATTTTCTTCATTTTAACCCCCACCTTTCTGTGATTACCAGTTTGGATTTTGACCACCCTGACATTTATAAATCTCAAGAAGATTACGATCAGGCATTCAAGCAATTTATTGAGCAGAGTTACACGGTAATTTCCTGGCCTAGCGATCTTGGTAAGTTGAATTTAAAAACTAACTCCAAAAAGTTTGTTAATTTTGTAAAAACTAATAATTCTAAGAAATCGACTTTTCAGGAAAAATTATCTCTCAACGGAAATCACTTTCGTCAAAATGCTGAGCTAGCCTATCAAACACTTTTGAATGTACTTAAGGATCAAGGCAACCCTCCAAACGCTCAGAACACTAAAAGAATAATAGACGGCATAAATTGTTTTCCCGGTACTCAAAGAAGAATGGAGAAGCTTGTGGATAACTTATACACAGACTATGCACACCACCCATCAGAGATCCACGCCACTCTACAATCTGCATGTGAGATAAATAAAGATGTCATTGTTGTTTATCAGCCGCATCAAAATATTAGACAGTACAGTATCATGAATCAGTATGCATATTGCTTTGAAAAGGCTAAAAAAGTATACTGGTTACCCACATATTTAACCAGAGAAAAAAGCGATTTACCGATCATTGAACCTCACGAGCTAATTAGTAATGTAAAAAGTTCCACCAAAATTGAGGTTGCTCAGCTTAATAAAGATTTAAGGAAAAAAATCACTGATCACATAAAAGAAGATCAGATAGTAGTAGGTATGGGAGCAGGTTCGATTGATTCCTGGCTAAGAGACTCATTTTAATCCCAACACAACAAACAAAGAATCAACCTACCTTCCCTTATACTTCCTTAACCTATCAAATCCCGATCCTGTCCTCTTGCTTACAATCTTCTTTTTTCTTCTCATGCCCAGAGGTCTTGGTTTTTCTTCTTGAGAACTCATTATTTTTTTTACAACTTTCTTTTTTTCTTGCCGATTTTTAGGTATCGGCCTATCTTCCGAATTTGTTTCTTTGTCAATGTCTTTTTTCTGTCTTAATTTTTCTTTTTCCTTAAAACTCTTCCAAGAATTTTCCATGTTTTTTTCGATTTTTTGTTGCAATTTCTGTCCTTTGTTTAAGTATGTATAAAAGATTCCCAGCAAGGCACTAACAACAGAAAACAAGATTAGCGGAGGTAAGACCAGGCCACCGGTTCTGGGGAGAACGGGAATCAAGTTTTCAGAGACATCTTTTATCTCTTCACTTAAATCTTCGATTAAATTATTGTTATCGTCTTCAGGAACTACCGGAGGTTCATAAAAATTAACGGTAACTAAAGCTTCGTCACAGAGACCTGTTAAGTCACAAATTTGATATGTAAAAATATCAGGATCGTGCATATTGGAATCTTTGGGAGTATACAGGAAGGTGTTCTCCGGGGTCAGTTGTACAGTTCCGTTAGTAGGATCAGTCAAAATTGTTATACTGGAAGTATCCAGATTATCATCAGGGTCGGTATCGTTACTGAGTACGTCAATAGTAACGGACTCTCCGATCTTGGTTTCTCCTGCATCATCCTCGGCTACCGGAGGCCCGTCCAGGATAGTAATATCTACTACGGCACTATCACAAAGACTTGTTTGGTCACAGATTTCATATGTAAAGGAATCACTTGAGAAGTAATCTTGAATAGTTGAATTGTATTCTATCTCAAAGACTCCTGGAGAAGTTTCAATAACAGTTGCCGTGCCGTATTGAGGATCAGTTAGAATATTCAAGCTGCTTGGATCCAGATTATCATCAGGGTCGGTATCGTTACTGAGTACGTCAACAACTATAGTTTGACCGATGTAGGTAGATTCTTGATCGTCATTGGCTACCGGATTATTTTCGTTAATGGTAATAACTACCTCCGCCTCATCGCAAAGGACGGGATTACCGGTATCACATACCCTATAGGTGTTATCTTCAGGATAGAAAGTAGTTGTAGTGGGAGTGTAGGTAATTTGACCGGTAGTCGGATCTACATTTACGTCTCCGTCGTTCGGTTGAGTTGTAATAGTTACGCTTGTGGGATCCAGATTATTGTCCGGATCTGTATCGTTAGAGAGAACGTTGGTGACGGTCGGAGTGGAGATATTGGTAGAGTCCGCATCATCATTTGCAGTAGGAGGTCTGTTGGTAATGG
>CAYSWH010000043.1:0-12088 GCA_964434775.1 uncultured Candidatus Saccharibacteria bacterium | reverse complement strand
CATGACTAGTCATGATTACCAAGTCGGTCTCGTGTTTTTCCAAAGACAGGCCATCTCCTTGAATCCATTCCACATCTTGACCGCACGAACTTTGGCGAGCTTGCTGGAGCATCTGCTCTGAGGGTTCCACGCCAATCACCTGATAGCCCAATTTTGACAGCTCACACGTGAGCAAACCCGTGCCACAACCCAAGTCAATGATTTTGTTTATGTTTAAACCTTGAATCACATCTAAAAAGAACTTTTTGTCGTCGCCTAGAGCACATACAGTGTCGTAGACTTCAACCAGGCGTGGATCATAAAATTCGTTGTAATCAGCTGTAGAGGTTTTCATAAAAAAATCAAGTTTAAGGACTCACCCATTGTCAAGAATTTTGAGTCGACCAGTGTTGCTCTGCTAACTTCTGGTTTGCTTTTAGATAAACCATTTTTAGAATATCTTCTCTCTCAGGATTTAGCAAAACATCATATTCAAATCTTACGTAATTTCCTTATTTATCAGGCTCACCACTCCAATGGTCATCTTGATATACATCGGAAGCAGCATAAACAGATGCACTAATTCCTTTCGGTTCTTTTCTTCCAAGAAGAATTAAAAACAATCTATCATTTGGCTCAATAGATTTGTTAGTCTATGTTGGACAATCATGCTTTATTTTTCATTTAAGTATGTTCCTACTTCAGTAAGAAATTCTCCCAAGTCGCCATAATTAATTTCTACCTCAAAATTCTTTGTCCCATTTCGTTGAAAATTCCAAAATTTTAATCTTGCGTTTTGTGTGTCAATAGCAAAGTTGGCGTGTGCTAAAGAGTTTCTCAACAGTCTTAGGAAGTCCAACGTTTCAAGGTTGCTATCAGGCAGTTGATTAAGGGAAAATTTAGTTCTGGTCTTGAATTCAAAATTTGTATTGTCCCTTTCCCAAATTTCTCTCGGTATGACCAAAAGTCCATACATAAGAAGAATAACAGTCCCTTGATTTTTGGTATGATAAACATTTAGGTCTTGAAGCCCTTGACTTGTCAGGAAATTTTGAAAGAATTGGGAAATTGTCAGGTTAGGATTTTTCTTTAGTTGATCGTCAAAATCGAGAAGAAATTGTCCGTTATACCAAGTCCACTGTGGAATTTCTTGTCTTGATTTCATTGTCATTTTTTTGCATATTGGCTAACTTTTAAGGATATGAGATGTTGCGAACAACGGGAGCAATTTGGGTGAAGCGACTAAAAGGAGAGAAACCGGGTAAACTGTGTTGTACGCAGTCATTTTTTAGCTTGTTTTCTAACCTTTTTTTTAATTTCTTTCAATTCATTATAACTCTGAAACAATTCCTCTTTAATAGATTTTATTGTATCAAAATTATTTATATAGTCAATATTTTTTTCAAATAGATTTATCAATATTTTATAAGATTTATAATTGCTAAGCCAGTATTCATTCTCTACTTTTAATATATTTGATAGTAAGCCACCTTCATATAAATCACCTTCGCATAAGATATTATTATCTAAAAAATCTAATGCTATAGGTATCAAATATTTTAATCCAATATTTTGACCAATTAAAAGTCTAATTTGCTCAACAGTTAAATCTTTTAATTTTATTTTTCTATATTCATGACAATTTTTAATTAAATTGGTTTCAAAGTTATAATCTTTCCAGTAATCATTTTCTAATTGTTCTAAAGTATTATTTATATAATTTTTCATATTTCAATAAAAAGAAAACAAGCAAAAAAATTATTGCGTACAACGTTTAAGGATATGAGAAGTTTACATAAAATACTTTTGAATATCAATTTTGAATTTTTGTAAATTTGGGAGAAGAATTTTTCACAATCCGCTTGAAATCCTTTGAGTGAAATTTTCTGAACCTCATATCCTTTGTTATGTGATATAAAAAAATTAGTTTTCGGATTTAACACAATAATAATCAAATGATTCCTTTAATGAAAATTTATCTATTAAATATACGATCATTTCTTTTATAAGATTGATTTTCTCAGTGCTAGTAGAATTATTTACTTTTTTATAAAAATTAAAAAAAATCTCGTCAATCTCTTTTATTGAATCTTCAATATCAAAAGGTTTAGGCTGCCAAACTCTGTGAAGTTGAAAGAATATTTTTACTGTTTTATTTATTACATCGGAAGAAAAAGTATATGCAAATTCAGCGTCTTTTTTTGAAATCTTGTGAAGAAAAATACTTAGTAAATGAGTCATTTCCTGTAAATCTTGTTGAGTATTTTTTTTAGGACCAATTTTCCAAATCTTTTTTGCCTTTTTTTGAATATCAAGCATTTTTCCATTTTTATCAAAAAGAATTACTCCATTTGCTATAATTCCAAGTTCTGGATTAGAAATTTTTGTATTAGATAAATCTTGTTGCTCTATTACTTTTTCTGTTGCACAGCAAATATCGATAACAAAATTTTAGTAGGTAAAAATTCTATAATACGATTTTCCTTTGTTTATTAAAACAGTGAAATCATAATCACTAGATTCAATAAAATCCCCTTCGAGTCTACTGCCAGAATAAATTATTCCTTCGCAATTAGGAATTTTTTTTAATTTTTCTACCATTATTTCTAAATTTTCATTCATGTTGATTTCTAGGTTAGAAAACTAATTTTTATTTCACATAACACCCGGATTGTCGTCTGTTTTATAAAACACATTCAATTCCTTGTCTAGAGTCAAGATTATAGAAATATTTTATGCAAGTGAAGATATCTTATGCATCAAGATCCGATTACGAAGTTTGGAAGAATTCTTGAAATCAAGAGATGTTCTAAAAACACTATTAAAAAATTCCTGACACTCTCCACTTGGCAACTCTGCATCTTGTAGGAGATCGATAAGTTTCTTCTCAGGTAACAGAGCCATAGAAATGTCTGTAAAGTAGTAACAAAAAGTAATCATATGCCAAAAAATTAGTCTTTATTAAGTAAGCTAAGTTTTAAGAACATGTCCTTGATAATAATAAACATTTTCCCCGCTCGGAGGAATGTCCAATGAAGCTCATTTTGTATTTGTTCCTACCCCTGGCTTGCTTCGTGCAAATCTTTGAAGAGACCTCCGCCGGCCAAAAGCTTCTCAAAGCTTCCTTGCTCGACGATTCGTCCGCTATCTAATACTAGAATTTGATCAAAGTAATTTAGAAGTGAATACTTATGGGTTACGTAAATAATCGTCAAATCCGGGTAATTTTTAATAATATTAGTAACCACTTCTCTTTCTGTTTTGGGATCCAGACTGGCTGTGGCTTCATCGAGTACAAGCACCGGCTGCTCTTGTACCAGGGCTCTGGCAATGCCGATTCTTTGACGTTCGCCTCCGGAAAAATTAGTAGAACTTTCTTGGATTACCGTATCCAAACCGTCCGGTAATTTTGCGATCAAGTCAGACAGGCCGGAGATATCTACGATCCTATCCAAATCTCCTGAAAACTTGGAATTACTGGCTAGAATGTTACCCCGAATTGTATCTTTGAATAATTGTACTTCCTGGGGAACGATACTAAAAATATTCATAACATCAGCCACTTTTAGGTCATGATAATCTCGTTGGTTGATCTTTACTTGCCCGTCATAGTCCGTAATTACTTTGAGAGTGATATCCAACAAAGTTGATTTTCCGCTCCCGGTGTATCCTACCAGAGCAAGTTTCTCTCCTTTCTTTAGATTAAAATTGACATTACGTAAAGTTTCCCGTTCGTCTCTTTCCAAGGAAACGTTTTCTAATGACAAGTTTTGAAATTGGACGCCCTCGGTAGGTTTGAGGCTTTCAGGATCGGCAATGATTGACCCAAAAGTTTCGTCATACCTTTGCATGGCATTGCTGAATTGCACAAATTCGTTAGTTCTCCAAACTAAATTTCCAAGCTCCGAGGAAAAGGTGTTGGCAAATAATATAACTGTGGTCAGCATTCCGATATCAAATTGCCCGTTTTGGATTTGCCACAAGGCGTAAAGAAAAATTGCCACAGTTGTTAGGTTGTGCAATTCATTGTTATTTAGCCATTTATGAAATTCCAAACGTTCTCTTTTGGTTATCTTCCCCATGAGTTCTTTTTCTTCTTCTTTAATCGCCTTATCTTGTCTGGCAAAGAGATTAAGATATACGATTGTCCGAAAGTTCTGTAAAAACTGATAAATCTTTCCGTTCAGGCTCTCGGACTGGTGATTTACAGCCAAATCCGCTTTTTTTTCTTTGGGTAAAAGTATGTACAGATTTAGAAAAAAGAAAATTGCATCCACAAGGTAGATTAGTAAGATTACCGGATCAATAAATGTTGATGCGATAAAGATTCCGATTATCCGTCCAACCATCCACAGGTATTGGTGACTTACCAAAGCGGTAAGTTGGTAAAACAGATCATATGACTTGTCGATTACCTTCATTACTTCGCCTCGACTCTTATCTTGCCAATAGTTTAGACCGGCGTATTTGAGTAAATATATTGTATCTTCACGCAAGCGTCCGGCACATTTTGCCCCATAAACCCAAGCCGTGTTCCCGCTACTTACTTCGATAAAAGGCCCGATTATCTGTAAAACTATGTAGGCCATAATCCAGAACCCGACTGTACTCAGATCGTTATTGGAGGTAACCAATTCGTTAATGATAATACCAAAAATTATCGGCAAAGCAACTTCAATAGCAATGTAGATAATTCTTACACCAAACCAAAACCAGTACATAGGAAACTGGTTGATATACTTCAGGGCTATTTTGATTGTGAAAATATAATAATTTTTCCGGGGCTCGGATTTTGTAGTCATAAAACTCGTTAAATTGAGTATAATTAATTAATTCATAATTGAAAATGTAAATATGTAGTATATTTATTGTTTATATTCTTGCTTAAAAGCAAATGTAAATTATAAAGATTGTCTTAATGTTAAGAAATAACAGGCACTTGTTGTTTTGAGACGACGAATAACGGTTTTAGATTGACTAAATTATTTAGATCTTTCCAAGAAAGTGAATAACTGTATTTTATATTAATGGGTCTGAACCAAATTCAGGATAAGGAGATTATACTTTAAAGTGGTAGGGTAGAGTAAAGTACAGGATGAAAGTTAATTTAGGATAATAGTATGACGAAAGTTTCAATATATGAGGAAGGACTATTGTTCTTTGAGGTAACTCCTATTATTATCGGAGATATTTTTCTACCAAACGTTGACTGTAGCCAATGTATTTTTCCGGAGTAAGTCCTAAGAGTGTTTGCTTGTCTTGCTCGTTTATTTCCAAATCTTGGACAAATTTTTGGATATCTCCTTGTGATAATCTCGTTCCTCTAGTTAACTCTTTGAGCTTTTCGTAAGCATTAGGATAATTATTTTTTCGCAGTATAGTTTGGACTGCTTCGGCTAGGATTTCCGGATTTTCTTGGAGTTCGGTCTGCATTTTTTGTGAGTTGACCGTTATTCTACCAAGACCTTTTTGGATATTTTTGAGTGCCAAGAAAGAGTGTCCTAAGGCCACACCTTGGTTGCGAATCAGAGTGCTTCCGCTAAGGTCTCTTTGCATACGACTGATCGGTAGATTCTGAATTAGAGAAGAAAAAACTGAATTGGAGAGGTTGAGATTACCTTCTGCATTTTCAAAATTGATTGGGTTTATCTTATGAGGCATGGTGGAGGAGCCGATTTCTCCTTCAATTTTCTTTTGACTAAGAATGCCTCTGGAAATATAGAGCCAAAGATCTTTGACCAGGTCCAGAAGTATCAAATTAACTCTTTGCACGGCTTGGTATCCTTCCAACAAAGTGTCTGCCGGGACAATTTGAGTAGTGAAGGGTATGTATTCCAGATTTAGGGACTCCACAAACTTTTGAGCAAATCCTAGCCAGTCAGTTTCTCCGTAAGATATTTGGTGAGCGGCTAAGTTGCCGGTGGCTCCGCCGAATTTACCGTAATATTTAATTTTTTGGAGTTTTTGTATTTCCCGGTTTAGTCGGTAGTAAAAAACGGCCATCTCTTTACCAAAAGTAGTAGGAGTAGCCGCTTGTCCGTGAGTTAGAGAAAGCATTGGTTCGGCTTGGAAATGAAGAGCGGTTTCTTTGAGACTTTTTAGAATTGCCTGCAATTCATGCAAATAAACCTTTTCCAGAGCATCTTTCCACATCAAGCTAAAGGCCAAATTATTAATATCTTCAGAAGTTAGTCCAAAGTGAATAAATTCCAGTGGCAAATCTTGGTCAATTTGTTGAATTTTTTCTTTAAGATAATACTCTACCGCTTTGACATCGTGATTAGTAATTTTTTCTATTTCCTTGATTTTGTAAGCCTCATTAACATCAAACTCCAAGTACAAATCCCGGATTAGCTTTTGATTTTGTTCATCGAGGTTGGTAGTGAAATTGAGTACTTCATTTAGAGATATGTAATATTCGACTTCAATGCACAACCTATATTTAATCAAACCATATTCAGAAAAATAATCTTGCAGCGGTTTAGTTTGGCTTTGGTAACGTCCGTCCAGAGGAGAAAGGTTGAGAAGGGTAAAAGGCATATTGAAGATTTATTTAAACTGCAAATTATCTTGAATTCTTTGAGTAAGAGATGAACCGGTATCCGGAAAGTCAAATATATTGCCGGTAATCATTTCATAGAGTCTGATATAACGCAAAGAAAGCTCGGTGATTAGTTCGTTTGGGGCAGGGGGTAAGTCTTTATCGTTGTAAGGATCACAGTTTTCTACAAACCAAAGTCTGAGAAATTCTTTATCGATATTTTCCGGCTCTTGTCCTTTGGAAATCCTTTCTTGATAACTCTCTTTCAACCAAAAACGGCTGGAATCCGGGGTAAAAATCTCGTCAGCCAAGAATATATTTCCTTGTTCGTCTTTGGCAAACTCCAATTTAGTATCTACCAGAATGAGACCCCTTTTATCCACTTCTCTTTGAGCAAAGTCAAATATTTCCAAGGCTTTTCGGGAAATATAATCCCATTCTTTTTGAGTAGCCAAACCTTTGGTCACAATTTCCTCACGGGAAATAAGCTCGTCGTGAATATCAGATTTGGTAGTCGGGGTAATAATAGTTTGAGGGAGTTTTTGGTTTTTGGTTAGTCCTTCAGGAAGTTGGCTGCCACAGTAATTTCGAACCCCTTTTTGATAATTCTGCCAGATGGAAGTGCCGGTAGTTCCGGTGAGGTAATCCCTGATAACTACTTCAACCGGAAAAATTTGGTGCTTATTGCAGAGGCTAACATTGGGATCAGGAGACTCCAGGAAATGATTAGGGGTGATTTCTTTTGTTTTTTGAAACCACCAACTACTTGTTTGGTTAAGCACTTGACCCTTGAACGGGATACCGGCCAAAATCCTATCAAAGGCACTTTGTCTGTCCGTAGATACAAAATATACCTTATCATCTACAAAATAACCGTCTCTAACCTTACCTTGTTTCTTTGTGCCAAAATCAAAATTGGTTTCCTCTAGTGTATAATCGAGGTTTTGTTTGATAAATTCTTTATAATCAGTAGTTTGCATAGAGAGTCTAATTAAATAAGAAGCAGTCCTGAGAAAATTGATTGAAAAGAATTCGAGTATCCAAAACTTGCCGACCTATTTCTTCAAGGTTTTTATCCGCAGTAATTTCCCAGAGTTGTCCTTTAGAGAGGTGGCTAATACCTGAGATGTGAAAATTTCTTTCCAAGATTTGTTTTTTGGCTTGTCCGGCAAAGTCTTCTTTGTGCTTAACCAGATATTTAATTGTCTTTTTTGAGTGTATTTGACCCTTATCTACAAGTTTTTCTTTGTTGGAATTAAACAATTCTCCGGAAGAAATTATTTTTTGCAGAATTTCATTTTGATTCGCACCCTCTTGCAAGACAATTTCCCAGTAGGTGTATTTATTAATTATTGCTTGAATATCATTTAATTGTATGGTGTTTTCTACAGTAACTGCTTCGTTATCCGTAATTATCAGATTGACTATCAATTCTTGAGAATTTGGTTGCTTTTGATAGGTCTCAATTCTAAATACAGGTTTTGAAACAGTAATATCGGTAAAATTAAAGGTTTTCTTCTCCTGCAAGTAGTTCTTCATGGATTGAAAAATCACTTGACCTTGAGCTGTTCTTTCAGGGTGAGGCATGATAGCCATCACGTTTCCGCTTGGATTGCCGATAGCTGCCAAGTTTTCTTGAGATCCGTTAGGATTAACCGGATAATTGTTATCAATCTTGCCCCTTTCATCGCAGTAATGTAGGAGGTATTGACCCCGGCTCTTCATTCTTTCAGCAATTTCTGAAGGTATGATAAATCGTCCTTCGCCGTGGGCTATGGGTAAATCCAGGATTTCATTTTCTTTCATTAAATCGGTAAATGCATTTTTTGCTCCGGAAAATTTAGTGACTTTGTTCCAAATATTCAAAAAACCGGTTCCCAAGATTTCCTCACTTTTAACTCTTTTATTAACGGCCAGAGCCGCTCCCGTTTGATATTTTTTCAAACCCGGAACTAAACCGGATTCAACTAGAATTTGAGCTCCGTTACAGACTCCTAGTACCGGTTTACCTTTCTCGGATTGGTTTTTGATCTGATTCATCAAGGGGTCCATGGCGGCGATCACGCCCGATCTTGACCGGTCCTCGTAGCTAAAACCTCCGATAATAAAGTAACCGTCAAATAATTCCAAATCTTGATGATCCCTATTCCACAAGAACTCTTCGGGTTTCATTCCGGTCTCTTGAATTGCGTAAATGGATTCCAATTCACAATTGTTTCCCGGAAACTGGACTATGGCGATTCTCATATTATGATTATAGGTCAATTTTTTCCCAGTTTGTCAATTTGCAGCTAAAAATGTAACGGCCTTGTAATCTTTTCGAAAATATTATAGAATATGGTTACCAAAACTCAGGCAAAAGGAGAATGTCACAAAAATGGTGTTTAGGTAAATCTACTTTAGTAAAAGATGAATATAAAAGAGCTGGAAAAGCTTTGGAGCGAGTACTATCCCAAGGTTTTTGGTTACTTCTACAGAAGGGTCGAATCGCGAACTGACGCGGAAGACTTAACCAGTATAGTTATGGAAAAGTATTTGGATGTTTTGGACAATCGCAGAGAGGAAATACAAAACCCTCATGCTTATCTGTGGAGAATAGCCAACAACCAGTTAAGCTATTTCCTTAAATATAGGGCTAAAACTCCGATGTCAGTAGGGGTTTCTGACGAAACTGATACTGTGGACCTGTCTTTGGATCAATATAGATCCGAAGCTTATCAGCAAAAAATTCAAGCTTTGATGGACTGTATTCGTCACTATTTGAAAGATACTGATTATCAGATTGTCTATAACTCCTTGGTAATGGACAAAAAATCTTACGAAGTAGCCGAAGATGTCGGGTTAAAACCTGACAATGTTCGTAAGCGACTCTCTCGCAGTCTTGATAAAGTAAGACAAAAATGTAAAGATTTATGGTTAGAATAATTTTTAATACCCGAATATGAATTATCTCAATCCTTTTGAACTGGAAGAAAACTTAACTCCTTGGTTTGAAAAGGATAATCAATATCGGGCTTCCAAAAACTCAGCTTTTAAAAAATATGTTAGAAAGAGGCAAAAAAAATCCGGTTTAGAAGGAATGTTCCACTCTGTTAATTCAGATTTGGCTATTCTTTTATTCAAAAATGCCTCTATAGTGGCCGCTGCATTTATAGTTACGATATTTACCGGTATGTCTGCTGCAGCAGCGGAAATTGTAGCTCCGGAGCAATATAAACCTTCCAACTTAATTAGACTTTCTCAGGTTGAGCCGGAAGATACTAGACAATTAACTAACGATGATATCGAAAACGGTCTTTTGAACAATGTCGAAAAATACGAACCAAAACCCTTAGTTCCTGATGAAAACAATGATGTATTAGTCCTGGATGAATGTAATTTGGCAATTAAATACAATAAGAAATCTTTGGATGCTGTTACCTCATCTAACATATATTCTTCCAGATATTGGCAAAGGATAGAAAACATCCAATTAAAAGAAGTCGGTAAAGATTCGACTCAAAGTATGAGTGGGACAAATTACATTTCCTGTCACGAAAGGGTCAATCAGACTGATGACTTGAATGAAACTTTGCAAGAGGACCAAGACCTAATGCTTGAAAACAAGGAAAAGATAGATGCTTACGAGGTAGTTTTTCTGTCGCCGGCCACTCAAAGCACTTTGGGCGAGGTTTACAAAGTAAGGCAAAATTTTGCCAGCGGACCTAGAGAATTGATTGTCTTTGAGCATCGCAAGATTGTTTATTTCTTGGAGATAGATCAAAATAATCCCGACATCACCTTACAAATTAATTCTTTGGCTCCTTCTACTTCAACAACTACGGTTGAGTAAATATCTGTCTTTCCACGAAGATTTTTTCTCGCAGAGACTCAGGCAGCAATATTAGGCGGTGGTTATGCGATTAAATAAAAGTTTTTCATAATTACTGAGTGAAGAAAACATCGGTTGTTTCAGGCTTTTTCTTACTTTTGAGTAATACTATTAACTCTAGCCATCCCCTATTAAAACTAGACATTTCCAAATTTCACTCGGTCAATTGCCAATTGGTCATCCTGAATTTGCAACCTATCATCCTGAATTTATTTCAGGATCTATTCGAAAAGATGTCGAAACAAGTTCACCGTGACAAGTCTGTATAGGTTATGTTCGGATCGACTATATAAGTGAAGGAAGTAATTATATTTGAAGAGCAATAAAAATTATTTCTCAAGGTATTAAACTTTACAAAAAAAACCGCCTCGAGGGCGGCAATTTTAGATCTAAGGATTACTATTCTTCGTCGAGATCTTCTTCCAAACCAAGATAGATCTTCTTTTCTCTACACCTCTCAATTTCTTTGGCAAGAGATTCTACTGAAAAACCGTCCAAGTTAGTACATAGGTTAAACAAAGTCTTCTCATAATATTCCACTGCTTTGTCAAAGTTTTGCTCCAACTCGGCGATTCTGGCAAGGGTTTCGTAAGTAACAAGTCTGTTCATTCCTAATTTGGAAAGACCGATAGTAAGCATCTTTTTAGCATCTTCATATCTATCAATGTAATAGAGGAAGTAGCCGTAATCCAAATAAAAATCAGCGAACTCGGGTGTGTACTTTAAGCATTTTTGATAATATTCAAAAGCCTGTTGCGGTTCAAAAAACTTGTTCTGGTAGATTCTGGCTAATAAGTAATATGAAGGAGAAAAATCAGGGAAAAGGCTAATTATCTTCCTAAGAATAGCTAGAGAATCACTTATGTCATCGTTATCATATGCCTTTCTGGCTTCATAATACATGACTTTAGCTTCTAAAGAATCTGCTTTTTCAATGCCTTTTTCGGCAGTGGGGTGAGATTCACTTAGTTTGTTTACAAAAGACCTCTCAGAGTTATGTCCGTTATTCGGCTGAGCAGGTAACTGACCTTTTTGAGGTTGTGGCTTGTTTTCTAATTCTGACATATTTGCTTTTTATTATTATTTTTATTTTTTTATAAGCAGTCACTAGTATACTATCATTTTTTTGCTTGGTCAAATATTTTTTTTGTTTGTCTATAAATATTGATAAATAAAAGGCCTGGAGGATTTATAAATATTAATGTCGAGTAAGAATTAAGAATATTTTGCATATCGTTATTCGGTAATTTTCTCTAAACAATATATCTTATTATTCCTTTCTTAAGCCATCTTTATAAGCTTAGTAAATATTAAATATGGCTGCTGAGTTAAGAAATATTAATTTGCCATTATTACTTTTCTGATACATAATATAATTATAAAACATAAATTAGATTAAATTGCTAAGAGTTTCTTAGTTAAAAAACAAAAACAAAAATATGTTTTCTAAAGATAACTTTAAAAAAAGGCTAAAGCGTCTTAGACAAAGACATCAGAAAAGTAGTTCCAGTAGTAGTTTCTATCTAAGGTATTTTTTTAGCAAGAAAAAGATCGCCCTTTCATTTTTTATCATGATTAGCTCAGCAACTCTGGTAATCGGTTCGGCATATCTACTTAATCAAAATCAAGAGAAAAGTGATCAAGCCCAAGCCGCCGAGACCGGCGGAGTTCTAACCAAAAGCGGAACAGGTCCCGGA
>CAYSWH010000042.1:0-12576 GCA_964434775.1 uncultured Candidatus Saccharibacteria bacterium | reverse complement strand
TTTACCGTAGCATCCCCGTTGGTCAGTTTCACTGTGGTATCTGCTGATAGTTCATCTGTTATGGACACACCCAATCCGCTTTCCACTGACCAATACTCTAAGAAATACCCTGTATCCGGGTCTGCGGTTATGTTGATAGGCACATTGTATCCTGCTTGTACCGTGCTTGTTGACGGCGTGGTGATACTTCCGCCCGTTCCTGCTATCACGGTCAGTTGATAAGACAGGAAGTTAGCCTTTATCGTGGCATCGCCGTTGGTCAGTCTCACTGTGGTTGTGGATGAGTTGGCATCATTGAAGACGACCCCGCTTCCCGATATGGTCAGCCAGTTATAGAAGCCGTATTCCGTTTCATTCGCAGATGCGGTTATCGTGTTCGGCAGGTTGTGTCCCACGGCGATAGGACTGCTTGCCGGCACTGTTATCGACCCGCCTGTTCCCGCTATCACGGTCAACTGATATGATGCGAAGTTAGCCTTTATCGTTGCGTCTCCGTCAGTGAGCATTACTGTGGTTGTGGATGCTGTTGCGTCTCCGAAGACGACCCCGCTTCCGTTCTCCACCGTCCAGTTGACGAAGCCGTAGTTTGCGTCTGCCGATGCTGTGATGTCTATCTCTGTTCTGTGCACCACCTGTATTGTGCTTTGAGCGGGTACCGTAACCGACCCTCCGTTACCTGACTGTATCGTGAGGTAGTAGTTAGGCACATCCTCTTCATAAGCTCCGATAGACCATGGATCCGTTCTGACATTGCCGTCCTTGTCGAGCTTGTTCGTTCCGTCGCTTGGGAAGTCCGCATCCGCCGACAGGTCTAACGCTCCGCTCTTCACATCGATAGAGCCGTCTTCATCTATGTGCAGGTCTCCGTCTGCGTAGTCGGCAAATAGGTTAGCCTTTGTTCCTTCGGATATGTTCCCGCTTGCGATGCTTAGCCCGTTCACACCTGCGATTGAGGTTATCTCTTCTGTTGAGCTGTCGTCATCGTAGTATAGAGCCGTCGGTGCGTCGATGATGTTGTTGTTCTTCAGCTCGGACGGGTCGGATGATGTAGATGCTTCGTAGACGCCATAAGCGTTGGATGTAGCATTGGTAAAGATGATGTTGTTGTTGATAACCGGTGATGAACTCGAGCCGTTGTAGACAGCATAAGCACCATTGCTTCCGCCGTCTATCGTGTTGTTGATGATGTCCGGCGATGACTGGTTGTTGTAGACGCCATAAGAGTTAGAACCGCTTCCTCCATTGATTGTGTTGTTGATGATGATTGCCGATGATGAACTTGTGTTGTAGACACCAAAAGAGTTATTCGAGCCTGTTCCGCCGTCTATCGTGTTGTTATAGACTTTGGTCATCGCTGATGATGAGTTGAACAAGCCATACGAGTTGGTTCCGCTTCCGCCGTTCAGCGTGGTGTATCGTATGGTCGGGTCTGCTCCGTTGTATGCCATGACCGCACTTGAATAGCTTCCGCCGTCTCTTCCGTTCACAGTCAGCCCTTCGATGTAAGTAGCATCTGTTATCGTGCTTCCATTGAAGTAGATGGCTCTGCTTGGGGATGATGATGAACCGTTTGTGCTTCCTGTGTATGTTACGATGGTTTGATATGTCGGGTTGTTTCTGTCATCGTCGGTTTTGTATTTCCTGTCGCTCCAGTTCGATGCGTTGTAGCCTCCTTCGAGTGATACACCTTCCACCATAGTAATAGGCGATGTAACATTGTATGTTCCCCCTGCCACACGCACTTCTCTTTGACCTGCGATTGGAGTAAGCACTTGAACCGCTTTGGTAATGGTCTGATACGGGTTGTTCTCTGTTCCGTTTCCTGTATTATCATTACCATCCGTCCTAACGAACTTAACCTTTGTGTAGTCAATCTCAATGAATGTAGCATTAACAGTGGCGTTCTCGTCCATCAATGTAACGGTAGTAACACCGTATTCGGGGTTCTGTATGGTTACGCCTGTTCCGCTCTGTACTTCCCATTCATAGAAGTCATAGGTAAGGGTAGCCTGTGCCGATATGGTTGTAGGCAGTCCCCTTACTACAGATACGGGACTTGTAGCAGGTTCGATGATGTTTCCTTCTGGATCAGCTGTTACATTGAGTTGATACAGAACATCGAAGTTAGCCCTGATTGTGGCATGGTCGCTGTTCAGCGTTACGGTTGTATCGAGAGCATCAGCATCACCGAATGCGACACCGCTTCCGCTTACCACCGACCAATTAAAGAAGCCGTAACCTCCGTCTGCTGTTCCGTTTATGTTGATTACCTGCCCCTGTTCAACGAGTAGAGGACTTGAAGCAGGTTCGGTAACCGACCCGCCGGTACTGCTTTGGACTGTGAGATTGTATCCCGCCTTTCCGATGATGTCGAAGGTGTATGGGTTTTCGTCTGTATCATCGTTTGGAATGGAAACGGTGGCGGTCTTGTCTCCTGCGGATGTAGGAGCGAATGTAACATTGAATGTAGTGCTTCCGCTTATAGGAACATCGGTTAATGCCGGCTGTGTGATGAGGAACTGGTCGGAGTCAGCACCGATAATCGATATGTTCCCGCTTATGATTAGATTAGATGTTCCGCTGTTCTCAATGGTAAAGTCAATACTGTTTGTATCGTCCTTAGCAATAAATCCGTAGTCATATTCACCCGTACCGCTTGGTAAATCCGTTGTATCCTGTTTAACATTGATTTCCGGTCTGCTTCCGCCCATAACATCGAAAGTATAAGGGCTTTCGTCGTCATCGTTGTTCGGAATGGAGATGGTTGCGGTTTTGTTTCCCGTGCTGTCCGGAGTGAATGTTACGGTAAATGTGGTACTTGTTCCTGCTTCTAATGTTGTTTCCGTAGGCTGTGTTACAACATACAGTGATGCGTCGTTTCCGGTAGATGTTATATCGCCGTCAATAGTCAGGTCTGAGTTTCCGGTGTTTTCTATGGTGAATGTTTCTTGTTGTGGTGTTCCTATGGATATTTCCCCATAATCAAATGTACCCGTTCCGCTTTCAATCTCCGATGAGTTATGACTAACCATGATTTCGGGATTGGAACTGCCTGTGATAGTAAAGTTATAGTTCTTGATGTTTACGCTGTTATTCGGAACAGTAACGGTGGCTGTTTTATCACCGCCTGTAGTAGGATTGTAATAGACGGTGAAAGTAGCATTTTCATCGGGTTCAAGCGATGTATTAGATGGCTGTGTGAGGCTGAATTGGTTGGCATTAGTTCCATTGATGCCAACGTCGTCTGTCAATTCCATTGTATAATTCCCGTTGTTTGTGATAGTAAATATAGCCGATGAGGATGTATCGACAAGAATATCTCCGAAGTCATATTGTCCTGTTTCGCTTTCGATAGTCGTTCCGTCTTGATCTATGATGATACCCGGTTCTCCCGGTGATCCATAGAGATTAAACCGATAAGGATTATTGTCAATGTCGTTGTTATCAATAGATACAACAGCAATTTTAGAATTAACTTTTGTAGGGTGAAATGTTACGCTGAATTCAGTTGATGATCCTTTTTCAATTACTGTTTTAGTAGGTTGAGTGATGGTGAACTGGTCGGCATCATCTCCCATAATTTTCACAATAGGGTTTCCGGTAAGTTCAAGAGGGTCATCACCCGTATTCTCTATGATAAATGATATTGCCTGTGTTGTATCATCCATACCGACAACACCGAAGTCATAGTTTCCTATAATGCTTTGAACGGGGTTTCCGTTTTGTTTTACAACAATCTCTGAATTAACGATTGTTTCTTCTACACATCCAAAATTAGTTAATAGAAAAGCCATTAAAATAATTATAAAAATAACTCTAAACTTATTCATATGTTTCTCCTCTTAATTTTATAAATCTGAATCTATATATTAAACACAATACCCACAGCAAGACTAAGAGGTATATTATAAGGGTATGCTTCTAATCCGAAATTTAAGATAAAATCACTTCTGATACTCGCATAAACGCCGAATGTCCCGTAAAATCCCATAATATATTCTATGGACAAACCGGCACCAATCCCGTAAGGTCCCATATCGAGTATCAAAGGCGACATATTGAAAGATAAGTTTGCTTTAACCATAAACTCTGCTGAAATTTCGTCGATGAATGTTGTATTGATGAATGAGTATTTAATAAATCCTTCAAAAAGGAATATATTAGCTCCTATACCGAAAGACAGTTGTCTGTTCATTCTATAAGTAAACCCTAAGTTCCAGGATGGAACAAGCATACCAAAGTTTGATACAGATGTCGCTCCTCCACCTGAAGCGTTTATGTATAACTTTTTATAAAGTGGTGTCTGGTTTATTTTGTTTTCAAGTTCTCCAATAGATATTAAGTCATTCAATTTGTTTTGTTTAATTCGTTCAATAATTTGTTTGTATAATTCGTTTGCTTTTTGGTAATCTCCGTTTTCAAAATATCCGTCCGCTTCGTCGATGGAGTCTAATATTTCCAAAATAGTGTTCAAGTATTCTAATTTCTGTTCCAATGGCTCTCTCGGGATTATTTCTTCATCAACTCTATTGTTATAAAGTATTGCAATAGCTTCATCATATTTTTTGTAAGCCTCTCTATAATCCCTATTTTCAAATGCGACCTCAGCTTCATTGACTGCATCTCTTGCCTGAATTACATATTCAATTTTTTCCACCCGTATTTCTACAGACCTTTTTGGAATTAAGTCTTCAATATCATTAGTACCGAGTAATGTTAGAGCTGTTTTGTATTTCTTTTCAGCTTCATCATATTCTGAGTTTCTTAAAGCTTCATCACCATCATCAATAAATTCCTGAATATTCCTTGCTACTCTTACACGGCTGACTTTCTCCGCTAAATCCTGTGAAGAAATGAACTGATCAAGATTATTTTCTCTTACTACCGTTAGAGCTCCCACAAATTCTTTTATTGCATTTACAAAGTCTTTATCCGAAAGATATGCATCTCCGCTCTCAATAGTCTTTCTCGCATTGATAACCTTTTCCAATCTGTCAATAAGTAAATTAATCTTTTCTTTATCTTTTGTAAGATCCATATCGTCTTCATATTGTGAAATTATTGTTAGAATAGAGTTACAGGAGTCTATAGCTTCGGTAATGCTATCTGATCCCAAATCTTCTTTTAACTGTGCGTAAATTGGTTCAACAAGGGAGTAGTATTCTTGGTTATAGTATTCAGAATCCTCTGTTATTTCAGCAACGGATGTAATATCATTATAAAGGCTGATCTCTGTTTGATCTACTTTTGTGATGAAGAAATCTCCCAGTACTTCCATCATCTCAACTCTTGGTGTTTGTGATATATCATAAGGATTATCAGTGGAGAACTCAAGCATTTTAGAGGCTACATATTTAGCGGCTTCCTCAAAAGATACATGAGAATCCTCATTACCGAAAGGTCTAAGGTCAGCTAATCCTTTCAGTGCTTGTGTAAGGTGAAGCGTATATACCCCGTGTTCCAGCTCGGGTAATTCGTAAGAGTAATCTCCTTCCGATGTTGAATAAAGCACCTTAGTTCCTCTTGAGTTTTCATCTCCCCAGGCTGTTCCTCCTCCACGGCTTATAGGATCATTACGGCAGGCATCTATAAACATCATTACTTTTGCGTTTTTCTGAATCACCTCTACAATATCAAAAACTTCACTCATATTAATACCGGTATTTTGTATATCATCAGGGTTTACATCCATAGGAGCCAAATAGTTTTTTCCGTCTATTGTAAAGCCGTGTCCAGCAAAGTAGAAGACAAATGTTTTTATTGTGTCAACACTTTCTGATAAGGATTTTATATCATTTAACACACTTATCAGGTTATATTTGGTAGGTTTGTTACTTGCTCCGTCTCCCATTAATTGAACGGTAAAAGCTCCTTGTTCTTCCAACACATCCTTCATAGCTAATGCATCAGGTGTAGCGTATTTCAGCCCCTTTATATTAAGATATTCATTTATACCGACAATAAGAGCGATACGATTAGCTTTAAACTCCTCAGAACCGCTTTCCGTTTTGATAATGTCTCTGCCGTATTCTCCGCTGTCGTCATCCTGAGCGAATACAGGAGCAGATATTAATACTAACAATATTATAATGGATATAACTCTTATTGCCTTCATTTCAACACCTCACAGTTATTAATAGATAAAATCAATTTGTTTAAGTTAATTTATTTGTGAATATTTACTAACATAATTGTATATAATAGATTATAATAAAATTATAGTTAATTATAAAGTAATTATTAAATAAATTTTAAGTAAAACTGTCTGATTATAGAAAGGGTTATATATTTGGTAGGAATAGAAAAAATCAATCATCTGTATTCAATACAACGGGGTATATCTGCACGCTTCTGTCATGTTGGATTTTCGGGAACACTTGCTCTTTTATACCTTCTATCGTGCCAATGGTGCTGATGTTTGTAATTCGCTTCTTAGAAATGACATCAGAGGATGTTAATTGACGATCACTTATTAGTATTACATAAAGCTCCCTTCCCACAGGTCCGTCAGGCTTGAATGTATAGACTTCGCCGTCTCGAATTGGGAAGGAATACTCATGCCCTGAGAATACCCATGTGCTGACGTTTTCCTCATCAGGATACGGGAACAAATCCCGTATTCTGCCGTCCGGTGTGATGTTTACGACATATACGGAGTATTCATCATTGAATGTTACAAATAGCTTGAACTTGTCTTCAACTACGAAATTATAGTCAACAGTAAAGAACCCGCTCATATCATCATAATTGACCTTCTGCTCTACAAGATAGGTAGACCCGAACAGTTCCTTTTCTACGGTAGCTCTTAGGGATATAGCCTGTTCAACTGTGATAGCTCCTATCTCATCGCTGGATTCAGCATCGATGTCGGGTAAATCGGGATTCTTGCCGATACGATATGCTTCCATTCCATTGAGCTTTGCCGCCTTATAAGTCATCCAGAAATAGCCCTCATCAGACCATTCCTTTCCCCATGAATTAAGGATACGGAACGCTCCCTTCTCGGTTATCGTCTCACCGCTTTTTTTATCCTCATATTCAACCATGTATTCATCATCATATCCGGCTATAAGAACCGCATGACCATATGCTTTGTTCCTCTTGTAGTTCCTATAAACGCCTTCTGCCTCTATCCCGTTCAATGTATATCTCACTTCTTCATTGTTATTTGATTCATGCCTATCCGTGATATATTTGCTCCAGAAAGGGTCAACAAGAATTGACATCTCAACGGGAACACCTTCCATTTCTTCATCACCCGCAAGAGCCGCCTTTATCTGATATAAATCTTTCTCGGAAAAATCACCAAATCCTTCCGTCAATCGCTGATATGATGGGATAGCAAATGATTCTCTCAAGTCGTCGTACCCTTCAGGAGGCGGTATCGTGTTATCGCTCTCGTCATAGGGCATTACAGAGACAGGCAGGCAACCGTAGTCTCTTAAAAGCATCATCGCCTCTTCTACAGATGCTCCGGTGTCGTTAATATTGCTTTCTGTCTTTTCAGCCTTTAGAATGCTAAGAGTATTATAGATAAACGAAGGTGAACAAAGGCTCTCGTCCTCATAATCCCATCTGCGATTATCCTCTCTCAGCTTTTGATAAGAGCGATACGCATAACCGACCGCCCATCCCACACAGCTGTTCTGTTCGCCCTGATCTCCTGCTTCAGGTATTCTGCCCGACATGTCTACTTTTACCGGTAAAGGCTCGACATCTCTCCTGAATAATTTTGGGCTGATTGCCCACTCTAAGTTTTCATACGCTTCTTGATTAAAGTTTAAACCAAAACTGTAATCCTCATTTTCTTGGGTTGATAACACACTCACAATAAATACTATCAATACTGTAAATATTACACTTAAAAATATGATTAACTTATTATTAATACGCAAACTAATCCCTCTCTTAATTTAAGATTGATTTATGTGATACAAATCTATCGGTTCGTTCGGCATTCGTGGAGTAATTATTCAAATCTAATTCCTCTATGAATGATTGAATCGGCGATTTGTTATCCTCATATTCCCCTACGAAAGCACGATTATCATCAAACGGATAACCGTCTGTATTCGTATAACCGTTTTCTAAAATAGCATTCGGGTTATATCCCGTATCATAAAGCATTACAACTGCCGTTACTTTAGACCTTGTGTGAGGTTCTTTTCTAACAGCGTCATTTAGCGATGACACCGTATCAGAAACGATTTCGCCGAATATTTCCGAAAGATTCCCCATATTCGTTTCCAGCATTCGTAAATAATCATCTTTGTTTGTACTGTTGTTCACCATGTCTGCGAAAACGGAAAAAGCCTCTTGTCGATGTTCCACACTCTCTTTTAACGAAACATCATGTATAATATCAGCAATTTCAACAGCCAGGATAGAAGCCAATTCATCTTCACTATCCAACGACTTCAGCATACCCGTGCTAATAAAGACATGCCCGGACGGTAAGGAGGATGTAAACGGCAAATCATCGTTCAGTAATATAAATCGATAACCGTTATATGTTGTCGGCTTTTCTGAAGCCATTGCCAATGTTTGACCAACAGCATTAACATAACGGGTCAGGTCTTCATTTGAGTTGATTTCCCTGTCTGATAAAAACTTTTGTGCCATTGCTAATCCCAGATAATGTCGCTCTTCTTCTTTCCAATCATTCCTACCAAGAGCTTCAGAGTAACTGTCTGCCATATCGCTTTTCTGGGTTGCGATACCATCGCCATCCATTTGTATAAATGTATCATTCCTTTCATCAGCAATAAACTCCCCAAGTTCGCCGACTTTCCTGAAATCTTTAAATATGTTATAAGTCTTTACTGTATATCTATCTGTTAAGGTATGTATTTCCTCTATTAGACTGTCATTTGAGATACCCTGCGACTTAAGGTAATTATCGTAAATCTCTTTGTTGAAACCGGCAAGGTCTGAAATTGAAAAGAGTTTTTCACTTTCTCCTTCCGGAATACCTATCGCACCTGCTGTAGCGGAATCACCAACATTAAGGTCATCGCTTGTTGTTGTCGATACAGAATTATAACTGCTTACAAGGTCTTTCTTTATCCAACCCATTTCATCACCAATTTCCACCTCATACCAGCTGTCGTTATAATCCCAGATGTTAACCTCATCGTTAAGTGCGAGGAATCTTACAGTCTCGCAGAAATTACGCGGACTTTCTTTCAGTTCCGCCGTCTCCACGCTAACTATACCAACATCACCAACATCAAGTTGAGCTGAAATCGGCACCAAAAATCCTGTTAATAGCAACATTGATAGTGAAATTATGAGAATTGATTTAGCTTTCATCAGAACCTCCAATATTTGATTATTTGATATTTACATTGACCACCATGCGTCATTTAATGTGCTGCCCGTATCACCACCGAATATCCACACCTTATCGTCAAATGATATACCGGCATGACCGGACCTTTCAGACCAATCTGCCGAACTAACTGCTTTGGTCCAGCTTACACCGTCTTTAGAGTACCAGACATCACTTAGTTTACCTGACCCGTCATCTCCGCCAAAAACCATTAGGTAATCACCAAAAGCGATTGACACATGATCAAATCTGCCGTTCCATTCCGCAGATGCTGATGCTTCGGTCCAGCTTGTGCCGTTGCTTGAATACCAAACATCGTTTAAAGGGTCGCCGTCATTTCCGCCAATCACCCATAGCTTGTTATCGAATACAACGGAAGTATGTCCTTCACGGGCAGTCCAATCTGCGGAAGCTGTTTCTTCCGTCCAGTTGATGCCGTCAGTCGATGACCAGATGTCATTCTTAAGTGAGCCGTCATTACCGCCGATTATCCACAGCTTATCGTTGAATACTTCTGCGGTGTGTCCGTCTCTTGCAGACCATTCCGCTTGCGGTGTGGCTTCTGTCCAATCTATACCGTTTAGGCTGCTCCAGACATCGTTTAACCGGTTGCCGTCATTACCGCCGATTATCCACAGTTTATCGTTGAATACTTCTGCGGTATGATCCTTTCGACCACTCCATCCGGCTTGCGGTGTGGCTTGTGTCCATTCTGTTCCGGAATAGTTCGCAAACCATACATCATTTGATAATCCATCATCTTCACCGCCCAAGACCCACATCTTATTAACAAACACTACCGACGAATGACCGTAGCGTTTGCTCCAATCCGCTTCGGATACCGATTCAGTCCAGTCTACTCCGGCGAAGAAACAGCCGTCAGAACCGTACATGATAGAGCAGTAATCACCACATGCAGAAATGATGAATGTTACTACCGATAAGAGAATTATTATTATTAAGGGTAATATGTTTCTATTCAATTTTTGTTCCTCCATTTAAAAATATCACTTTATGTCTCTTCTGTCTATTTTCCAGGTTTTTCCTTCTTAAACTTCGATAAATCTATATCTTTTTCTTCCTCAACTTCACGAATCAGCTTTTTTATTTCCTTATCTTCATCATCTGATTCAGAAACAAGATATTCTACGATGAAATGTTTTTCTTTTATCTTTTTCATTTATCCTCCAAATTATTATGGGTCATATTTATATCAGTATCAAAATAAAACCTAAATCTAAACATTGATACATTCCTTAATATTTATTTCAATAAAAACAGCCTCATCACCAACAAATATAACACTAAACACCAAAGCAACATAATACACCAACCGTCGGTAAACACATCTCGCCTTCCGTGGGTCTCATCTTCACGGGAGAAGAGGAAAGGTCAAGGTCTCTTTACCTCTAAACTATATGTTTATTTAAACTATCGAAAACTTTCGGACAAAATCCATTCTCCTACTAATTTCCGATAGTCTGTTATAATATTTATCCCATAACGGGAAGGGATTACCTCGTGGTCAACTTAAATCATCCAATAAAAGTTGAACTTCAACAGGAAACGAGACACGAAAACCTATGTTGTTGTTCTCGTTATACGGGTTGTTGTTGTTCCGGTTGCCAACTTGCAAGTTGTTAGCATTGTTGTTCCAGCTGCCGCCCCGTTTTACACGGTTAGAACCGCTACATAGAAATAATCCCGTAATTACTTTTTATATAATTACGAAGGTTACGAGAATTCGCTATCTTTGTAAAAGATATTAACGAAGTAATGTGAGCAATAAACTCATCTATATTCCAAAAGCCTTTCTCGTAATTCTTCTCATATTTTACAAACTTTTCCTTAAACCTTTTCTTACTCCTTTTAGATAATAGTATCTTATTTCTATAAATTCTACAACCTAAAAAAGAAATTCCGTCAGATACTTTATTAATTACTTCTGACTTTAAAGATAATAACAATTTCTCTTTAAGGTAATCTCGTACCTTGTCAAATAATATATGAACTTCTCCAATACTTTCTCCAAAAAGGAGAAAATCATCCATATACCTTATATAATCTTTTACTCGCAAGTAATCTTTTATAAACCTGTCTAAATAACCAAGATAATAATTCGCAAAATATTGACTCGTCAAATTACCAATTGGTATTCCTTTACCGGGTATAACTTCATAAGAACTTATTAATTTCCAGAATAAATTGAGCAAAGATTTGTCTTTAAACCTACGCTCTAAAAGATTATATAAAATATTATGATCTATGCTGTTGAAATATTTACGAATATCAAGTTTCAAAAAATAAGTATGTTTTTTACATATAGAAAAAGATTTTTTCACGGCTTTATGCATACCTTTACCTAATCTGCAAGCATAACTGTCGTAAATCTGAAAATCATCAAAACTTTTCTCAGTTACATTCATTATAGAATGATGTATTACACGTTCACTAAAAGGGGCTGCACTTATTAGGCGTTCCTTGGGATCGTATACTTTAAAATAATGATAACCTCCAAACGACACATCTTCATTTATTAAAGACTTTTGGATAATATGGAGATTATACGCCAAATTATTACCAAAAGACATTACATCGCTTTTATGCTTCTTACCTTTTGATGCATTATAGTAAGCAAGATATAAGTTATTCATGTCGTATATTTTATCATAAATATTATTTTGACGATTCATCAGATATACTACCTTCATTGCTATCAGATAAATTAAGTCCCTTCATGTAGTCTAATATAGGACCGCTTAAATTTATCTTCTGTTTACCAACACCGTTTATTTTTTTTAAATCGCTTTTCGTTGTTATTCGCTTTGTTACTATCTCAGATAACTGTTCATTGTTGAAAACTCCGTAAACCGGGATACCTTCTTTATCTGCTGTCTCTTTACGTATCTCTCGGAGCTTACTGAATATCTCAAAGTCTTCTGAACTCAATACTTCCTTGTAATCTATCTTAACTTTTTTATTTTTTCTTAAAGAATTTGAACTGTTGTTATTACTCTTGATATACTCTATCAAAAAATTCCAATAATACTTATTCTCCTGCTGGACAAGATTCTTCTCTATGTTTATTATCTTATTACTGTTCAAAAAAATGTTTAATTCAGTTATTTCATCGTCATTATCATATAATAAAAAAGTAAAACTCTTATATTGCATACTTAAAATTATCCTTTTTTTTTGAGTCGGGGGACAATGTCCCCCGAACCCTAATGCTGTTAAGTTAAGGT
>CAYSWH010000041.1:0-14932 GCA_964434775.1 uncultured Candidatus Saccharibacteria bacterium | reverse complement strand
TCCAGGCACCCCAAGTACTTCCGTCTGTAGAACTTCGAGTGTATATTCTATTGTTGCCGCCGATATGTGTTTGATAGAACTTACCGTCAAATTCAGTCATGGTAATAGGATGGTTGGTATACTCATATGGATCGGCACCGGTAATCCAGGCTCCCCAGTTCACGCCGTCAGTAGAACCACGGGTGTAGATTCTGTTGTTACTACCTATATGACTGTGATATATTTTTTCTCCGAAGGAACCAAGACTGACCGGGAGAAAAGTGGTTTCGTAAGGGTCCTTGGAAGTAGTCCATTCCGTCCAGCCGTTACTCGGGTTTTGATAGACATCTTTCTCAGAAGTTGAGCGAGTGTAAATTCGGTTATCATCTTTTACATATGACTGGAATAAATTGTTTTTGAAGGAGGTTATTTCAAAGGGGCGTTTAGTTGTTCCGTTTTTATCGCTAACCCACTTGGAAAAATTATATCTTACCAGGAGGTTTGTTCCCGGAACCTGGATCGGCTCTGTCAATGCGCTATCTATGATTTTTAAATAAATGTTATGGGCCCCGACAGGTAAACCTGAATAAGTAATATTGTAGGGAGCGGTATCAGACTCCCCGATTTTTATTCCGTTAACTGCCTGATTATTTGAATTCATCCAGTACTCTATTTTTGTTAGACGATTATCAATATCAAGAACATCCACTTCAAGAGTTACTGATTCACCCACTGAGAAGGAATTGTTTGCCAGGGGTTTCAATTTTACAGTAATCGGATCGTTATAGTTGTCGTTACCCAAGAATTTTGTTTCTAATCCGGTGTTTTCAACTTGAGAATTGCCGGCAAAGGAATTTGCACAAGTATCTTCACCTCCAATAGAATTATTGTTGCCGATAATTTCCAAAGAAGCTTGGGTATTTGCTATTTCAGTTGTTTCGTCAGTAGCTTTATCAAAAATATTTCCTTTAACGCTGTTATTATGTCCCTTAATTAACAATCCGTTAAGGTTGCCGGCAATGAAGTTGCCTTCTCCGCTGTTACAGCCACCTATATTTATTCCAAAATGAACTTGATCCATAATTAGGATACCTGCTGAATTTGGCCAAGCCTGTGATCCGTCGGGACTTAATCCTATGAGGTTGTTCGTGACGTTTACATTGGAAACAGTCTGACCCTTGATCTCTACACCACTTCCTTGATTTCCGGAAATAATGTTCCTATCGCTCAGGTTAGGTCCGCCAATATTCACATATGCTGATTCAAAAACTTTTATTCCGTGTTCTCCGTTGTAATAAAACTGCGATTCAGAAGAATCAGAAATGGTTACCCCTTCAGGGTTAACACCCACACGGTTACCTTTAATTTCCATACCAGTTACGGAATTTAAAAACAAACCGGTACTCAAATTGTTGGAAATTACATTATTGACTATCTTTCCGTTTTTACTCCAGTCCAACCAAACTCCTCCTTCATTAGGTCTATCCAGATAGCCGATTAAACCTGGCACTACCAAGCCTATGTAGTTGTCTTCCAAATGAATTGGGTCGCTTAGAGTATCATGTATGATGGCGTATTCGTTTGCAAAATCATAAAATGCAAGCCCTTTGATTATGGCAGAGGTTCCTGAGATGCAAAGTCCATAAGTTCTAAGCATGGAGGAGTAATGATCTAAACATGCTCCTGAGTTTCCTTTGTTTTGGGAGTTAATTCCATGGAGTCCGACTACCGGCTTATCTACATACCCCGGCTGGGTAGTGCCATCAATTTTTACGGGAGAAGTAATAACCGGTAGGGTCTCGGTGATATTAATTGAATAGGGTCCTAAATCACCTTGAATATTAAAGGTTATCTTATCACATCCGGGGTTATTGTTGGCATTCAGAATGGCTTGTCTCAAAGAGCCGTTTCCGGTGTTATTTTTATTGGTAACTTCAAATGTTTTATCAAAACTGGTACAAATTGGTGTGGAATTTTTACTTTCTGTTTGAGGTAAGCCGCTTTGGTTGATAATTTCTTCTTTTTTTAGATTTGCTTGAGTCGTATGGTAATCTTGATCGAAAACGGGATTTGTTTGAGAGCTTTCGGTTTGAATTGAAAGAGATGTTGACAAAACTATTGTAAGAGATAAACTAAGTCCGATTCCTATATGTTTAATTAGTTTGCGGTTTCTGTTTTTACTGTTAAGTTTAAATGGATTTTTCATAGTTTCTGATTTAAGTAACATTAACTTGGTAACGATACTTTTTTTCCTTTTAAGCTTCTTTGTCAAGGTTAAGTTTGTAAATAATGAGATTATTATTATACCGTTGATAGTAATTATTGAGTATAAGCCGCAATTTTTTTTAAATTATTAACATGTTTTTTTATGTCCGAAAAAATTATTATGTACGCAACTAATTGGTGTAGTGATTGTAAAAGAGCTAAAATGCTTCTTGACACCAAAGGGGTGGATTACAAATTCATTGATATTTCCGATAATAGGGAAGCAATTGAGTATGTAGAAAGAGTTAACAACGGAATGCGAAGTGTGCCTACCATCGTTTTTCCAAAAGGTAAAATTTTAGTGGAACCTTCAAATGAAGAGCTGCTGGAAGAATTGGAAAATTCGAATTTTTAATTGCAAAATAAAGCTTTGTTCAATTTAATAGAGCTTGTTTAAACTTTAGATTGTGGTATATAACCGGACTTAATTTTGCCCTTAAGGCTGTTTAAGTTTAGTTATTGACACTACATTTTGAAGATTCTTCACGGCAAGAGTAATATTTACTTGATTGAGTTTACTAACGGAAACTTTCAAATATATATAATTACAAATTCAGTGTAAGGTTTACCGCTTCCGACTTAAATTCAAAATCAGTTACGGAAGGTTTTTATCCTGTCAAAAGTGAATTAATGTGATCCTCTAATTACCTACAAAATTACATTTTGAGAAAGATTTTTTGTCACAAACGCTTTAGTGGAAGACACTATCATGGCAATTTGCTAAAATTTTTTGTTTATGAATCATATTATTCGCTCTAATTGGTTTCTTCTAATTTTAGGTACACTTTTGGGTTTACTCTTTAACCTGTTTTTTTATCAGCAATTTCTGGGTCTTAACGTGCTATTTTTTTCCATATTTTTTCTTGGGGTGGTTTTAATTTTGGATTATTCAGCTAATAAAAAGTTTAGCAAAGACTGGATTTTTTTAATACCGACAATTTTGCTTTTCGCTGTGCTTATTATGGTCCGTTCAAATATTCTACTAGTTTCCTGGAACGCTTTTTTAGTGGTAATCTTGTTTCTTTACTTAATTCGCTCAAACTTAAAGAGTATTCGAAAGGGTAAATTTTATCTTTATAATTATAATTCAATACAACTTATTCTGGCACCTTTGTCGGTACTTGGAGAATCTTTGAGAGGTTTTGTTATGACTGTTGCCGGAATTTTTAGAGAAAGAGGTTTGGTTGTAAAGAATAGACGTCTTCAAAGAATCCTCTTTGGTATTTTTATTTCCTTACCTTTTTTGTTTCTTTTTACAGCTCTTTTTATCTCCGCGGATTTGGTTTTTCGAGAAATGATTTTTGGAATTATAGATGCATTTTTTTCCCTTGATGCAGAATTACTTGGCAGATTCTTCTGGTGGTCTTTAGCTTCGGTTTTCTTTCTTGGTTCGACAGCCTACCTTGTTCGTAAAGACGGTAATTCAGATTATCTGATGTTGATGATACAGGTTCATCAAAAGAAGGAAAAGGTGGCGTCAGCAATCTTTTGGAAGTGACTACTTTTCTATCCTTGATTAATCTTTTGTTTTTTTCTTTTATTCTTATTCAGTTGTCCTATTTATTTGGCGGTCTGGATAATATTAGTGAAACAAATTTTACATATGCGGATTATGCCAGAAGAGGGTTTGCTGAGTTAGTTCTAGTGGCCCTTGTGACAATTTTTATAACTATATCAACCGGAAAAATTATTGTAAGGAAGGCTGACGGTCATTTCCCCGCAATTTACAAGTTACTAATTATTTTGCTTAGCGGAAATGTTATGATAATGATGGTCTCTGCTTTCAAACGTCTTTGGATGTATGAGGAGGTCTATGGTTTTACTTTTTTAAGAATACTCAGTCACTCTTTCACAATCTTATTGGGAATTATTTTTTTACTGATAATGCTCAAAGTTCTAAGCATCACCTTTGAAAAATTCTTTATTTTCAGTATATTTTTTTCTTTTGTTGTTTATCTAACATTTTTAAACTTACTTAATCCGGATAAGTTTATTTTGGAAAGAAATTTAGAAAGGCAAGAGAAAACCGGAAAATTGGATATAAAATACATTGCTGATACAATAAACAGCTCAGAAGATCATTTGCCCCAAGTAGTTGATTTAATTAATAGCGATAAACTCGAACAAGAAGAAAAATGTCTTTTGGTGAATGATTTGAGGATTAACACCGGATATCTCAACAGACACAATATTAGTTGGTATGAATATAATTATGCCAGGGATCAAGGCATTAAGTCTATAAATAAAGTAGATGAATCCTTGTGGGCAAAGTGTTCCACGGTTAGATAGATACGTTAATGGTTATTGAATACTTAAAGAACTTATTGTCGTGCTTATTTTACTATTCCAAAGTACTCTTCTTCGATTATTTCGTAATCACTACGTAGGTTTTGTAGGTTAGCTTCACTTCTTTCTCTGGTTTGCTCGATCCATAAAGGCAAAGTTTTCTCAAAATAGACTGTAAAAGTGGTGTCAAAATCTTTTCCAATGGAATTAAATTTCTCTATATCCTCTACTGCTTCAGATCTTTCTAGGTTGATTTTGGCAAGTGTAAGGTACTTATCTCTTTCTTCTTGAAACGATTCTTCCGAAGACCGGTTGATAATTAAGACATCCTTAAAACAACTTAAGCTCCCTTCAATTATCTCTGCCAGTTGATTATATTTTTCATGTAATTGTTCCAATTTTCCTTTAGTTTCCTCGTTTACAAATTCACCCAGACTAGCGGTGATAGATTCGATTTCAGCATTTGTTTCTTTAAATTTTACTAACCTTTCCATGGCACAGTAATGGGTGGTCAAAGAGTTGGGCTCGATTGATAAAGCTTTATAAATGTTATTACTGGCTTGTTGAATTCTGATATAAAATTGCTGATTTCGGGTATCCAGTTTATTAATATCTGTTTGCACCTTTTCAGCTTTGACATCTGTTTCTGCGGAAAGTTCCACCACCTGTTTTTTTAAAAGCTCAAGGTTTTCTACCTTACTCATTTCCTCGTCTCTTTTGAGTTTGTCAGCCCTTTCCAAAAGTAAAAGTGCCTCGTCTATATTTTCTTTGTAAATCCTAAAATTGATTTCGGAAGATTCTTTATTAACTTGAGTTCCGTGGAGGAGGTACAAAAATACGGATCCGATAATTATTGCTACAATTGCCAACCCGCCGGTAATTTTTATAAGTGACAATTTATTAAAAAGATTTTTCTTGTTTGGCTTTATAGGCTCTTGCCCAGGGTTAATATTTATACTGCGTCGGGAAGACTTGACCTTGTTTGTGTCGGTTGATTGACTGTGTTTGGATTTGAAGTTATTTAATTTTTCTTGAAATTCCTCTTTAGAATCTGAATACATACGATTTCAATTTAATCTTTTTTTTATTTTTTTAGTCAATAATTGATTCTCTAAACTTACTTTGAATCTTCCGAGTAACCTCGGCTTTGCATAACCATACCGACTTGTTCTGACCTACCAAATACGCGATGAAGCAAAGGCACTACCAAGGGTAATATATTTTTCCAAAAATTAAAAGCGTTTTGCTTGTAACCTCTGGATTTTTGAGCAGCCAAGATAGAACTAAACTCTTTGTTGATTGTCGGTACGGTAGATAGGGTCAAAGTCAATACTAAAGGTAAAGGATAGGGTAAAAAACTAAAAAGTCCGGCAATTTGCCCGGAGGAAGTAGTCCCAGTGAAAATAAATACAGATAAACTGAGAGTGATAATCTTTAAACTCCCAAGAAGTGCTGAATTGATCCCTGTACCTACTTCTTCAAAGGCAAATAAGCTAAAAATAAATATAAATAAACTAACGAACAGGAGAGGCTTGAGGTAATTAATAATATTTTCTTTTTTTTGTATACCAAAAGCAACTAGAAAAAGAGACGTGAAAAAAAATACTAGCCAAAATAAATCATTTAAAAGGATGATACCGGTAGAAAAAAGTATTAGAAGAGTTAATTTAATTGGAGGCGTCATTGGTATTTGGAATTTTAATACCCAGATTTTTAAGCGTGAAAGTTTCTTTAAAAATATCTTCTTTGGGGCCGTAATTGAGAATTTTACCTTGATCTAAAAGCAAAATATCCTGGCAAAACTGCCAGAAATAATCTGTATCGTGTTCAATAGTAATAATTGTTTTACCTTCTTTATTTAATTTTTGTAAGTGTTTGTATATTTCTATGCTACTACGATAGTCCAGCATGGCGGAGGGCTCGTCCAAAATGATGTACTCACTGTCTAGTGCCAAAATACAGGCAAGCGCCAGTTTTTGTTTTTGACCCATGGATAACTGGTGAGGATCTTCTTTTTTCTTATCTTTGAGTCCAACTGCTTCCAAAGCATCATTAATTCTTTGAGTTGGCTTATCAAGCCCTAAGTTTTTGACCCCGAAAGCCACTTCTTCTTCCACAGTTAGATTAAAAATAGAGTATTCCGGGTTTTGAAACATAAGGCCGACTTTACCGGCCAACTGGCCGATTTTTTGTTTTTTTGTAGAAATTCCGTCAACAAGAACTTGTCCCTGAAAGTAGCCTCTAAAATGATGCGGTATGATTCCGTTAAGAATGTAGGTAAAGGTGCTTTTGCCTGAACCGTTAGAACCGGCTAGTCCAATAAACCGACCTTTATTAATTGTTAAACTAAGATTATCTAAGATTAACTTTTCTTGGTTGTAACCAAAACTGACTCCATCTAAAACAATACTCATTACAAGAAATATTTAATCAAATTTGCCAAACTTTTTTAGTTTAAATTTAAAGACAAACACCCAAGCGAGGATTACATCAACTAATGTCTGAATAGCATTTAAACCAACCAAGATATGCCAAGGGAGTATTTCCATGGCTTGCTCAGGGGAAGTTCCGGGTATCCAAATTGGTATTGCATAGTAGTAATTTAGGTAGACCATGGCTACACCTCGAAGAATTATTCCTAATATTATTGGGAAAATCAAGTATTTAAAATCCTCGAATATGTCTCTTCTTTTTCTAATTATCTGTAAAAAGATAACAAAACTAATCCACACCAAGAAGCTGGCGATCCACTTCATCGAGGCCCCTATCCATGTGTCGGGTTGGGTAAGCGAGATTACCAAAAAACCGATAACTGAAGTTATAAGAGCACCTCTTGTTCCGTACAAAAAATAAGCCATAAGCCAAAAAACCGCTACCAAATCTACCCAAATTCCTGTGGGTGAGCGATAGCCTATATGTATCAACTGAACTGTTATTGATAAAGCTGCTAAAGCCGAAAGAATGGATAGCTCTCTGGTAGTAATTTTTTCCCTTAAATTATTTAACATAAACACAAAAAATAAGCCTTTTCTAAGGCCTCAGGGAATTAATTGATTGTACAGAAAATAAAACTATAATAGCAAAAAATATGCTAAAGTTTATTTTCATATTGCACTTCTTTCATCCGGACTATACCGTCGGCTTTGGAATTAGTCAGATATTTGACTCACCAAATCATGCTTTAATAAAGCTCGCGGGCTATACCGCCGGTCCTGAATTACACAAGACCCTGAAGGCAGAAATAATCATTACTTTTATCCGGGAAAGTTGTCAAGTTTATACTTAGTTAAGGCCGAGCTCAGGTTGATTTATTAATATCCTTATCTTTGCAAGAACTTTTTAACAACTACTAGTAGAGTAATAAATATTAATATAATTCCGGCAAAAATTCCTATTATAAGTAGTGATTTTTCGAAAGTAACTTGTTGATCTGAATCACAATCTTCCGTAAAACAAACAATGGAAGTGCCTGATTTTTGGTAGTCACTGTCTGTGTCATTATCTACCGTAGTAACGCAAGCCCCGTACCCATTTCTTTCTTCGTTTTCTCCACATTTTTTTACGCATTTATCGTTTATCAGCTCCATATCACCTTCACATGTATCCTTAAGCACTTCACACTCTCCTTCTAATGTCCGGGTTTCATTTTTGGCACACTTGTCTACACACTGATTTAGGATATATTCTTGACCTTCCGAACACTCGCTCCCTTCTCCAAAACGAATTTTGATAATCTGCTTTCCGGGACGGTTAGATTCATCATAACTTTGTGAAAGTTTGGAGTCTTGATCAAAAATAATTTCTGCCAGTTGCCCGGCTTCGGCATTTTTTACTACTACATCAAAGCGAATACAGCCCGCTGAATGTGCTCTCAAAGTACCCGGTTGGACACCCTGTGTTTTGGCTGATTGTAGGTCATGAGTGATAGTGGTGGAGGTAATAAGATTTGGGGGTACCGGATATTCCGGCCCGTCATATGAATCATTGCAACTGGGTATTTTTTGTCTACCGGTATTGTCTCGTTCGTCATAATATAGATCAAAGACACTGTCCTTGACTATTTGTAAACCTCCTCCTTTGATTTGAACTTTTGCAGTCGCATCTTCAATATTATCCCCGTAACTAGGCACGCCATAGTGAAAGTAGACAGTGATCGGGCTACTTCTGACAGGGTCAATCGGGTAAGGGTGTTCAGTAATTATATTAGGCAGGCTCGCATTCCCTTGGATAGAAAACAGGCCTGAGAAAATAATAATTAAACCGAACACCGGAATAATCACCTTAAGAAAACTCTTTTTCAATAAATTCATACCAGTTGATAGAAAATATACCCCTTTCTACTAAGAATAGTCTTTTATTATAAAATTTACAAGAGTTTTTTTTGGAGCCCATACTTGACAAAAACCAAGCTATGGGACTTTAATTAAAAAATACCTGCATCCGTAGCTCAGTTGGATTAGAGCGTCTGGTTTCGGCCCAGAAGGTCAGGGGTTCGAGTCCTCTCGGGTGCACCAAAAATAATTTGTGAGCTTGTATTAAAGCCTTAACTATAACTCTTTCAAATAATCAATACGACCTTCTCCTACTACATAATAGTTAGGCATCTCAGCAATCTTAATGTATCCGTTGTTTTCATAAAACTTCAAGGCCGGAATATATGCAGCAATATCACATGATAGAATATGTATGTATCGTCCATCATTTTGTCGAACAAATCTTTCCATAGCTATTAACATTTTTGTGGCGATTCCTCTACGTCTAAACTGTTTATGTACTGCCATATAATCAGATTCAATCTCAAAACCGCCGCTACCGTACTTATTCTCTCTTACACCCATTGCACCAATTATTTTTCCACCCTCTTCAACATACCAATATTGATGCTTTTTATTCCTAAGGCTGTCCAAGGGAGCTCTAATAACCATGGCCTTTTCATTTGGGGCCCAAGTTTGATCAAATGTATATTCAGATGTTAAAAACTCTCCAATTTTTCTTGCTGTCTCTTTGTCTTTAAGGGTTTTTACTTTGTACATATTTATTAAAGTATATTTATACGGAATTATTATTGAAGAATTATGATTGTCCGGTTTCTGTCAATTTGAGTCTGGCAAAAAGACGAGTATGGTTAAAAATGGAATGGTTATTGTCTGTTATCTCTTTACAAATTTATCCTTTTCCTGTAATTGTATGTCAGAATGCCCTTACTAAAAGTAAAAAATCTTTCCAAGACCTTTTTTGTTTACAAGCGAAAGGGTTTTTTGAAGCGTGAGAGATCAGAAGTGGAAGCTCTCAAAGATTTTGATTTAACTATTGATGAACCTGCAATTTACGGGTTGGTTGGTCCTAACGGTGCCGGTAAAACGACTTTTATCAAGCATTGTTTAGGACTAGTAGAGAAAACCCATGGAGAGATAGAGGTTTTGGGTTATTATCCGTATAAAAGAAAGTCTGATTTCTTAAGGCAGGTTGGCTTGGTTTCCGGTCAAAAGCAAAACCTGGACCCTAATCTTTCGGCAAAAGACAGTCTCATGCTTAGCGGTTATCTGTATGACATGCAAACTCCGGAAATAGTCCGCCGGATAAACTATTTGGTAGGAATATTTGGAGTGGAAGAGAAGTTGGAAGTACCTGTGAGACAGCTCAGCCTAGGTCAACGAATGAAATTTGAAATAATTTCTTCTGTTTTGCACTCACCAAAATTCCTTTTTATGGATGAGCCCACTATTGGTCTGGATTTTGATGCTCAAACAGCTATGCACGAGCTTTTATTGAGAATTCATAAAGAACAACGACTAACAATTTTACTAACCAGTCACTACTTGCCGGACATTATCACCCTGTGTCAAAAAGTAGCTGTAATTGAAGATGGTCAAAAAGTTTATGACGGTAGTATTCCTCATTTGATGAAAGAATCAAACAAAGAAGGTTATTTGAGAACTCTAGTCAAAGAGTTGAGTAAGGTGGAAGTTATGGAAAAGTAATGTGTGTTTATACCCAACTCAGATCGGATTAAGACTTTCTTGAAAACACAAATTGCTGGTTTGTCTTTTTTCCAAAGCTGTTTTTGGATAACAATAAAACATTTACAGTCGATTCGAATACAACCTACACACACTTGTCATGGTGAACTTGTTTTGGTATCTCTTCGAATAGATCCTGAAATAAATTCAGGATGACGGGGCGGTTTTGTTTTTCAGGATGACAAGGCTGCAAAATCAGGGTGACCAATTGGCAAGTGACGGAGAAATATTTGGAAATGTCTAGGTTTAAGAGGGTTTAGCTATAAATGCCCTATTTTGAATTTATTTGAGTATAATTTGATCTAAAAGCAATTGTTCAAAGAACTACTCCGGACTTACTTCCTTAATTACCTCTTCTGCACCTTCTCTTTGAGTTAGGTATACACCCAGTAAAATTATTACCCCTCCAAGAATAAAGAGCAAATCAAAGGTTTTTTGGAAGAAAACAAGTTCAAAGAAACCTACAAAAACAGGAACGAGAGAATTAAAGATGTAGACTACCGAAGGGTTGACTTCTTTTAGTGCGGTAATTCGTAAGAAACGAGAGATTGCTGTAGAAACTATGCCGACATACAGGCCGAAGAACAAATTTTGAGGATCCAAAAACTGATCAAAGAGAGAAGGGTTGATGATAAGTATTAAAGCGGCAACTAGGGTAGAGGAAGAGAGCATTACATATGAAGTAGTAATCATAGCTCCGTATTTACGACTATAATTACCTATGAAGTTTCCCATTATTCCCATTCCAAAAGCTGCTCCCAAACCAAATAAATAGCCAAGCAAATTACCTTGATCAAAGTTAAGGCTCAAATTGTTTTCAGAAAAAATCAGGGTAGTAATACCAATAGTCCCCAAAAAAATACCTACTATTCTTAGAGGTAAAAACTTCTGTCTGCCCAGCATTACGCCGATTAAAAAGACCCAGAAAGGAGAAGTGCTTATTATCAAGGAGGAAGATGTGAGACCGGCCAGCCTGGCAGAAAAAATCACCCCCACTACGACAAGACCCTCTCCGATTAGACTTAAAAATGTCAGTGGTAGCAAGTCTCTCTTTTCTATTTTAAAGGATTTTTTGGAATAGATTGTTATTATACTCAAGAAAACAGCTGCCCAAAAGAAACGAAAGAGAGCAGCGGTTAAGGAATTAACTTCCGGAAACCAGTTTAAAAAAGGGTAAAAAGTAGCAATTAAAAATCCGGAACAAACTAAGAGGAGATAATAGGATAATTTTTTGGAGTTAAACAGTAGAGGCATCCTTTCTTTAGGCTTCTCAGTTTCTCTACTTATTGTCAATTACTACTCTGTTTTGAGAGAAAGGTCAAAGTTTAGTACGTCTGAATCTTGTCCGTTTATTTGCAGACTTAGTTGATGTTTACCCGGATAGTAACTAACATTTTTATAGAAGCCGAATTTGTGTTTGCCTTTGATCTTAAGATTTTCTCCAGATTTAATTGTCTTTTGTGTCAATTTAAAAACTTTTGGAGATTTTTTTCCGTTAGCCTTGAGAAAAAAAATTTTGTAATCAATCATTATTTCAACTGCTACTTTATACTCTTTTGGTAAATATCTATGGAGTTTTTCGGTAATTAACTTTGATCTATCTCCATAACTTAGATTTGGTAATTCTTTAATTATCTCTTCAGTAAATTTTATTTGTGAAAATTTTGGATAATTTAGTTTGATAGATTGAGCGAGGTTTTCGACCATCTGTTTATTAAAAACTTCTCTGAACAAAAACGGTTCGTTAGACATGCATGAAAGGTTGGGTTAATACTTTTGATTTGATTAATTATGGTTTTTTACCAATTTATTATTATTTAAGGCTCTTTCTCTAAGATACAAAAACAGTGGAAAGCTAAAACAGAGACCAACCAAAAAAGTGCCGATTACTGCTAGCCACCAATACTTGATTTTATAATTTAAGGACTCCAAGAACATAAAGACAAAAAATGTTAGACCGGTTATACCCAGATCAAATACAAGTAACCTGGATGAAGCATTTAAGCTTATTTCTTGCAAGAATCTGATCAAGTCAAAACCTTGATGTTCGACTCCTATTTGAATGATAAAGAATAGTCCTCCAGAGAAGCCGATGAGGGAAAGAAATAAATAGATTAGCTCTCTTTTTTGATAACTTGTTAAGTTTTCCATGGTTTTTATAATTATTTTAAGCTTAAAATATTGTCTCTATCTTCTATGGTTTGCATAATGTTTCTTGTTAGGTCAATTCTTTTTATGATAACAATATTTTTCATAGTAAAAGTTTATTGATTTAGAGGTGTTGCTTTACTTTTCGTTTTTAGGGATTGGTTTGAAAGAGTAAATGATTGATTTGACAAGTTCTGTCTAATTAAGAATTATATAGCTAATTATTTAGTTAATTAGAATTTATGCATTTTAACAGATTCAGCTACCTTTCAGTGATAAAATTATTTTCTTTTTTCAGTTTGGTGGTTTTTGCAGTGTCTACGCTGCTTTTTAGCGTAAGTACTCAAGCCTACGGCACCTCACTGTCAAACGACGAAAAAACTTTAGCCAATTTAATTAATCAATATAGAATAGATAACGGACTATCAGCTATTCCGGTGACTCAATCTCTTACCGCAGTATCTCAAATTCACTCTCAAGACCTAGTCAACAACTTCAATGGACAACCTACCGACCCAAATAATTCAAATTGTAATTTACATAGTTGGTCTTCTAATTATTTTGACGGTTATACCTGGGATGCAATGTGTTATACCAGCGATCATGCTCAAGCTCAAGAGATGTGGGATAAACCGAGGGAAATAACCAACAATACCTTTACCGGAAACGGATACGAGAATGCATATTGGTCTTCTGGAAATGTTACCCCTGAAGGTGCTCTAAATGGATGGAAGACTAGTACGGGTCATAATAACGTCATCTTAAATCAAGATATTTGGGCTAGCAAGACTTGGAATTCTTTGGGAGTTGGTATTCTGGGAAATTATGCGGTTATGTGGGTTAGTGATTCTACTGATCCTCAAGGTACTTTGGATACCACAGTTAACCGAGCACCTTCAGTATCAATCACTTCACCAACAAACTCTCAACAATATACTGATCCGGCCAATATTACCATCAACGCCAATGCGTCAGACTCTGACGGAACTGTTACCAAGGTTGAGTTCTATAACGGCACTACTAAGATAGGCGAGGATACCAACGGTGGCGACGGTTGGAGCTATACTTGGTCAAACGTAAGTGCAGGCAGCTATTCACTCAAAGTTAAAGCTTTTGATAATGATGGAGCCAGCACAGATTCGGGGACTGTGAATATTGTTGTTAATAATCCTGTAGCCAACCAAGCCCCCTCCGTTTCGATCAGCTCACCTAATCAAGGTAAATATTATTCCGCTCCGGCCAATATTACCATCAACGCCAATGCTTCAGATTCTGACGGAACCGTTACAAAAGTAGAGTTTTACAATGGTGCTAGCAGATAGGTCAAGACACCAACGGTGGCGATGGTTGGAGTTATACTTGGTCAAACGTAAGTGCAGGCAACTACTCACTCAAAGTTAAAGCTTTTGATAATGATGGAGCAAGTAAATATTCGGGAGTTGTAAATATCGTTGTCGGTTTTCCTGAGGTGCAATTTACATCTCCGGAAGAGTTTTCTTCTTTTAGGTCAGGTGATTCAGTTAACATTTCTCACAAAGTTGTTTCTGACCCTAGCAATACGCTTTCTAAAATAAAATATGAAGTCTGTGATGCTAACTATTATACCAATTCTGACTGTTCAGAGGTTCTTGTGGACATTAACCAGGATTATACTCTAAACACACCAAACGTTGGTTTTTGGAGGGTGTATATGTATGCCGAGAACAGTTATGGAGGAGAACAGAATATTGGACATATTGACTTTACAGTGGGCACTCTTCATCAAGCCAGATTTGATTATTTAATCAGTTCTCCAAATCAAAATGATACTGTCTCTCGAGACAATTTAAACTTAATATTACTTAGAAATGATAATTCTTGGGAGGAAGTGGAGTCTGTAGAGTACATAGAAATATTTAAAAACGATGTGAAATTAAAGGTTGTAGAAATATCTCCTTTTCATCCTGCCCCAGATGCTCCTAGCCTGAGTCCTTTCTGTAAAGAATTATATGATCCTTACAACTGCGAAGAATTTGTTATACCAATTTCTGATTATGTTGATGATGGTGACAATACTATCACCGCTAGGATGGTTGGAAAAGATGGTGAGATTAGCAGAACGGTCAATTTCAACGTCTCCGATGATTCAAACCCTTTGGAAGGGTGGGTCACAGACCATAACGGGGCTACATACCACCCAATGTCCATGACTTCATTTAACAACCGTCTGTATGTATCTCATGTGGGAACCAACA
>CAYSWH010000040.1:0-17185 GCA_964434775.1 uncultured Candidatus Saccharibacteria bacterium | reverse complement strand
ATGCCGAAACAAGTTCGCCGTGACAGGTGTATAGGTTATATTCGGATAGACTATACTTCCAAATCTTCTTAAAAAAGCAGGATTTGTCAAAGACTTCGGCTTTCCTAACCGACTTATTTATACCCGGTGGGTTTGGTGAAAATAGGTTATGCTGATTACCAAATACAGTTTAAAATCGGCAAAAAACCGGCTATCATAGCCGGCTAAATTACGATCAAGATATTTTAAGCTATTCCTTAATCGGTTTTAGAGATAAATAGATCGCTCCAAGAGAAACTCCGGTAAAGAGAACAAGAATCGCTTCTTTGGCTAGGTCTAGGCCACCGGTTCGGGGGGTTTTGATAGGTTTTACGGTAACAGCCTCTTCTTCCGGAGCCGGTTCGTTGGGAGCATTCGGTTGAATATATTTGTAACCGTCTTCTGTACGGCCAATGTAAATAGCTGTATCTGCATTTTCTGTCACGCCAAATTCAATTGTATCTGTGGGGTTCAGGACTGATAATTCACTGCAATCCTTTCCTTCCACTTCTTCACCTACATAAAGATTGGCTGTGAAACGGCCGACATGGGACACGTATTCTTGGTTTAGAGTAACACCCGAGGAATCTCCAACAATACAAACCGTAATTGGAACATTGTGTACTCTCTCTGCAAGTATAAAAGTAACGGTGCCGGTTTGTATAGGCTGCGGAGATCTAATATCCAGTCCACGAAAGTAGTCAACATTTTCATCAAGCGTAATAGTAGTTACAGAATTTTCAGAGATAGTCATTTGAGCTGTATCAATAACAGTGTTCTCGTCAATAACATTACAGTCATTGTCATATGAAACACTCCAGTCAATATATTTTACAGTATAATTTCCAATCGGAAGGCTGTATTGTTGACCTTCGTAAATACCCTGATCTCCATATCCGACTACGCAAATTGAATTATATTCCGGGGCAGGGTAAGATTCAGGTAGGATAAATTGATAAATTCCCTGACCTTCTGGCGGAAGGATCTGTGCTGAGGCATTAATTTGACCAATTAAAGTTAAACTAAGGGCTAATCCCGTAATTAAAGTACATATTTTGAATAGTTTAGACATAAATAGTAGTATTATAATAATATAATTAAAAAAAATAATTGAACGAAATTGGTTCGCTCAGGTAGTAAATTTTGAATCAATATTGTGACAAAAAGAGATTCTTATATGCCATTTCTGTAGTTTTTGGCTCGCACACTTAGTTTTTCCACAAAAAAACCCGCCTTGGATAGGCGAGTAATTGTTATTAATGGTCAATATTGGCTCCGGAAGTAGGATTCGAACCTACGGCCAATTGGTTAACAGCCAACTGCTCTACCACTGAGCTATTCCGGAATAAACTTTTGACTGAATTACTATAAAATGAATTTACAGCTTCGTCAAGACCTTGGTGGACCCTATCGGATTCGAACCGACCACCTTCTCGGTGCAAACGAGACGCTCTAGCCAAATGAGCTAAGGGCCCGATAGTTTCAAATCGGTGTTTCTAGAAACACCAAAATCAAACGTTTATCGACTACAAATCCAACTATAAAAATAAATTTGTGTCAAGACCCAACACTTTTTGGTTTATTATAAAAGCACAAAAAACTTTATTGCAGTCAAAAATTATATTTATTCAATTAATCAACATTCTTTCATCAAAATTCTGGGGTGAGTAATGGGACTCGAACCCACGGCCTTCGCTGCCACAGAGCGACGCTCTAACCACCTGAGCTATACCCACCATCTACTTTTCACTTTCCAACCGTTTTTTGTTTTTGTCAATATCTCCGGTTTTGTTTTTAGTTTAATTTGACAGCTCTTTACGAGACAACTTATACTTATTATATTAGAAGAAGTTTTTTAAGACACTTCTGACACTACAAATAAAATGAACATGATGGCCTTCAGTTTTTTCAAAAATGGTATTCTAACCAAATAAGAATTTAGTAATAAAGATAAATAAGATTTATAAATTAAAGTGCGGAAAATGACGAAAAAAAATAATTACAGCAGTGACAAGTGGGAGTTTTACAAAGACGAAAGAGGTTTATGGAGGTGGCGTAGGATTGCCCCTAACGGCAGAATAGTCGGAGCTTCCACGGAGGGTTATCACAACCGACTGGACTGTATTGCCAATGCAGAAAGGAGTGGTTTTATAGACGAAGAATAGTATGAACTTTACACAGCCAACAAACTATCGATCGGGTAAATATTAATTAGAGAGGTATAATCGATCCGAATATAACCTATACACCTGTCACGGCGAACTTGTTTCGGCATCTCTTCGAATAGATCCTGAAATAAAAATTGTCTTTCCGAACTCGTTTCGGAATCCCTTCAAAGATAGATCCTGAAATAAATTCAGGATGACTGTGTGGTAAATTCAAGGATGACATCGACTTTTCAGGATGACCAATTGGCAAGTGACGGAGAAAAATATGGAAATCTCTAGGTTTAGGAGGGGCAGCTATATTTACGGGAAATAAGACGAAAGAGCTTTGGATTACTCTATCCTCTAGTTGAGGTGCGACTTTTATAACTATCCTCCAAGTGAATTTGAGTCAGTGGTTTTCGTATAGAGTTTGAGATTTAGTTTTTGTCAGTTTTCATTTCTTTTGAGAGTTCAATGACTTTGTCTTATAGGTATTTTCTTGGTTTTATCGCAAACAAATAGCAGTTAACAGTAAAAAACAAGAATGCTCTTGACATAATAGGATAATTTTGTTTATTATAAAAGTTGCTGCAAATTTGAAAAAATTAAAGCAGTAGTTTTACAGTTGGATTTTAGCATATTAAAATATGAGGTAGAGAAAGCTAAAAGCTTTGTAAATAATTAAATCATAAGAGCATACAGTGGATGCCTTGGGTGTAAATGCCGATGAAGGACGTGGTACACTGCGACAAGTTTGGATAAGGTGTGTACAACCGTTATAGTCCAAGATTTCCGAATGGGGAAACCCGGCTGAAGTAATGTTCAGTCGAACTAAGGTAGTACTTAGTTAATCGGGAACGTGGTGAAGTGAAACATCTCAGTAACCACAGGAAAAGAGACAGACATGTTATTCCCTTAGTAGTGGCGAGCGAACGGGGAAGAGCCAAAAACTCAGGAAGGCTTTGCGACTGGAAAGAAAGTCCCTTCGGGGATCAGTATGGAGAGTTGCACCTTGGCAGGAAGTAAGCACCTGGAGGAAACGGGAGGTTATGTTCGGAGCTTGCCCTCCGAGAATATTCAATAGTTATATAACAGAATCATCTGGAAAGTTGAGCCGTAGAAGGTGAAAGCCCTGTAAGTGAAATGTAATTGTTGAGTATTGGTAATTTTCCCAAGTACAACAAAAGCACCGAGAAGTTTTGTTGGAATTTGCCGTGACTACGCGGTAAGGCTAAATACATTTACACACCGATAGTGAACTAGTACCGCGAGGGAAAGGTGAAAAGAACCCCGGGAAGGGGAATGAAAAGATCCTGAAACTGTATGTTTACAATAAGTGGAAGCGGGCTTCGTGTCCGCAACTACGTGCCTATTGAAGAATGATCTGACGAGTTAACTGTGTATGGCAAGGTTAAGGTCGATAGAGACCGAAGCCGGTAGTGAAAGCGAGGGCTAACCGCCCGTCTAGTCGTACATATTATACCCGAAACCCGGTGAGCTACCCATGAGCAGGTTGAACTGAAGGTAAGACTTTAGGGAGGACCGAACCCGTATCGGCTGCAACCGGTTGGGATGACTTGTGGGTAGAGGTGAAATGCCAATCGAACCGGGTAATAGCTGGTTCTCGCCGAAATAGCTTTAGGGCTAGCCTTGGTTTTGAGTTTTTAGGAGGTAGAGCTACTGAAAGTGTTTGGGGGGTTCGCCTACCCGGCACTAATAAACTCCGAATTCCTAAAAATGCTTGCCAGGAGTTAGGCAGTGGGATCTAAGTTTCATTGCCAAGAGGGAAACAGCCCAGACCGTCGTATAAGGCCCCTAAATTATAACTATAGTGTAAAGGAGGTGGAACTACTGATACAACCAGGAGGTTGGCTTAGAAGCAGCCATCCTTTAAAGAAAGCGTAATAGCTCACTGGTCAAGTGGTTCTGCGCCGACAATATATGGGACTAAGTTATATGCCGAAGACACGGGAGTTTGATCTTCAATTAGTTGTTAGTTTTTAGATGCTTACTTGTTAATTCATAGTATTTGTGACATTTTTTTATCATGAAGAAACGGATTTTGAGAAAAAAATTGAAAAAAGAAGTTGTCTAAAAACTCCGTGAATTTGATTTTAGAGAGTTCATTAAATGCATTAATTGAATCGGTAATTAAGTTTTTAGAGTTAATCTTCAGAAGAGATTAAGTGTCTAAAAACTAGCAACCGAAGTGTCAAACTCGGTAGGCGAGCGTTCTATTTGCACTGAAGCATAAGAGGTAACTCAGTGTGGAGCGAATAGAAGTGAGAATGTCAGAATTAGTAACAAATGATGCAAGGTGAAAAACCTTGCCGCCGAAAGTCCAAGGTTTCCTACGCCACGTTTTTCGTCGTAGGGTAAGTCGGGCCTTAGGTTTGTTTCGAAGGGGGCAAAACTGATGGACACACGGTTAATATTCCGTGACTAGGTATATATGCGATGGAGTGACGCAAGATGGTAACTTTAGCGGTATTTTGGCTATTGCCGTTACAAGGTTTAAGTAGTTTGTATATTAAACGTATACGAGTGGTTAACTGAGACTAAGTAGAATCTCGCAAGAGAAATTAGAGCGAACCATTTTGCCAAGAAAAACTTCTAAGCTTCAGTATATATCTAACCGTACCGCAAGCCGACAAAGGTGGACGAGGAGAGAATCCTCAGGCGAACGGGAGAATAATAGGTTAGGGAACTCGGCAAAAAAGCGGCCGTAACTTAGGGATAAGGCCTGCCTTTTAGGCTACAACAAAAGACTCTTCTCCGACTGTTTACCAAAAACATAGCTCCGTGCTAACTCCAAAAGAGGATGTATACGGGGTGATGCCTGGCCAGTGTCGGAAGGTTAAACAGAAAGTCGCAAGATTTTCTGCCAAGCCCCGATGAACGCCGGCAGTAACTATAACTGTCCTATGGTAGCGAAATTCCTTGGCACATGAGTAGTGTCCCGCACGAATGGCATAACGAGAGAAGAACTGTCCCAACCATTAACCCGGTGAATTTGCAAAGGGAGTGAAGATGCTCTCTACCTACACCAAGACGAAAAGACCCTATGCAGCTTTACTATAGGTTGTCGTTGTTGTACTGTTATACTTGTTCAGGATAGCTGGGAGACTATGATGCTTGGACGCTAGTCCTTGCTGAGTCACCCTTGAGATACCAGCCTAGTATAACGGTCCAACTCATCTGAACGTCACTAGTTCGGAAACAGCGGCTGCCGGGTAGTTTAACTGGGGCGGTTGCCTCCTAAATAGTAACGGAGGCGTCTAAAGGTTGGCTTAGCCAGGATGGAAATCTGGCTTTAAAGTATAAAAGCACAAGCCAGCTTGACTGTAAGGCTCACAAGCTACACAGATGCGAAAGCAGAGTTTAGTGAACCGATGCGCCTGTGTGGAAAGCGCAAAGATCAACGGATAAAAGTTACGCTAGGGATAACAGGCTGATCTTACCCGAGCGTTCACAGCGACGGTAAGGTTTGGCACCTCGATGTCGGCTCGTCCCATCCTGGGGGTGAAGTAGCTCCCAAGGGTTTGTCTGTTCGCCAATTAAAGGGGCACGCGAGCTGGGTTCAGAACGTCGTGAGACAGTTCGGTCTTTATCTGGTGTAGGCGTGTGAAACTTGAGAGGGCGGATCTCTAGTACGAGAGGACCGAGATCCATATGCCTCTGGTGTATCGGCTGTCCTGCCAAGGGCATTGTCGAGTAGCTATGCATAGTATAGATAACCGCTGAAAGCATCTAAGTGGGAAGCTGTCCTCAAGATTAGGTTTCGTTGCAGTTTAACTGCGAAAGGCTCCTGGAAGATTACCAGGTATTAGTTTGAAGTAAAAGTGCTTGCATTTTTATAGATAACGTCTATAGGCCATAGGTGTAATATAAGCAATTATTTTAGCCAAGTGGTACTAATCAGCCGAAATTTAATTATTACTAAGCTTTTAGTTTTAAAAGCGAGATTGCTAAAATCCAACTGTAAGATTTTTATAGTCACCTAATTAGGTGGCTTTATTTGTTTATATATTTATTGCTGTATAATGCTTAATTTTTTAAACTAATATTTTATATACAATAATTAAAATTTTTTGTTTGAGTCCTTTGTCCTATCCTTGTTAAATAACACAAAATTATAAGTTCTTTGTTTATGCATACTTTCCTTTCAACTCTGTGTTATTTGCCTGACTGCAGTAATGCTTGTTTCTGAAGAAATTCTTTTAGGAAGCTAACTACCTCCTCCCTCATTTCAGGTAATTCATTATGGTCAATGTCATATCGCAGTAATCTCCATTTTTCAGATGCTTGAAATTGCTTATAGGCTCCTTTTAGCTCTTTATCAATAATATCCAGTCCTTCTACAGGAGTTAGGGGGTCTCTGGTTCCTGCCAGGCTTAAGTGAGCTCTGGGAGCGATTAAACTGTTTATTTCAGCTGTCGTAAAATGATTTATCAGGTCGTAAACATAATAATACACTGAATGTTCATTTAGAGACCTACTTTTTAGTAAAGTATGAAAGTCCGTTAGACAACAAATATCAATACAGACTTTAATCCTCGTATCCAAGGCCGCCAACCACCAAGACATGGAACTACCCATGGACATTCCCAAAGTTGCAATTCTATGCATATCTACATCTTCTCTGGTTGCCAGATAATCCAGAGCTTTGAGGCTATCAAAAACCATCATACCCCACATACTCTTTCCCTGCCAGATCATTTCTTTAAAGACCTCTTCCTCAGTTTGAAAACTTCTTTCACCAAAGGCCCAGGTATCTATAACAAGCACATTACAGCCTAGGCCTGTAAGGACTTCCGCATATGGGGGATTTTGCAAATATACATTACCCTTAATCAATTCATCCTTGCCAAGATTATAGAAACTTCCGTGTGAGTGGTTAAATTAACCGTAGGCAGTTTCCCTTTTTTCTCTTTAAAATTTAAAGGGCAAATAAAATAGGCCGGAGCATCTTGTAAGCCGTTTAAATCCAAGACAAGCTTTTCCAGAATAAATTTGTCTTTATAACTCACCACTTTATTTAACAGTTTTGCTTCTCTGTTTTTATCGGGTAATTTACCTAGTAAATTATATAGCTCAACTCTTTTTAGTTCTTGATTTTGCATTAATTAAATTAATAAATAATTCTTTCTTACAAAAAAGGAGTGTTTTGGCAATTCCAACTTTTGATCCGTTTGGATTTAATCAACCAACAATCTCTCCAACTTTTACCACCTTCTTCCTACCTAAAATGTGTTTTAAGCTATCAACGGCTTGCTTGTGATGCTGTTCTCCATGCAGGGAATTACAGGCGTCTTCAACAACTTTACAATAACAAAAGTTTGTTTGACATCCTTAAAGCATTTGACAATTTAATATATGAAATATTATCGGTTTTTTGCTTATTTTTTTTAATCGTTACCGTGTTTTTACAAACAATTTGCCGGTTTTCCGCTCTTCAATTTCTACTCCCTCCTGAGCCAGATAATCAGCTTGGAAGGAAGGTTCTCTAAGATATGAGGGATAAATTTCTCCTTTGGCTTTGGTCACTCTCCAATATGGTACATCTTTAAGTCCGCTCTCTTCTACATAATTAGCTATTATTGCCAGAAATATGCCGGTTGTAAGCCCGCAAGTGTAATCAGTTTTGTGTTTTCGGCTTAATTTGTGTGCCAGTTCCGTAGTCGAAATTACTTTTCCTCTAGGAATTTTTTTTATTTCTTCCAAAATCTCTTTGGGGCTGGAAATATACATAAGTCCTTTAGGGGTTTCCTTTTTGATTTGTAAGCCGTCTTTTTTGTTAGTTTCTGTCCACTTATCGGCAGTATTTTTTGTAACCATATAACCATATTCATCTTAATAATAATTATTTCTAGAAATGAGAAATAGAAGAATAGCATACAAAGGTTCGGTTTTTGGCAATTCCAAAATATTTCACCGTTTTTAACAAACCTTATCTTTAAAAAGATGATTTCGAGGAAATGTGCCTATCAAAAACATTGACAAATAAAACATGCTCACCTAGACTATAATTATTAACTGGATAGTATGCTTATTTTTTGATTGAATTCTTGGTCTTGGTTCAATTTTTCCTAATTCCAAAGGAAGCTATTTTTTGTTATTTTCTTACTACTTGCTTCCTCCGTTTGGGAAGTTTTTTAATTACAAATATTTTTATGTCGTCAACGAAGTATAAGCCTGGTCAGTTTGATATTAACAGTACGTATTACGGAGAAGAAATGGAGTTTGGTGGTCAGTACGTTCCTGAGGTTCTTCTGCCGGCCCTGGATGAGTTGGAGGAGGCTTTTGAGCAGTATCGAAATGATGCGGATTTTTTGGAAGAGCTGGAGTTTCTTAAGAAGAATTTTATCGGGAGACCATCTCCTTTGATTTATGCTAAAAATTTATCTCAAAAACTTAGAGGAGCCAAAATTTATCTCAAAAACGAAGGTTCTAATCTAACAGGTAGTCATAAGATAAACCACTGTGTCTACCAAGCCTTACTGGCCAAGAGATTAGGAAAAAAAAGAGTAATCTGTGAAACAGGAGCCGGGCAACACGGAATTGCCGTAGCTACTGTCTGTGCCAAGTTTGGTCTGGAATGTACCGTACATATGGGACAAAAAGACATTGAAGCTCAATATTCCAACGTTTTTTTCATCAAGCAAATGGGGGCTAAGTTGGTTCCGGTGACTATCGGTAATCAGCGTCTAACAGAAGCTGCCGATTCGGCCATGGGAGACTGGATTACCAATCCGGATAGTTACTTCATGCTTGGCTCAGTCATAGGCCCTCACCCCTACCCGGAATTAATTCGAGAGGCTCAGAGAGTGATTAGCTTTGAAAGTAAACAGCAGCTCCAAGAAATGGAGCAAAAATTACCTGATGCAGTAATTGCCTGTATTGGAGGTGGTTCTAACGCCATTGGGGCCTTTGAAAGCTATTTGTATGAGGAAAAAGTAGAATTAATCGGCGTTGAAGCCGGAGGTAAAGGACTTGAGAAAATTGGAGATCATGCCAGCAGAATTGCTTCAGGTAAGGGCAAGTCAGGAGTTCTGGAAGGAGTTAAAACAGTCTTTTTATTAGATGAAAACGGACAAGTAGAGCCTACTCACTCTATTTCTGCCGGTCTCGGGTATGTCGGCATCGGTCCGATTCACGCCTATCTTCATCAAGTCGGGAGATTAAAAATGACCAGTGCTACAGATCAAGAAGCCCTGGAAGCCTTCAAGCTAGCCGCCAAAACTGAAGGTTTACTGGTAGCCTTGGAATCCAGTCATGCTCTAGCCGAAGCCGTGAAACTAGCACCCAAGATGAATCAAGAGCAAATAATTATGGTCAACCTTTCCGGCAGAGCCGACAATTACCTCTTTAACATCGCCAAAGGTCTCAAAGATCAAGAATTTGCCGAGTTTTGCAATAACTTTTCAATATAGCCAAGCAAAGTTTTTTCCTTCATAAGATCCGTCTTGGCATCTTTGCTTAATCATCGGCGAGCAAATTATTATTGAACAATGGTAATCGGATAGTTTTAATATCATCAAAGGAAACCCATAAAAGAGATAGGTCAGTTTGTTCGGATTAATCTAAATCATTATTGATTATTGATATTCAAGGGCCGATTTTTTGAGATTAATAAACTGATTTACCGTGACTGCAAGTTTTTTAATTGAGTTTACATTGTAAACTTGAGCTCAAACAAACAAAAATGTTGTTCTCAAAACACGTGTTTTGGTTTTCCTCAATTTCTTAGTTTACTTTATTATAAGGTAAAAACTCCGTTTGAATGATCCAAAAAATGATCGTATTCTTTCATTAGTTCTTTGATCTCCGGGCTGATTTTTTTAAAAGTAAAGTCATCAATTTTGACAATCGGAATTATTTTACTGCTGGTGCTGGTCAAGAAAGCTCCGTCATATTGATTTAAAGTGTTTAGAGGTATCGTTTGATGTGTTATATCAAAACCATTTTGCTTAGCTACGTGCGTAACCGTTTGAAAGGTGACCCCTTCCAGAATTTTGTCTAGGGTTGGTGAGTAGAGGGTTTTGTCTTTGATAGTAAAAAAGTTGGTCCTGCTTCCCTCCAAGATTTCCCGGTCATGATTAAGGAAAAGACAATCATAACAACCTTTTTTTTTAGCTTGAGTGTAGTAATAATAACTTGGAAGCATGTTTAGGCTTTTGGCTCCCGGCTTCCACCTTTCATATTCAAAAGTAACCAGTTCAGCCCCTTTCTTGTATAATTTTCGGTCAGGAAAAAGAGGGTTTAGGGGGATGATATATAATCTAACTGCTTTTGGGTTTGCGTTGCCAATGAGCATAATTTTTAGATTACAATCTTGTTTGTCGATTGCCTCACTAAAATCTTGCACCCAATTTTTTAACTTCTCTCTAGAAAACGGATGGTTTAACTCAATAATTTCCGCTGATTTAAGTAGCCTCTCAATATGCTGCTCAAGAAAAAACAGTCGTTCTTTCCTTATTTTCATAGTCTCATACACCCCAAAACCGTAAGCGTATTCAAGATTACTTAGTTCTATTTTAGCTTCTTGAAGAGGTTTTATTTCACCGTTTAGAGAAAAAGTGGAGAAGTTCATAATTATCATATTTTAACTTAGGTATATTTACTACTTGAAAATTTATTAACCTAAATCTGAATTGAAATTGATTTTAGCTGAAGTTTTTTATAAAAACCTCTAACCCTACTAAGGATTATTTTGACAGAAACGAAAGAAAGTCAAATTTTTGATTTATGACTACTAGCGAAAATATTGAAAAAATCTTCCAAAGAACAAAAAGCATTGCTGTAATCGGTTTTTCTCCAAATCCGGACAAGGAAAGTCATAAAATAGGCAAATATTTACTTGAGGTCGGTTTTGCCGTCTACCCGGTTTACCCCAAAGAAGATTATATTTTAGAGCAAAAAGTTTATAGAGACTTAAATGATATTCCGCATAAAATTGACTTGGTAAACGTTTTTCGCAGGTCTGAATTTATTCCCGAAATATTTGAAGAAGTCGCCCAAAGAAATCAGGAAAAAAATGATGTCAGGACCCTTTGGCTGCAACTCGGAATTATGCACCCGGTAGTTGCCAAGCAAGTAGAAGAATTAGGTCTGGACTTTGTGCAAAACAGATGTATTATGGTAGAACACCTTCGAGTGAAATAATCTGTGATATTTTCGAATTATTTTGAACAAATTTGTTGCGACAATTATTATTGTAGATAAGTCTCCAGTCTCACAAACTAAAAATCAGAAAGATAGGTGCTATTTTTTTGTGTATAAAGAGCAAAAGAAAGAACAGAATTCATATAGTCTATCCGAATATAACCTATACAGACTTGTTACGGCGAACTTGCTTCGGCATCTCTTCGAATAGATCCTAAAATGATAATTGTCATTCCGAACTTGTTTCGGAATCCCTTCAAAGACAGATCCTGAAATAAATTCAGGATGACGGGGAGGTTTTCAAGATGACGGGGTTGCAAATTCAGGGTGACAAGGTTGCAAATTCAGGATGACCACTTGGCAAGTGACGGAGAAAAATTTGGAAATGTCTAGGTTTGAGAGAGGATGGCTATACTATTTCAGGCCAGAAGTTGGTAAGTGTAAGTAATAAATTTCCGTAATATAACTGACAAAGTATCTTTATTAATTCTATCTAGCCACTCTTAAGATATCGGCAAAAAGACCTCCGGCGGTTACTCCGGCTCCGGCTCCCGGTCCTTTGATAACTAGAGGGGTTTCTTTGTATCTTTCCGTAGTGTAAGAAATAATATTGTCACTGCCCTTCATGTTGTAAAAGGGGTGGCTATTATCTACTGATTCCAAGGAAACTTTAGTCTTGCCGTCTTCGATTTTGGCAATGTATCTAAGAACTTGGTTATTCTCTTGGGCTTTTTGTAGTTTTTGTTGATATTCTTCGTCGTATTTCTTCATCTTTTCAAAGAAGTCTTCTATAGAGTCAGTTTGCCTGCATTCTTCGGGGACAAGATTTTCAATTTCGATGTCTTCCAGTTCTAATTTTAGACCGATTTCTCTAGCCAGGATTAAGACTTTTCTAGCTACGTCTATCCCGTTGAGATCATCTCTCGGGTCCGGTTCTGTGTAACCAAGTTCCTTGGCCTGTTTGATTACCTCACTAAAATTTTGACTTCCGTCCCAAGTATTAAAAATGTAACTCAGAGTTCCCGACAAAATTGCCTCAATTTTGAGAATGTTATCTCCGGCCAGGACCAAATCGTTAAGAGTGGAAATAACCGGTAAACCGGCACCAACGTTAACCTCGTAAATGTAGCGGACATCTTTAGTATGGGCCAAACTTTTCAGACTTTTATAAGTGGCGTAGCTTCCCGAAGCAGCTTTTTTATTAGGGGTAACAATTGAGATTTCGTTATTCAAAGCCGTAGTGTAGACTTCCGTTACCTTTTCACTGGCTGTGCAATCCACCAATACGCTGTTGGGTAAGTTCAACTCTCTAACTTTTAAGACATATTCTTCCAAGTCCAAAAACGGTCCGGCAGATTTATCAAGATTTTCTTTCCAGTTGTCTAAATCAATACCTTCGGACTCAATCAGTTGTTTTCCTACTTCCGAAAGACCGTTAACTTGAACATAGATACCCTTTTCTCGTTTTAACTTTTCAGTCTGGTTTTTAATTTGAGTAACCAACTCGCTCCCAATTAATCCCAGACCTACCATATAGACATGCACGGATTTGATATATCTGTTAAAGAATGCATCATGAACCACATTTAAAGCCTTGGTTTGATCCTTAATATCTATTACAGAAGAAATATTTAATTCACTTGAACCTTGGGCAATCGCTTTAATGTTAATACCGTTTTTGCCTAGAGCCGCAAATAATCTTCCGGATACCCCCGGTCTGTTTCTCATGTTTTGACCGATAACCGACAGAACGCAAACATCTTCTTCAATAACAACCTCATCCACGGTTTTGTTGCCTATTTCTTTGCTAAATTCCGTGTTAATTAATTCGGCTGTTTCTTTGGCTGCTTTTTTCTTAACTACAAAACTAAGGGAATATTCGGAAGAAGCTTGAGTAGTTAAAAGAACATCAATTTTTTTCCGAGATAAAGCATGAAAAATTCTAGTTGCCGAATCAGTAATGCTAAAATTACCGTTACTTTGGAAACGCATTAGGCAGACATCGGAAACTGAAGAGACACATTTGATTTCATGTCCGTTATCAAAGGATTTGTCGATTATTAAGGTTCCCGGATGAGCCGGGTTGAATGTGTTTTTGATTCTGATTGGAATATTCTTTTCAAAAGCGGGTAGAATTGTGGGCGGATAAATTACTTTTGCTCCAAAATGAGAAAGTTCCATGGCTTCATTGTAGCTTACACCCTCCAGAGAAAATGCTTTTTCCACCTTTCTTGGATCGGCGGTCAAAACACCGTCTACGTCAGTCCAAATTTCGATTTCACTAGCATCCAGAGCAGCTCCGAAAACAGCGGCAGTTAAATCCGAGCCTCCTCTGCCCAAAGTAGTGGTTTCGCCTTTCTCGTTAGAAGCTATAAATCCAGTTATAATGTGAATTCCCGGTTTATTGTCAAAATAATCTTTAATTTGTCTGTTAGTTACCTTATAATCCACTTGAGCATTACCAAAAAGATTGTCGGTCCTGATTACAGATCTGGTATCCAAAAAGTCTGCTCGATGTCCTTGATTTTGCAGGGTTTGGGCAATTATGTAAGCACTCAATAGTTCGCCTACTCCACTAATTTTATCCAGGTCCTTGAGAGTAAGATTTTGACTTGTTTGAATTTCCTTTAAGTCTCTTTCCAATTCTTTAAGGATAAGATTAAAATGTTGTTTGGTGTCGTTAATGATGGTTGAATTAGTTGAGTCAATTAGCTCCTCTATAGCTTGCAAATGCCTGCTTTCAATTTGTTTTAAAGACTCTTTCCAATCGTGGTTAATTGAGGCTGATTCAGCCATTTCGATCAGTTGATTGGTAATTCCGGCAAAGGCGGAAACTACAAAGCCTCTACTTTCATAATTTTTATTGGAATCTATGATTATCTCACAAACCTTTTTGATATTCTCCGGAGTGCCTACCGATGTCCCGCCAAATTTTAATACTTTCATACTTACAACTAGTCTTCCTAAAAAACCCTTATATTAGATGAAATTACAGGTTTTTTGTCAACTGAAGCTCGAGGAATGTTTAATTGTTATATATTCTTGACAAAAGCAGGCTTAAGAATTAGTTTAATTTAGCATTACTGAAAAAAAGTGCAATTACTAAATCTATTTTTCTAAAGAGATAATATGGGTGATAACGATAAAAACAACCGAAATAATAATAACACCAAAAAAATTCTATTAAATATTGTTTATGTTTTGATTACCGTAGTTTTTTTTATTGCGATCGTGGTGCTATTTGATAGTAATACCCTTTCCCAAGATGAAAACCGAAGTTTTTCTGAACTAATAAGTGATATACGAGAAGGTAAAGTTAGTAAAATAACTTTGGGTGAAGGTAAGAAAGAATTTGAAGTTGAGGTTTATAAAGACCCTGAAAATCAAGACAGAAATAATGTAGAAACATTTACTTACGATAATTTACCGCCGAATACCAGTTCCTCTGCTCTAGAAAACATTCAGAATTCTTTAGATCAGGAGAATTTCCAAATCGGTGTAGGTGAAGGACAAATTATTTATAGTGAAGAGCAGAAGTCTATTATAACCAATTTACTGGAGAGCCAATTTATCGGTACGCTCTTTTTTGTCGGCATAATGCTGATTGTCGGTTTTTACTTCATCAAGAAAATCGGTGACATCAACGGTCGGTCAATTTCCTTTGGTAATTCCAGAGCTAAGTTTTACGATGATCTCAAGAACAAGGATAAAATTACCTTTCAAGACGTAGCCGGAAACGAAGAAGCCAAACAAGAACTAACCGAAGTTGTAGACTTTCTGAAGAGGCCGGAAGAATACCTCAAGATGGGAGCCAAGATTCCAAGAGGAGTCCTCCTTGTAGGTTCCCCGGGTAACGGTAAAACCTTGATGGCCAAAGCAGTAGCCGGAGAGGCCGGCGTACCTTTTCTTTACGTATCCGGTTCCGAATTTGTGGAAATGTTTGTTGGTGTGGGGGCTAGCCGGGTTAGAGATCTTTTTAAATCTGCTCAAAAAAAATCTCCTTGCGTGGTTTTTGTGGACGAAATTGATGCCGTGGGTAGACAGAGAGGTTCCGGACTTGGTACCGGTAATGACGAGAGAGAACAGACCCTAAATCAGATTTTGGTGGAACTGGACGGTTTTGAGGCGACCTCTTCGATTATCGTAATTGGAGCTACCAACAGACCGGATGTCCTGGATCCTGCACTTCTCAGACCGGGAAGGTTTGACAGACAAGTGACGGTAACAGCCCCGGACAGAAAAGAAAGAGAAAAAATCTTGGCTGTGCATAGCCGTAATAAAAAGATGTCCGATGATGTGGATTTGGGAATTATTGCCAAGCGAACTCCTGGTTTTTCCGGTGCTGATTTGATGAATGTACTTAATGAAGCTGCTATTATTACAGTTAGAGAAAGAGAGTCCAAGATTACCAATAACATTTTACGGGAGGCTATCGAAAAAGTAGTTTTGGGGCCGTCTCTCAAGAGCAAATTGGTGTCTGAAGAACAAAGGAAATTGACAGCCTACCACGAAGCCGGACACGCCTTGATCGCTACCGTTCTTCCCCAAGCCAACAAGGTGCAAAAAGTCACAATTATTCCTCGAGGTAAGGCCGGCGGTTACACCTTTTCCGATCCCGGGGATAGAGATAATATGTCCGTCAAAAGAAGCCAGTTCTTATCCGAGATTACTGTTCTCTTTGGAGGCTATACCGTGGAAGAACATATTTTTGGTGAAGTTACTACCGGGGCTTCCAACGATCTGGCCAAGGCCACCGAAATTGCCAGAGATATGGTTATGAAGTACGGCATGTCGGCTATCGGTCCTATCTCTTTCGGAGAAGATAAATCCCTCTCTTTCTTGGGCAAGGATATGATGGAAGGCAAGGACTATAGTGAGTCTTCCTTGAGTGCCATTGATAACGAAGTAAAAAAGATTTTGGACGAATGTCACCGGGAGTGTTTGAGACTTATCAAACAATTTGAAACAGAACTCCATCAGCTTTCCGAAGCCCTATTAGAAAAAGAAGTGTTGGAATTTGAAGAATTTAACGAGATAGTCAAACACATTGCCAACCCGCCTTTCAAGGAACCTAAAAACGAACCTAAGGAAGAAACCGAGATGCCTCAAGCCTAAAAAATATGAAAATAGGGGGAGACAGTCAGAGCAGTAGCGCGAGATACCCGGACTGTCTTTTTTTGAAATTACTCAAATCTTAAACGGGCTTATACTTAGGAACCCACCGAAGTAGGCCCCCATAATAAGTCCTATGCATAAAAGTAATATAAGAACGATCAGAACTTCTTCGTCCATCAAAATCACCCCCTTTCGAAAAAGATGTAGCGCTACTTTTTCAGTATAATATACCCACCCCAAACCAAAAAAGGACTTTTGGATGAAAAATTAACCCTTGCCAAAAATAGTTAAATTTTAGTAATCATCTTCTTGTGATCAAACATTTCCAACTGACTCCCGAAGAAAGAAAAACTCTCAAAGAACTTCAGAAAATTGTATCTGAAAGATGGAAATATGTGAGAGTAACTACTTTGATATTTATTGACGCTGGTTATACTTTGCAAGTGATTCAACAAATCCTAGGCATAGACGACAACACCATCAGAGAATACATAAACAAGTTTCTTGAAAATGACAGAGATATTGAATCTCTTCTTGATAGAAATTACACCGCTTGTGCAAACAACGGTTCAAAGCTAAATTCAGACCAACTCAAACTTTTAGAAAATCAGATTGAAGATAATTTGTACACCACGGCCAAAGAAATCAAAGGTTGGGTTGAAAATGAATTTAATGTAAGTGCGAATTCACAAACTGGATTTATCCCATCATAATGCATAAAAGCACAACTTGGATTCTTT
>CAYSWH010000039.1:0-17729 GCA_964434775.1 uncultured Candidatus Saccharibacteria bacterium | reverse complement strand
GTTATTAAGGTAAGGGTAAGTTTATTGTTTATAAAGTGTTGAGGGGTTGATTTGATGAAAGATTTTGTGGACATAAAAAACAACTTTAAAGGACACAGAAAGCTGTTTGTGTTGTGTCAATATTAGCAGTATTTATATTAAAAAATAGATAAGTAAATCATTTTGTCAAGCTAATTACTTTTTTCGCGGTAAATATTTTTTCTAAAATTACTTAATTAATTCGCAAAGATATTCAACAATTATTCTAATTGACCTGTTGTGTAACTTATGTCACAGAAAATTATATATAATACACTTATAAATACATGACTAAGAAACAATTTATAACTTTATTGCCATTCATTATACAATCATCCATAATCCTATTCTTGGGTGTTATTTTATTTACACAATACCTAAGATTACCCTGGTCGCAAGAAGAAATATACACCAATTGCCAACCTGAAGAAATCAACTACCAAGAAGCTGATCCATATTGTGTAAGAGTTGTAGAGAAAAAGATTGCCCTGGCAACTAAGAAAGAAATTTGGATAACAACCGAGAGCAACAGTTCTTTTGGATATAGCATGGAATATCCTATCCAATCTCATCTATACGACAAGGAATGGATTGAACAAAATCTCAAAGTGGAGTGGACTGAGCAGGGTGTAAATATAGACACGGAAAGCACTCAAATATTTGTACCTAAAGATAATTTTAAAACAACCAGATAATTATTAATATTTATTCATGTCTAAATTAAAAATAGTAGGTATAGGAATAACTCTAATTCAATTTTTCCTCTTATCTTTAACGGCAATTGCCTTAATTACTCACTGGCTTGGATTTGTCTGGATAAACAACGAGGTTTATACCAATTGCCAACCGGACAACGTTAACTATGAATCTTTTGATCCGTATTGTGTAAGAATTTACGAAAGAAGAGGGACTTTTTACTCCAATAAAGAAATCTGGGTTACCAGGGAAGCTGATAAAACCTACGGATATGCCATTGATCACCCCTTAAATCATGATTTTGTAGGTGATTATGAAAACGAGGCTTCTGTGTTGTGGACAGATCAAGGTTTGGAATTAGAGATTGGCAATATTACAATGTTCATCCCGAAAGACGAATTTATTGGCGGACGTTAATCTTCTAGTTGTTCAGATCAATGATCACTCCTTCCCCGGAGGTTACTTGCGGTAATTTACCGTCCCACTTCTCTATTTTTTGCTGTTCCAATACTTGTGGATTATCTTTAAGAGCTTGACCTTTTACTCTAATAGCGTCGGCTTTAACTTTTTCTTTTTCCAGTTCCGCTTTTTCCTTTTCCAGTTCAAATTCAGCCTTTTCTGCTTCTTGTTGAGCAATTACTTTCCTTTCAATAGCTCTGTCAAAATCCTCGGAAAAATCAATGTTTTCAATATTCACGGCAATAACTGAAACATAATATTCGCTGAGCCGACTCTCCAAAGCCTCCGTAACCATAGATTTGTAGTCATCTCTTTTTTGTAAAAGTTCTACGGCGGTAAATTGGGCTGAAATGCTTTTGGTGGCTTCCTGAACAAACGGAGGGATTATGGAAGTTTCCAAAATTTCTTCATTCTTCACTTTCTTATGTAATTCATTTACATTTTCCGGCTGTAATCGATATTGTATATTGACTACAATATTAACCATTTGTTGGTCATTGGTAGCACTAATGGCATCAGCTCTGACACTTTGAGTAGAAATGTCGTAAAAATGTGTTCTTTGAATCAGTGGTAGTTTAAAGTTCAAACCGGCATTGTAAGTGGTTTGCACCCGGCCGAATTGAGTGATAACAGCTACTTCTCTTTCGTCCACTACCGTAATGCTAAAAAGTGCTACGAACAAGACAAGGATGATAAGAACAATAGCTACAGTCGAACCGGTTAACCAAACTTTGATTTTTTTGAACATAATGAGAATAATTTAACAAAATATAAATTCCTCATGAAGGCAAAGATATTTTTTGGTTTTAGGCAAGGAGTGTGACATAAATAATCTACAATAGTGAACTAACTACCCTCTTCCATACCTCAACTTTATTTTTTGGACATCCATTTCGTAAGAATGAAATTTAAATCCACAATGACTAGCCACTCTACCCCCAATATACCTTTGAGCAGCTATCCGTATTGATTCCTCCAAACTATTTTCCTTTCGCAGATGATATAACATAATATTAAATTCATTTCTTGTGTTCAAAGTTATTGTATCCTGAATCCAAGATACTCTCTCTTTCGATCTACTATGCTCTTCAATGTAAGCAATAGCTTGCTCAACCAGTAACTTTATTTCAGCACTTCCAATATCATCTAATTCCCTACTTCCGTAAATAAGAGATTAAACGTCTAATTTTAATACATCCGGCCTAATAAAAGCTTCGGTCTCTACATTAAAAAATATAGCTCTTCCCTGACTGTCGTAGCCTCTTATTCTAACCTGACTGTCACTCATAGTTATTACTACATTTACTCCTGACCTTAAAGTACATTTATACTCTCCTGGATTAAGATTAAATATTTCCGAGGGTACTCCTCCGATATAACCTCCTTCCTTGTCCGATAATTCACTCATATAGTAATTAATAAATTATTATGCAGTTCTGGCAAGGTTGTAAACTTAATGAAAACAACTTTTCAAAGATTGGAAGTCATTTCATAATAATATTATTCCTCCAATTCAGCCTTCCCTTCCATCAGATCACGGTAGTAATGAGATTTTTCTCTAAGAGTTCGCCTATCATAAAATTGCATTTCTTTCTCATCTTTCAAAAGCGAAGAATCCATGATTCCCACAGTATCATCCAAAGTTTTCAGGCGGTGTGCAACTACCATGGTCACAGCAATTTTTCCCAGATCATTAATCATCTTGGTAATAGCCTTCTCACTTATCTCGTCCAAACTGCTAGTCGGCTCGTCAATTAGAATTAAAGTAGGCCTATAATACTTAGCCCGAAGGTATAGCCCGGCAAAATTCAGCCTCTGCCTCTGACCACCCGAAAGATTAAGACCGCCTTCTCCAATCAAAGTTTGTAGACCGTCTTTCTCAGAAAAGATTTCCCATAAGCCCACATTCTTGAGGATTTGAATTAAGTAATCATCTTCGTATTGCTTTTCATTAGGGAGGCCGTACAACAGATTGTATCTCAATTCTCCCCTCAAGCTGGTAGCCGTTTGTAGCTGCATGGCAATTAAATCCTTACGCAAAGAGTCATTAACCCCGTAAACATCTACTTGGTCGATCAAGACCTGACCTCCATCCGGTTTAAGCTGACCACCCAAGATGGAAATCAAGGTAGTTTTACCGGTACCCGAAGGCCCGATTATTCCGTATAATTTGTTATCCCTACTTTCTTGTACGGTTAAATCCATAAAATGGTCGTTAAATACCGTAGTTTTACTATTGTAGTTAAAATGTAGATTTTTTAAATTAATTGAATGAGTCATAATTTCAAGAATTAGGTTAGTAATTATTTTTTCTTGTCACCTTCTAATACCGGATACGATTGACGGCCGAACTTCTTAACGTATTCAAATAAATCCCTGGCCTTCTCGGCACTTTCGGTTAAACGCTGAACTTTTTGACCAATCCACAGAATATCTGTTGAACCCAAAATATAGGTTACCAGCAAAGAAATTCCGATAGTCGGGTCTATTTTGCCTGAGTTGATGTAACTATAAATCACATAACCGATTATTGCGACACTGGCTAAATATAAATATCTTACGAATAACTCATATGTATGGTGAGTATACCAAACCGTGGCCATCATCGTAATCATGTTCTTATTTTTTTCTTCAACCTTTTTCATTTGCTGATCGGAAGCAAAGACTGAACGGATATGTTGAGCCTGCTGCAAAGTTTCTACGGTAACATCTTTTAGCTTATCTTCGTTTTCTATCCATTCCGGCACGGTAAATTTGTTAATACTTACACTACCACCCATCCCGGCAATCGCAATTAATAAAAAGAAAGTCAGTGATATTAAACCCAGCCAAAGGTCAAAATATAAAAAAGTAACCGCTACCGTGATTAAACTAATGACAATTTTGATTATCTCAAAACTAAGAATATCCAGAAAATCCTCGTACGATCTCCAAGCTCTATCCAGTTTGGAAATAATTTCTCCACTGGAACGGGTGGCATGATAAATCGGATCGGTAGTCAAAAAGTACTTCTGACCGTGATAATTAATACTAAACATTACAACCGGCTCGTAAAGACAAGCTAGAAAGATACTAACAAAACTAAGGATCATTATTCCCGCCCAAACTCCAATAAATAGAAAGAAGTAGTTTAAGTCTTGCTGGGAAATAACCCATCCGGCTATCAATGGAATTAAGGTATGGAAAGAAAATTGCACAGACTCAAGTATTAAGAGAGTGCCGAATATTTTCTTCTGTTCCCAAATAATATTCCACCAAGGTTTGTCAAAGTTTACGGGCAAAATTCTCACCCGTCTCTCGAATTTAAAGATGTTTTTAAAAAATTGATATATTTTATGATACTTTTCTTCTCTAGTCATAATTAATTCATGTTAAAATTATAGCGTACTAAATCGTTCTAGGCTAATACTAGCCATTTCTTTACTTATAGCTGATCGATTTAAAATTTAACTTATTAAAGCACTTTGATTTACAATACCATTATAAAAATGGAGCTATTTTCTAAAAAACTGTTAGTCAACTTTCCATCCACAGGAATAGGAAAAACGCTGTTCCAAAAATCACACTTGCGATAAAATAAGATGTTCAATAAAGTCAATATCGTAAAACTACGAATACTTTGAGAGATATTCAAATCAAAACCTCTACTGTAATCAGCTAATATTCGATTAGGACAAGGAGGCCCTCTCGTATGTTAAGCTTGGTAAAAAATAAAATGGTTATTATTCGTTTCAATCATAGTAATAAACCGTTAAATTGATAAAGTAATATATTTTTATACTAAAGAAAAAAGATTGTCAAGACCGCTAGATTATATATAATTAAAATTATTTTTACAATATAAATTTGAAATAAAACGTATTAATCCACATGGACAATAAACCTGAAATACTATTTCGCACTTGATTATATTACTGATTTTTTGGAAGAAACCAAAATTAAGTGTTAAATACAAGTACTTTGCCCTGTAATGTCTAATTCTGCATTCCTTATATTTGTCTCACTAAATGAATCTCCGTATTCTTGATCATAAATTAGCTTGCCAAGCAAACCGTACAAGACAGGATTACCTTGTAAATAGGTATGGTGCTCCATCCTTCTTCTTTCAAAATACTGAACCTGAACATATTTTCCTCCGTCTTCGGAAAAAACATTCTCAGCAAATTTTTCCGTAATCGGAAAGCCAAACCTCCGGAATCCACCATTATTTTTGTAATTGCTCAAAAAAGGCTCGCATAGGTTGTGATACCTTTTACCCGGTTCAAGTTCTCCGGTCACAATACCGTTATTATCTACTTTACCAACTTCAATTAAATCACATACATTACTACTATCCAATCTGGCAGCACCACCGATACTATTCCCGTCTCGATCAAGTTCCACGTGAATAGCTTCAGTCCAGTCCTCGGCATTAATTACATCGCATTGTGCACTGCTTCCCGTCATTTCGTAATATAAAGCCCCGAGTCTACCTGCTGTAATATCACCATTGTTTTGAATCTCGAGCCTATCTCTTTCAAAGATTTGCACTTGAATAGTTCTTCCCTCTACTGTTTCTCGGTATTGCTCTGTTGTCGGATAACCAAAAACAGCCAAACCGCCGTTTTGTTCCCAATAATCACGAATTGAACCACTTATACAATAACCTGTTTCCGAAAAACATCTTTCTTCCGTTTGAGCTTCAACAGTATTTTCTACAGAATTTGCTTGTACTAAAACATACCCGACTATAGAAAATGAGCTTATTATAACAAAAGATAAAGCAGTAATAGTAAAGTTTCTTGAATTTCTAAGAAAACAAAAGAAGTTGTTTGTAAACATAAAAAATAAACACAAAAAGGATTATCAAAAAAGTATTCTTTGCATAACTCATTTTTGACCTCCTGTCAAACAATTCTACAAAAATTAATTGTCGATTTAAGAAAATAAATCAGCACAAAAACAGATAAAGAAAAAATTACATTGCTGAACTTGTTAAGTCAAAAGGTTAATCCAAAGTCGTTTATCAGACCTTATCTAAAACTAGCATAAACTCATAACGCAGATAATCATTAATAATTCTTATATTCGGAGTTACGGTTAGATATTGGTGCAAAACTTCATAAGGATCAAATGTTATGTATGTCTCGTTCTCCGGATGCTCATCTTTTCTTAAAAAAGTAACAATAACCGAATGGTTAGAACTTTCATACATTTTTTTAATCAGGTTGAAGTAATACAACCGAGAATTATCGTATCTTATTGAAGTAATCCCGATACCCACAACAAAATCAAATTTTCTAGCCATTGATAGTTCTAAAAAGTCACCTCGGAAAAAATAGTTGTGAGGAAATTTATCCTTTGCTGCATCGACAAACTCTTGCATAAAGTCAATTCCTTGGTATTCAAGTTTAACTCTTTTTTGGTGGTTTAGATAATCATATAAATCTCCGTAACCGCAACCTACATCCAATAAACTTCTTTTTTCAAAGTCAAAATTCTTATAGAGTGCTTCAAATCTTACATGTTGACTCTGCCTGCTTATCCAATGCAAAGACTGAGGATCATACCTTTGGTTTTCACTGATAGACTCCAAATAGTAATTTTCCAGCTTTTTCCTATCGTTCGATGTTAAAGACATCATTGTTTATCGAATTTACTGTAATCTCTGTTTTTTTCTTTCATTCGGATCCAAATATCTTTTCCTGATTCTCAAATTTGCAGGAGTTACTTCCACTAATTCATCGTCACCTATATATTCCAGACAATTTTCCAAGGTCATTTTCTTGGGTGTAGCCAAAATTACCGAATCATCACTGCCGGAAGCCCTAACATTAGTTAATTTTTTCTCTTTACAAGGGTTTAACTCCAAATCACCTACTCTACTATACTCTCCAATGACCATGCCTAAATAGACCTCCACACCGGGACCTACGAAAAGAACTCCTCTTTGTTGAGCATTATCTAGAGCATATGCCGAAGTTTTGCCGTTGTCACTAGAAACCAAGCTGCCGGTTTCTCTTTTTAAGTCTAAATTTAAAAGATCATCAAATCCGTCAAAAACGGTATTCATAACTACCGTACCCTTGGTGGCAGTTATCAAAAAACTTTTTAGACCAATCAAAGCTCTTGTAGCCAAGCGTGCTTGGAAGTGAAACTCGGTATTGGCTTCATTGGGGGAAACATCCTCTACTTTGGCCATTCTTTTGCCTAGCTCCTGCATCACTGCTCCCTGATATTCTTGTGGAACATCAATTTCCACAATTTCATATGGTTCTTTTTTCTTACCGGCTTCTTCTTTAAAAATAACTTCCGGCTTACTGACTTCAAGCTCAAAGCCTTCTCTCCTCATAGTTTCAATCAAAACCGCTAAATGCAATTCTCCCCTACCGGAGACAATAAATCTTTCATTTGAACCGGGATATTCCTCAATTCTCAAAGCCACGTTGGTTTCTAATTCTTTCATCAACCTTTCTCTGATTTGCCTGGAAGTGGTCATCTTCCCTTCCTTTCCTGAAAATGGAGAAGTATTGACTCCAAAAGTCATTTTGATAGTTGGTTCATCAATTTCGACTCTCGGCAAAGGCTTGGCAAATTCCGGAGTAGAAATAGTATCCCCAATTGCTACATTCTCGAGTCCGGCCACCATAACAATTTCTCCGGCTTCTGCACTTTCTACTTCTCTAAGACCCAATCCGTCAAAAATCATTAAGGCCGTAGCTCTTCCGTTTACGAGCTTACCTTCTTCTTTGACCAAGCAAATAGGCATATTCTTGGAAATATTTCCGGCAGTAATTTTCCCGGCTCCCATCTTTCCCTTGTAAGAATCATATTGGAGATTCAAAACCAGAATTTGCAAAGGATTTACTCCATCCTCGGAAATCTCGGACTCGTCTTTGACAAAGGGTTTGGGGATAACCTCCAAAACTTTATCCAAGAAGCAAAATAAATCATCTTCCAACTGGTCAGGACTGCTTCCTGCTTTGCCTTCCACCCCACTGGCGTAAATAATCGGAAAATCCATTTGCTCATCGTTAGCTCCTAAATCCAAAAAAAGGTCTTCTACCAAACTCAAAGCTCTAGCCGGATCAGCCGCCGGTTTATCAACCTTGTTGATAATGACAATTATTTTCAAACCTTGTTCAATAGCCTTTTTCATAACATACTTGGTCTGAGGCATGGGACCTTCTTGGGCATCTACCAAAATTGCTGCTCCATCAACCATCTTGAGAGCTCTTTCAACTTCTCCGCCAAAATCAGCGTGTCCCGGTGTATCAATAATATTTATTTTATTATCTTTATAATAAAGGCTGGCATTCTTAGCCTTAATGGTGATTCCTCTCTCCTTTTCCTGATCAATATTGTCCATAATTAGATCCCCCAAGGATTCTACGTTCCTAATCTCTAACGTTTGTCTTATCAAACCGTCGACAAAAGTTGTTTTTCCGTGATCAACGTGAGCAATTATTGCAATATTTCTGATATTTTCTGCTGTATATTCTTGAGACATAACCTACTTTTCAAACACTTTTTTGTTCAATTTGTCAAAAATATATTTTTTGGAGGTATTTTTTCTTTTTCAAAATTCAAAGATATTCAAATTAGGGCTTAATCTACTTTTTTTTGCCGGTGATTAGACTTCTTTTGCTTGATTTCAAAATACTTTTGATATCTTCTTTAGTGATTAAGTACAAAATCAAGGTAGAAGATGAAATTGTTGAAATATTCAAGAGCAAGGCCAAAAGGCTGTTATTTCCAATCAATAGATCTTGAGTAACATCCAAAGGAACTCTAATTATTGCCGCAATCGTCAAACTAATTAAGAATTTCCAAAAAGGAAGCTTTGTTAATCCTGCCGCATAGCTTACGAGTTCATAATTGGCAGAGTAGAGTATCAAGGTTGAAGTAAAAAGATTCTTATTCAAATATTTTTCACCGTATTTTTCAAGCAGAGCAGTCTCATCTTCATTCAAAAACCACTTGGCAACTCTTTTTCCGAAAATTTTTCCTAGCCAATAGTTTATAGTACAACCCAAAATAATACTTATCGAAGAATAAAGAATAGAAGGCCAAAAACCAAAGGCTCTATGCAGAATAATTCCAAGCGGGCCCAGATTTAGTGGAGAGACAACTATGGCTACAATCCTAGCGGCAATAAAGATTAATGGAGAAAAAATCCCTGCCTCATCCAAGATTCTGTTTATATTTTCGACTCCAATCCAAGATTCAATTCTGGGAACCAAAAAAATCCACAATACAAACAAACCCACGGCCCAAAAGGCGTTTTTGAGATTAATTTTACTTTTCTTTTCTTTGACTTTTCCTATCTTTTCTCTAGGTATCTTATTCATTTTAGAGCAAGGATTTACTGATTGGAAGCCATTACCTTAATTCTTTATTCTTTTGCACTTTAATGTCAATAAATCCATCAAAAAAATTAACTCTAAATCCTTAGTTTGTAATCTACAATCATATTATTAGATTGAAAGTTCTTTGACAATGAATTTTATTTATAGAAAGAAAACTAAATTAGACAGTAAATTAACAAAATGTTCTTAGCATATGTACATTTGGATCAATCAAACCTTTTCACAGGATCTGACCAAACTGGAAATAAATCTTATTTTGTATTTTATAATTCCGATTATTGTTACGGCCGGTTTTGTAATTTTGGGAATGATTAAAGGTCTAATTTTTTCCGGGGTTAAGAAAAAATATTCCCTAAGAGAAAAAAATTCCTATCGTGACAAACTGATTCAACGTATAGAATCCATCGGTTTCTTACTATATTTTGCTATAATTCTCTATTTTTCCAAAAATATTCTGATCAGTCTGGGGCTACCGATAAATTTTATTTTGGATAGGGCGATTAACGTCCTAACGATTTTTGCTATTTCAATTTACTTTATTGGCATAATTCAAGCAGGTATCTCCTATTTACTTGATAAATACAATCGACAAACCGGGCGAAGTAAAGAATTGGATTTGTCGGTAATCAGTCTAATTAATTACGCTATTGATTTTATTATATGGGCAGCCGCCGGAATTTTTATTTTTGACATGATAGGATTGAAGGTAGATACCCTAGTTGCCGGATTAGGGGTAAGCGGTATTGTTATCGCCTTTGCTCTGCAAAAAGTAATGTTGGATCTATTCGCTTCATTCTCAATTTATTTGGACAAGCCTTTTAAAATCGGGGATTTCATTAACACTTCAGATATTCGAGGGACTGTAGAAAAAGTAGGAATCAAGTCTACCAGGATCAAAAGTATCGATGGTGAAGAAATAGTCATTTCCAATAGTGAGTTAACAGAAAATGTTGTACACAATTATGCCAAGATGAGAAAAAGGAGGATTAGTTTCAACCTCAATCTTAGCTACGACACACCCAATTCCAAGCTCAGACAAATCCCCGGGATGATTCAAGAGATTGTGGAAAAGCAAGAAAAAGCAGACTTTGACAGAGCCCATTTTAAAGAGTTCGGGGAAATTGCCTTGGTGTATGAAGTTGTATATTTCGTGAAGACAGGTGACTACACAACTTACATGGATATTCAACAAGAAATAAATTTTGCTATCAAAGAAACACTGGAGAAAAACAAAATCAAGTTAACTCATAATTTTTTTAAAGCAGCAGAGTAATCTTAATGAAATATGCTTAAATATGTTGTTTCCCTACCTGAAAGGTCACTTAGAGCAACAATTGCGGCTCTTGGTGGAGTTATTTTTGAAGGGACTAAATTGCTGACTCCTAATTTTCTTAAGCAAAGTAGAATTTATAAGAATCTGATTGAAAAAACTTTTCGAATTACCATAGAACTTTTCGGTGGAGTGGAAGAGGTCTTCCCGAGAGAAGAAGTCGGAGTAAAAGAAACCTTTGTCCGCAAAACTGCCGGAAATGTCATTGAAATTGCCGGAATTTTAGCCTTTAGAATTTCCCCCGTCTGGCTCTTTGCCGCAGCCAGTGATATTCTGGGAGGGTCCAAAGAATTTCTCAAAGAGGTAGTTAAAGAATTAAAAGAAAAAGGGGTGATCGAACCTGATGCACAATTTGACTCCGTGGAAGAGTTATTGACTTACCTGGAAACCAACTCCGGCGGTTTTGCCGATATTGTAGACATGCCTCCTCTAAACGTTAAGGACATGAGAAAGAGTTACGAGCAGGTAAAGCAAAATGCGTCTACCCTACCAGATATAAAGCAAATTCACAGGCTTTACCAACAACTTAACCAAACCTCTCAAAAAGAGAAAAGAAGCATCATGGAGATTTCCACTATCCTGGCCGGCAGTGCCAAAAAAGCAGGTTTTACTCTAGGGCAAAAACACATTTTGGATTACTACCTTCAAGAAATGTCCAATTTGCAAAAAGAAGGCCTCGTCAAATTTATCCGCCGTTCCTATTCCCCCTACCTTACTGCCGTAAAAAAGCACTTAGATCCAAACACCCTCACCCTTACAGAGAAGGTTTTGTTTGGGAGAAGGAAAAAACTGAAGCATTAGAATGTAGCAGAAAAAAAACTTTGACTTTACAAAACAATTAAATCTTTGTATTTTTTTTAGGTTGTTATTTTTAATCTAATAGGTATTTATTTATGCAATACGCAGTAATTGACTTTAGAGTAGACGCAAAAAAAGAGGGTTTTATGAATGCAAAGATTTACAATAATTTGCCTCATCCAAATGAATTAAGTGGGTATGAGGGAGTTTATGTAGTTCACAACCCCAGACTAGACAAAAACGCAGATTTTAAAGCTAACGATGCTTTTAATACATTATTAAGAGCTACGATAAGAGTTGCATTAATTGAGGAAGTAAACCGGAATCAAAAAGTTAGATCTACAGCAAACGGCATTCAGGTTAGATTGTAAATTTGCTTATTAATTATGATCTTTGGTCTTGGTCCTTCGAGGAAGGATAATTTGATTGCTGATTTTCGGGTTTCTAAAAGGGGGATTGTTCCTTATAACGGACGGATTATTGACGGTCGTCAGGCTCGAGGGATGGATCCGAGAAAGCTCAAGAATGATTACGAAAATATCTATGTAATCGCCAATCCGATAGATCTTGATAAGAGGAGACATTTTGATGCCAAGGATTTTTACGGCAAGATCAGGGGTTATGGCATTAGATCGGGTTTTTTGGTGTTGAAGGATTGATTGCAAACTCAAATATATCCCGGTTGATTAGTGGATCATTAGAAAATCAGATTAATGCAAGGTTTTAATCGGTGAATCGTTTTACTAAACTTTGATTTACTTCTTTGGAAATTGTATCGTCAAATATTTCAAAATCCGAATTATCTAAATAATTTTGACTTTCTCGGCCGGACTTTGCTTTTAAGGACTCTGTAATTAAGTAATTAGTAAAGCCGGGATTCTTTGGAAGGCAAGATCCGTGTAAATATGTACCTACGGCGTTTTTGTATACACAACCCTCTTCACCGTCAAAATTGTTGTTTCCAAAACCGGCTAGAACTTTCCCTAAGGGTTTACAACTGGTTTGGCCGTTAATAAAATAAGTCTGCCCGCCGTGATTTTCAAATCCGACCAATTTTACGTTTTCCAGTCCCTCTAGCCAACAATCAACTACTAAATTACCTATACATCTTGATTTTACACTTTCATCAGGGGCCTTAGTTTCTACCTGAAAAAGACCGATACCGTCTATTTGACGACCGTCACCCGTCAAGAAACTCTTTCCCAGTAGCTGGTAACCGCCGCAGATTGAAAGAAGTCCAACCCCTAACTCAATCTCTTCAATTAACTTTTGTCTTTTATTTAGTAAATCTTTAAAGATTTCGTATTGCTCTTGGTCTTGACCGCCGCCAATAAAATAAAAGTCACTTTGCTCAGGTAATTGATCGCCGGGATTTACTGGTTGATAAACTACTTCAAAACCGAGTTCACTTAACTTATACTCAATGGTACGAATATTTCCCATATCACCGTAAATGCACATTTCTCGGGGATAAAGATGGGTTAAGAGAAATTTTTTCATGATTCAGTTTGGAATTAGTTTTGAATATGTCAGTAAAATTAATCAACTTTTTTTACTTCTTTTTTCTTTTTCTTGTCAGTATCAATTGGCTTGATCTCTTGTACCTTTTGATCTTTTTCTGTTTTTTCTTCTGGTGAACTATTAGGTTGATAATTCAATCCAATATCTATCAACTGAATTAATCTTTTCATAATATAACCAAAATTGGCAATAGTGAAAATAAAGGCTATTAGTCCTGTAAGAATGTTCAATACCGGAATTAACCCGAAGATAAGAAAACCGAAATAGACAATGAATATCAATACTTTGAAGTCAATTTTGAAGTCAGATGAGTTTTTTATGAAGTTTGCCACATAGATCGGAAAATAAATACCACTTAGAGAGAAAAGCACAAAAATTATTATAGATAATTTAATCACTAAAAAGAAGGGAAAGACAAACAAGAAAAACGAGAATGTGACCGCTAATACAGTTCCGATGGTAAATAACAAACCTAGAAGTATATCCTTTAAAAATTCGCTATCGGTCTTAATAGTTTCATCCTCTAGTTTTTTCTTTTTATCTAAAATATAAATCAAGATTATCAAACCAAGCAGCACTGCTAATTCCGATAGAATACCTATTATAACTCCAAAAGCAATCCCAAAAAAGGAAACTGCGGACATGCCGGCAACAAGGGGGACTGCCTGATCAGAATCAAGTCCTTCTCTGATTATTTCCACCTCTCCTTCAACCTGCTTTTCAATTGACTGGGAATCATAATCTCCAAGACTGCCACGTAAATTTCCAAAAATTTGAGAATTTTCAAGTGATAAATTTCCTCCGCTTACTATCAAATCACCTTCAACTTCAGCATCTTTGAGGTTTACATTTCCGCCAATAATCAAGACATCATCGCCAAATTTGCCGCTCAAACTAACATCACCACCCACAACCCTCAGTGTATCAGGCAAAACAAAGTCACCGGGTACGTTGATATCTACCTGTCCTCCTACAGCGGAGATATTTCCGTCAATGTATGCATCAATTTTAATTTCCCCACCTGTTAGAAAAATATCGTCTGCAACAGGCGATTGAATATTGATTCTTCCTCCGATTGCTGACAACTCACCTTGAACGGGAGCTCTTATATTGATTTCACCTCCGGAATAATATGCATTTTCATCAACATTTGAGTTAATTTCCAAAACATCCTGACTTCTAAAATCGGCGGCAGAAGCCTTGATTCCAAATAATGAAAAACTGATAATTATAACTGATAATAAAAATAATATTTGTGATATACTAAATAACAATTTATTTTTGGGTAAAAGGTTAAACAACATAAAAATGTATTTTTTTAAAAAACATTTTAACTAATGACAGGTTCATATTTTTGTCAAATAAAAAGCATCTATAGAGAGTAAAAATTGCCCTAAAAATAAACAGGCCAGTAAAAGTTACCCTCAGTATTCAATTTTTCAACAAAGATAACCTGCCATCTTCCTTCTACTTTTTCCAAATTTATACGTATGTTATCTTTTTTCTCTTGATATAAGCAATAAATCTTTGCTCTTCCTCTAGAAAGATCCATACTTAAAACTTTGATCGATTCAAGAGGGCTGTTTGCTCTTGATTTGCAAATATCATCAACACCGTCTATCTTGGAAAGTCCAAAGTACGTATTTATTTCTGTTTGGACATATGGAGAAAGAATGACAAAAACAAACAAAAGTACTGCAAAAACCTGGATTACAGGCCAAAAAAGCTTACTATTTTGAACTTCTTTGAACATCATTATTAATTTACCCGAAGTTTACAAAAAATGACAATAAAAAAACCGCTCAAGTTAAAGCGGGAAAAGTGTAATTTATTTTTTATTAATTTATTTCTTTCGAAGTACCAAGGTGCCGGCAATCATATCGTGCAAACCTTGTTTCTTTTCAGTAAAGATAATCATAAGATAACCGATTCCTAACAAAAGTCCGGAAATTATTTTAGCAAAATGACGGATGGTAGCAGTAATAAAACTTACCTTATTTCCATCAGTATCAGTTACAATTAAACCCAGAATCATCTTTCCAAAAGTGCCTTGATTGTTGGAACTCTCAAGCCCGGCAAAATAAAGCCAGCCTATAACCAAACTTACGACTTGGAGAAGAAGACTTACAATAGTACTAATTGTACTGTCATCAGTAATTAGAGCGATCGGAAAAGACACCGCAAATCCTAAAACAAATCCGACAACAAATAATATTAATGAGTCAATAAACCAGGCTACAAATCTCAAAAGAAAACCCCCATGCCGGGTTGTGTCTACCCCTCCTTGGTTATTAAACTGAGGTTGATTCTGAAAGGTACTTGGCTGCTGGAAGTTATTGGTCGGCTGAGAACTAACGGTCTGAGGCTGTCCTTGATTTTGGAAACCTTGGTTTTGATTTGGCTGTCCTCCTTGACCTTGCTGAAAATTATCCATATTATATATTACATTTAATTTACAAATTAATTATTTTGCATTTTCAAAGCGCTATTATAAATGAAAAGCTGCCTTTAGTCAAGAGAAAAACCGCACACAAGTTTTTTTTCACATATTAATAAATTCAGACTCGGATTATTATTATCAAAACTTGACTTATGTATTTAATAAATATAGTTGATTAATCATCAAAAAAAAATAAATCTTTTATGCACCAAGTTCTAAAATATTACGTCCAAAGGTTCCAAAAAGAGGAAACTTCAAATAAGCAAATTAGCTCTTTTTTTTCTCAGCTAAAACCTGATGATTACATACAAGAACTGCCCTTTATGTATGATTTGGAAAACGCCTTATTAAGATTGCTTATAGCACTTTTAAAGGACGAAAAAATTTGTATTTTCAGTGACTATGATACTGATGCCGTTACAGCAACGGCGGTTATGTATCACGGACTAGTTGAACTTGGATTTAAGAAAGAAAATTTATCTTTTTACGCTCCGGATAGATTTGTCGAAGGATATGGAATGAATACTGATGCAATCAAGAATCTGTGCCAAAAAAACGATCTGATTATTAGTGTAGATTGCGGTATTAATTCGGTGGAAGAGGCCAAAGCGGCAAAAGAATTAAATAAAGATTTAATAATCACTGACCACCACCATCTGCATAGCGATTTACCAAAATGCTTGTCGGTGATAAATCCAAGACTTTCTGACTATTACAAAAATGAAAATCTTCCGAAAGTAAACAACAAATTATTCGAAAGAATTGCTGCAAAAAATGAAAGTTATAAAATTGAGAAAATCAATGATTGGTTAAAAAAAATGGAGAAGAGGTCAAAAGATGTTCAAAAAAACAGTGCAGATTCACTAAGTAAATCCACTACGGGAGTAGGTGTAGCCTGGTTTACTTTGTTGTGGTTTGGATATTTCCTCCAAGAAATTGGCTTGTTTGATAGGAGTCTTGTAAAATTTAATTCTCTTCTCTCTTTGGTGGCTATCGGCACTATTGCCGACTGTCAAAGCATTCTTGACCCAACAAATAGACTTCTGGTTAAATCAGGAATCCAAATCATTGCTACAGAAAAATATGACATTCCCGGGTTAAAATCTTTAATGGAAAAAACAGGTATATTAGCTAAAATGAAACAAGGATATTTTTTTAACAGCCAGGACATTGCTTTCTACTTATCACCGATTCTGAACTCTTCCGGCAGGCTTACTCACGCCAAACTTTCTATTCAAGTTCTTATTGAAGATAATCACAGCAAAGCAGATCAACTCAGCCAAGAACTAATTGAAGTGAATGAAAGAAGAAAGGAGATGGTTAATAATATTTATTTTGAGGTTAATGAATTAGCCAAAATACAAGCCGAAAAAGAAGACTCTATTTGGCTGAATGGCGATTGGAATAAAGGAGTGATCGGATTACTGGCTTCTAAACTTGTTAATATTTATGATAAGCCGGTAATTGTTGCTTCCAAAGAAGATGGAAAAATTGTTGCTTCCTTGAGGGCCCCGGAAGATTTCCATTTGCCGAATGCTATGAAGTACGGTGAAAAATATTTACTCAAATTTGGAGGTCATCCCGGAGCAGCCGGTTTTACTACAACTGAAGAAAACTTGAAAAAGGCAAAAAAATTAATTTTAGAAGGTCTTAAAAAACAATATAACAGTTTAAAAAGCGAGAAAAAGGAGCAGTATTTAGATCAAAAATTATTTCAAATTTTACCAAACAATCTTCTTAATTACACAAATAAAAAAAATTTAATCTGGCTGGAACCTCAAGAATTGGAAAACAATTTGTTTCAAAACTTGCTTAACCTTGACCCCTTTGGGCAGGATTTTCCTTTTCCCAATTTTGTTACCTACATTAACTCACTAAATTTTCGCTGGCTGGGAAATGAACAAAAACATGCTAAGTTTAGACTTCCAAACAACCAAACAATAACTGCTTTTAACTTGGATGAAGAAATAAAAGAATCGTTAATCCAATCTAAGCAAAATCAAATAAACACCAAGCTCCAAATATGGTTTCAATTAAAATTAGTACAAAACGTTTGGAACGGAAAAACCCAAAATGAACTAATTGCAGAAAACATATGGCTGTATAGTTCCATGACATA
>CAYSWH010000038.1:0-17949 GCA_964434775.1 uncultured Candidatus Saccharibacteria bacterium | reverse complement strand
AAACATATGGCTGTATAGTTAAAAAAAATAATCAAAAAAAAAAAAATACAATCTTACTCTTGCAATGTAAGTTATTATCAATTTTTTATTTTTTTAACTTCTTAAGATCTTCGTATTACTATCTTGTTCTAATAAATTTTTCAAGTCATAGTCATAATTTTCAAAAACAATTGACTATTCCGAAAGCTTAGTTTATAGGATTTTTATATAACCTGTTAAATCCGTCTGAATGACACAGCTCAGTTATTAACCTTGAATTAATATAATAAATATTGCATGAAGCCAAAAAAAATATTTAATCCTTTAAATAAAGCAAAAGTTGTAAACCAAGGCTTTTGGCAGGCCTTTTTTTCTGACTTTAGTGTAACATACAAAGTAGTAATTACTTTTATAACTATTATTCTTAGTTTAATTTTCCATGAAACCGTAAACGTTATAATTATTTTAATTGTCTCAGGCTCAATTATTTCTCTGGAACTGATTAATTCGGCAATAGAAGATTTAGCCGATTTTGTTAAAGACGAATATGACGAAAAAATAAAAAAGGTTAAAGACGTTTCTGCTGCCGGCGTAGGTTTTTCTACTTTAATTTGGATAATTGTGATTATCTGGGAATATTATGAAATCATTAATAGAATTTTATAGTAAAAAATAGATAGAGAAATAAGACGATAACTATACTAATATGCTATCGAATTAAGGAATTCAATCTTTTTTGAAAGTCTTCTTGCTCAAAAAAATTAGTGGCACCACCCTTTTTCTCAATAGCAAAACTTGCTAAAGTATTTCCAAGAGCCAATGATTTCTTTATACCTTGTTTATCCAAAATTCCATATATAAAGCCGGCCCTCCAACTATCCCCGGCTCCGGTAGCATCAATAAAATTGGCTTTTTGAAAAGCCGGAATCTCAATTACTTGATTATCCCCGTAATAGACCACTCCTTTTTTTCCTTTAGTTACAATAAGATCAGTGCCGTATTGTAAAATTTTTTGGATGTTTCCGCCTATCCTCTTTGAGATTGACTCGGTTTCATATTCGTTAGCAACTAGCCACTTAGCAGATTGAATTCCGGCTTCTAAATCATCGTCTTTAATCCAAGTAAGTGCCATTCCCGGGTCATACAAATAATCATAGTTATATTCAATCAATTGCTTTTGAAGATTAAGGAAGGCTTCGGGGTGGTTTGGAGAAAGTACGAAAAGAGTTTTATTTAAGCCTTGAGATAATGTAATCTCTCTTGCTTTAAGTGAAGCCCCGTAGTAGAAAGTCCAGATTTGATTTTGCTCTTGGTCATTTAAACATTTACCCGTAGAAGTAAATAGTTCTAAATCCTGCAGTAAAAACGAAGTATCAATTTTATTGGCTCGGAAAAAATCATAGATGTCTTTTCCGTCTCGACCGACTGCACCCAAGATACTTATATTTCCCGGGTAAAGGAGTCTAAGATTATAAGCGATATTAGCTCCACTTCCACCTAAGCCTGACTCCATCGAATCAACTGCAAAGGAAATGTTAATATTCTTGTTTTCGGAATTCAAGTATTTGTGAAAGACAGAAGGAAAATTAAAAGATTCATCTCTGGCTACGGAACCGAAAACCATGACTTGATTATATTTTTTTTGCGTCATCACTAAATAATGATTCAAGTTTGCTTTTTTAAAAACTCAGCAGATATTTTTGGAGCAATTTAAGATATAAGTCAATCGATTCATTTATTAAGCTTAAATGGCAAGCGAAAAATTTTTTGATAATCTCTGATTTGCTAGGTACCCTCTTGCCAAGAATTTAGGTATCTCTCCTGTTCAGGTGTTAATTCGTCAAATTCTATCCCGGATGTCTCTAGTTTTAGCCTGGCGATTTCTCTATCCAGTTTTTGTGGCAAAGAATAAACTTCTTTATCCAATTTACCTTGATTATTCCAGATAAATTCAGCAGCCAGTGCTTGCCCTGCAAAACTCATATCCATTACGGAGGCCGGGTGACCTTCAGCTACAGCCAAATTTACTAAACGCCCTTCCCCAAGAAGGTATATTTTCTTTACTCCAATTGTATACTCATCGACCAAGGGCCTTACCCTTTCCTTATTAGTCGAAAGTGATTCAAGGGCTCCTTTATTTATTTCCACATCAAAGTGACCTGCTTGAGCTAGAATTACCCCATCCTTGGCAACGTTTAAATGTTTTTCATCGACAACATGCTTGTTTCCTGTTACCGAAACAACAAAATCAGCTTCCTTAATCGCTTCAATAAGAGGCTTAACTTCAAAACCGTCCATTTTGGCTTCCAAGGCTTTTACCGGATCTACTTCGCAAACAATTACCTGAGCAGCCATCCCTTTTGCTCTTAAAGCAACACCTTTACCGCACCATCCATAACCACAGACTACAAAAGTTCTACCTGCAAGTAAATGATTAGTAGCCCTCATAATTGCATCTACAACCGACTGTCCTGTTCCGTAACGATTGTCAAACAAATGCTTGGTTAAATTGTCATTCACAGCAATGACAGGTATCTTTAGTTCCTGGTTTCTAGCCATTGCTTTAAGCCTGATAACTCCGGTAGTTGTTTCTTCCGTGGAGCCAACCAATTCGGAAATCTGATCTTTCCTTTCTTGATGTAAAAGTCCTACCAAATCAGCCCCGTCATCCATAGTTTGGTTTGGTTTGAAATCGAGAACTTGGTTTAGATGTTTGTAGTACGTTTCACTATCTTCTCCTTTTATGGCGAAAACAGGGATTCCAAAGTCTTTAACTAATGAAGCTGCTACAGCATCATTGGTGGAAAGCGGATTGCTGGCTGCCAAGTAAACCTCAGCTCCACCGGCCGCTAAAGTAGTCGTCAAATTGGCTGTTTCTGAAGTAACATGCAAACAGGCAGCTAATTTAACACCCTGCAAAGGCTTGTCCTCAGCAAATCTTTCGGCAATGAGATTCAAAACCGGCATATCTTTTTTAGCCCATTCAATCAGCTTCTTTCCCTCTGTGGCTAATCCGGGATCTTTTATATCATTTTTCATTATTTTAATAATTATTGTTTAGTGATAAAACAAATTCTTCGATTTTATTTACTTTTTGTCAATTTAAGATTTAAAAGATAATAATTGCAAAATAAATTAACTATACTAAGAATAAATAAATATGATGGCGAATAGTATTGTATTTTTAAATTAAATAATTTGAGGTATCAGAAAAACCAGTATTTGAACGATAGTATAAGAGAAAAGTATGGTTAACAGGCCAAAAACTCCGTAATATGCATACTGGCTGGCGGACCTGGCTCTATAAGAATCATCTCCGGCAAAAATGTAGTAATAACCGGCTACTACAAAGGCCACTACCGTCAAAATAGAGGATAGAGGTATAAACAGAAGATTTATAAAACTGGCGAAAAAAAGAGCAATATTCGAAGCTAAAGTCCCAAGATCCAATTGGTTGGTTACTGCATTTTGCGAACTGACAAAAAGGTTTATTACCGGCTTGGCCAACAAAGTAGCAAGTAAACCTACTATCCCAAACTGAATTGTGCGCATACCTCCTTCTTGCCTACCCCCACCTCCTAAAAAGTTAAAGACATCCAAATAAAGATATCCTCCGTAAACTATGGCAAAGACGGAAAGTATTGATGATATGGTAATCATATTATCAACAACATTTGTCTCAATAAAAGCGTATAAACCGGTAACGAGAGCGTTTATCCCAACACTATTTAACTGACCTCCTGTTCCGGCAGTAGCATTAGTATATATTTCTACAATAGGCTGAGCAATTAGTACTGCAGTTAAACCTATAACCCCGTATCGAATATTTCTTAAACCTCCTTCTTGATTATTTCCGCCGCCCAAAAAACCCATCACATCAAGATATTGATACCCTCCGTAAACTATAGCTAACATTGCAAATACCGATGCTAGTCCAGTCATACTGCCAATAATATTCGTAGTAATCCAATTTACCAAAGGTGCAACGTTTATTCCTGAGCTGCTAAATATTGGCAAAAAAGCATTACTAATAAAGGGAATTGCTACCATTACAACCGTCAAACCTAACAAGGATCTTCTGATCGTAATCATTCCTTGAGCAGTGCCTTCTCCACTCCCTCTAAAGCTGGCGGTCATATACTGATATCCGCCCCATATTAACCCGAAAATTGCAATCATTCCTGCAATATTTACCATATATCCCGCAACAGCATTCAAAAACCCGTTACACCCGGCAGGAGGATTTTGTAGTGGACAGATTAGGGCATTAAATGAACGAAAAGGGTTTAAAGCACTCCAGCTTACTTGAGAATATAAGTTAGGAGGTATCACAAAACTTCCATTCAGACTTTCCTCTTTTAAAAGACCATCGCTTCCGATCTGAATCTGTTGTGCATTCGAATCGACAATGGCTGAAAACATAAGAATACCCAGAAAAAATATGCTGCCGAATTTTACAGCGACATTAAAAATTTTTTTGAAGTATTTATAATATCTCATATATTTTTTAATAAATGGTTGTAAAGGCGTCATTATTTTCAAATTCTATTTGGTCAATATTATCTAAACCTGCAGCACTAGCCATTGTGTAAACAATTAAATAAGCAAGCAAGACAAAGGTCATTGCCCAAAATGTTTTGGTTATTAATTCTAAGGCCCTTTGAGCAAATCTTTCCCCCATAAATGAAGATGCCGCGTAAATTAAACCCCCGAAAAGAATGGAAAAAGCAAATAAATATATGGCAGTAACTGATAAAATTCCATAACCCCTAACTAAAACATACGGTAAATACCTAAGAGGTAATGCTACTGCTTTTCCCCCCGGAGCGGAGCATTCTTGAGGAATTAATTCAAAAGAGGGGTTGGCCAATTGACTAAAAGGATCCAAATTTGCGGCATCTTTGCAAGCAGCATTTTCTTGATGTTGTTGGGCCATAACCGACATGTTTGCCAAGTGACTGAAAGCAAGAACTGAGATTATCATTATGCTTAGATTAATAATACCGGAGAAAAATTTTCTTAGAAATAATCTTGACATCTAGTATAATTATACTTCATATCAGGGATTAAGTCAATCAACACTTTTTCTAATCCGAAAATTTGTATGCTCGCCTTTCTCCATTTAATTCGAATCCGCCTGCCAAATAAAGTTCACTCACTTTTGGTTTACTGCAAGTAAATGTTAATCTGCTTATTTCCGGAAAGTAGTTTTCAAAAACGTCTTTTAATGAAGCTAAAATAATGTTCATCTTACCCTTAACCTTATAATCTTCAATCTGAAAAGTTTTGCCGGCCACGGAATGAAACTGAATTTCATTACGATTTTCCAGTTTAGCAATTGTATAAGTAGCAACCGGTAAACTACCTTTTTCAATTAAAAAAATTGAATTCTTTTCAAAATCCAAACTCCTTTCAAAGTTTTTTTCTATTTGGTTTATTTTACGCTCTTTTTTCTGCCATAGTTTTTCTCCTTCACGGTAAACTATTTCATGTCCAAAGCTTCCGAACATATAATCTCGAATAATACTTACTCTTTTCTGGTCTGTGGGGCTAATTTTTGAATAGTTAAATCCTTGATTTTCATATACCGGCCAACTAACCTGACTATTCTGCTCCGAAATATTATGATCCTGTTTTTCTTTTACAAAAAAATCCGTAAGCCAGGGTTTAACCTTTAAATTATAACCTAAGTTCTTCTGAACAATTTCCAAAAGCGATTTTAAATTACTTTGTAAATAATTATCTGTCATCAATCTTATCTCCCGCCCCTCCTTTAATCGAAAGATTTCTTCCAAATGAAAAGCAGTTTTTTGATTATTCAAATCCTCTACACTTAAATATATCTCTTGATATTCCGAGCCGTCAGGTAAAACTATATGGTTAATGTTCATAATAATTTTATGATGAAATGTTAATGTATAGTTTCTTAAAACCATTGTCAAGAAATTAAAAATTTAATGACTTCGTATAATGTCACATTTCGTATAACTATTTACTCTATTATATTAGCAATCTGAAAAAAGATTGACAAAGAAGAAAAATTAGTCATTTTAACTAAAAAAAATATGGAATTAAGCAAATTCACCGAACAAGCAATAAATAGTATTCAAGAAGCACAAAAATTAGCTGTAAACAAGCAAAATCACCTTATCGAATCTGAACATTTGATAAGTGCTTTGTTAAACGAGCCGGCTGCCTCTAGAACATATGAATTGGCCGGGGGGAACATATCCGATTTAAAAGAGAAGGTTCTTGCAGAAATTGAGGAAATGCCGAAAGTAAGTCAAGAACACGGTCAAAGATTAAGTCCGTATCTACAAAAAGTCCTGTCTGATAGTGAATCCTTAGCAAAAGAAATCGGCGATTCTTTCATAGGAAGTGATACTTTACTAACCGCAGTCTTGAAAAATTATACAAAGAAATCTAAAATTCCTGAAACAACAAAATTAAAAGAAGCTATGAAGAAACAACGCAGAAATCAAAATATACACTCAAGAAGCGGAGAGGATAACTTGCAAGCTCTGGAAAAATATGGACTCGATCTAACTCAACGAGCAAAAGACGGAAAAATTGACCCGATTATCGGAAGAGATGAAGAAATAAGAAGAACAATTCAGATACTCCTAAGAAGAACTAAAAATAACCCTGTATTAATAGGTGAGCCGGGTGTAGGAAAAACAGCGGTAGTTGAAGGCTTGGCTCAAAGAATTATCAACGGGGACATACCGGACGGCTTAAAAAATAAAAAAATAATATCATTAGAAATTAGTTCACTACTCGCCGGTGCAAAGTTCCGAGGAGAATTCGAAGAAAGGCTTAAATCTATAATCAGTGAAGTAACCAAGAGTGAAGGAGAAATATTACTATTCATAGACGAACTTCATACAATAGTAGGAGCAGGAAAAACTGAAGGTTCCCCGGATGCCGGAAATATGCTTAAGCCTGCTTTAGCTAGAGGTGAGCTTCATTTGATCGGTGCAACAACACTCAAAGAATACAGAGAAATTGAAAAGGACGCTGCTTTAGAAAGAAGATTTCAACCGGTTATCATAGATCAGCCTACGATTAGTGAAACAATATCTATTTTAAGAGGATTAAAAGAAAAATATGAATTACATCATGGCGTTAGAGTAAGCGACAATGCTATAATAGCTGCCGCTACATTATCCCATAGATATATAACTGAAAGGCAACTGCCGGACAAGGCTATAGATTTGATTGATGAAGCGGCCTCAAGATTAAGGATGCAATTGGAATCAAGTCCGGAAGAAATATATTTGCTTGAGAAGAAAAAGCTGCAACTGGAAATAGAAAAACAAGCCCTAAAAAAGGAAAAGGATAAGGGATCCAAGGAGAGGTTACAACAAATCGAGAAAGAGCTGAAAGATTTGAGTGAAATAATCAATGAAAAAAAATCTGAATGGAATGTCGAAAAAGAAAGACTTAATCAAGTAAAAGATCTACAAGCAAAACTTGATGAGATCAAAGTTCAAATTGATCAGGCAGAAAGAGAATACGATCTAGGCAAGGCTGCCGAATTAAAATACGGAGAGCTCCCCAAGGTACAGAAAGAGCTGAAGCTACTTCAGTCCCAATTAGAATCAAGCAAGTATATTCAACTTGAAATAGTCGAAGAAAACATAGCCTATATTGTCTCAAAGTGGACAGGGGTTCCTGTTAGTAAACTTTTACAAGGAGAAAAGGAAAAACTTTTGGAGTTAGAAAAAGAGTTACATAAACGAGTAATTGGCCAAGAGGGGGCTATAAATTCTGTATCAAATGCAATTCGTCGATCAAGAAGCGGTCTAGAAGATCCGAATAAACCCTTAGGTAGTTTTCTTTTTCTGGGACCTACAGGAGTGGGTAAAACCGAGCTTGCAAAAACTTTGGCTAAATTCTTATTTGATTCGGAAAAAAATTTCGTCAGACTGGATATGAGTGAATACATGGAAAAACATGCCGTGGCAAGACTAATTGGAGCTCCCCCGGGATATGTCGGATATGAAGAAGGAGGACAATTAACTGAAGCTGTAAGAAGGCAGCCTTACAGTGTCATTTTATTGGATGAAGTTGAGAAGGCTCATACTGATGTTTTTAATGTGCTTTTGCAGGTTTTAGATGACGGAAGGTTAACTGACAGCCAAGGAAGAACAGTTGACTTTAAAAATAGTATTATTATCCTAACTTCTAATATCGCTTCTGAATATGTTTTGCAAGCTGTAAGATCAGGACAATCCGAAGAGAACGTCAGAAAAAAAATATTGGATAGTTTATCTCAGCACTTCAGACCTGAATTTATTAACCGTTTAGACGATATAATTACTTTTAGACCTTTAGAAAAGAATGAGATATTAGAAATAGTAAAAATACAAATTGCCGGGCTTAAGAACAAACTAAAAAGCAAAAGCATAGCATTGGACGTTTCCGAAAGTGCCAAAGAGTTTTTGGCTGAAGCAGGATACGACCCTGTTTTCGGAGCCAGACCGCTAAAACGGGCAATTGTTAGAGAGGTCGAAAATCCTTTGGCCAACCTTCTAATTTCTGGTTCTACTGAGCAAATTGATAGAATAACTGTCGATTATTCAAAAGATAAAGGAATATATTTCAGTAAAAGCAGAGCAATAAATGAAGTTTAATGTTTACAAAAGAATAATTCTCTGTAAGAATATTCATATATCATAAATTCTTTTAGTATAATTATAATTTATATGTTAGCCTTTTCTCGAACTATTGCTATCCTTTCCGGAAGAGCTTTACTAATTCTGTTATCAATACTAGTTGCCATATACGGAACAATTCAGACTCACTCTTTGTATTACGGACAGCCAACTACTGACTATGAACAATCAGGTTACATGATTGCCGATGTTGGAGAAGGAAAACTTAGCTCATGCGGTATAAATTTTGTTACGGACGATACTGCAGTAACAGCTGCTCATTGCCTTGATGATGTTAGGCAGGTTTTTGGGGATACCGGAAACTTTAATCCTGACTTCCAAGCAAGTTCTCCAAAAATTAGAGAATACAACATCTCTCCTAACTATAACGAAAGAGATTTTAGCTTTAATCCGGGTATGGCCGATGTAGGAGTAATAAAATTCCAAGATAAAGTAAATCTTTCTGAATACGGCAAAATTGATAGTCCCAAAGAAGGTTGCGATTACTACATGGTAGGATATGGCCTGGACGAGAATCAGGAACCCTTGAACAGAACCGGAGTTGATGTTTGTATCAAAAATATCACAGAATATAGTTTTGAATTGGATTTTGACGGGGTTGCTCATTTCTGCCAGGGAGATAGCGGTAGCGGGATTTATGAAAAAAACGGAAATAAGATAGTAGGAGTAACCAGTGCCTTTTTCTCTCCGGTAGGTAGTGAAGACTGCAGAGACGGCTCGGCTTACATTGTTTCAAGACTGGATTACAACCTTGACTACCTCAAGCAAAATGTTCCACCGGAAGCATTTGAAGCAAGTGAAAAAGAAGATACTGAAACCGTACCTGATGATTACTTCGGAGAATACCACCCCGAAACCAGGAAAGATGACGGATCGTATAATTACGATGTAGACCGAGAAATCGAAAAAATGATTAAAGAAAGGCTTAGTGACAAATTTGATTTTTACCCGGAAGAAGGGTTTGATGGAGACAGTTTTAATTTTGATGAAAACGATGGATCCAACGATTTAGATGAAGATACCAATGAAGACGAGATGGGTCAAGGAAGTGACATCGATAATGAGTCAGCCTCAGGCAACCAAGAAGAAGGTAGCGATGAAGCAGAGAGTACCAATCTCTCAGGCATTGTTATAATTATATTTTTCTTAATAGTAATCGGACTGGTGTTTTTCCCATTCTTAATTATTTTTCTATTTATAATCTGGCTGCTAAAACGATCAAAACGGAATTCAAAATCTAACTCGCACGGCCCGTCTCAACCAAGCCAAACCCAATTTTACTCCTCTCAAAACACCGGCTATCAACCAAACCAGGGAATGCAAAATCAGCCTCAACCAAATTCAAATAACAATTTTACTCCAACTAACTTCCAAGGATCCAATCAAAGCAACCCAAATACCAATGGAAATTCTACAAATGACTTTAATCAACCAACGCCAAACAGTTTTAATAACTCCCAAGAAAATAGAAAATACCAAAACCCTAATAACCCGAATATAAACAGGGAGTCAACAAACGGTTCAGAATACAATCAAGGAAATAGTTCGAATAACTCAAATTATCGGTAGTTGCCTTAAGTGAGTGTTTTGACTATTCTACCCCTCAAGAGAGGGGTGTTATATATAGATTTTTACCGACTTATTTATTTAATTCTAAAGTTTTAATATTGAATTAATTAGATCATATTGGAGAAATATTTGCTTTGCTTAATTGCTTTTTCGGGAGGTTTTTTTTGATCTATTTTTTTTAGATAAAAGGTCGTGCTTTTTTTCACACCTCTTAATATCTGCTTCGTAAGCTTTGATTTCTTGCATATCATATGTTTCAGACAGGGCTTGTTTGTAAGATTCTATAGCTAGGTCGTATTTTTTACTTTTTTCTTGAATTCTACCCATAAGTCTATAAATATACTCCTTATTAGTCACAGGAACGGTTAAACACTCCTTCAAAAAAATCTCCAACTCCTTATACTTTCTTTGAATTAGAAGACAGTAGGCATAATTACTGTAAATTTCCCTAAAATTAGGCTTTAGTTCCAGTCCTTTTTTATAATATCTTTCTGCGGTAGTATAATCATGGAACTGTGCTTCATAGTACCAGCCCAAATAATTAAAAACCCTAGAAAATCTAGGAAAAAGTAGGGCTATATTGTGCATAATGTCTAAACCTTGTCTAACCTCTTTATTCTCAATTTTTTCGATGGCTTCAATATACTGAATATTGGCTTCAACAAAATTTTCTGAATTAAATCTTGATTCAATCTCATTATCACGGTATTTACCTCCGCTTGATTTATTGGATTCGTTTTTTGAATTGCTCATATTTTGGATTTATTAATAATTGTAGTAATATTTTTTTGCCAAGTCAATATCTAAAGATAATTCTCATGATGGATATTCCATAAGTTTTCTCAAGATATTGTTTTTGGTAATTTTACAATCCTACTAAAGAGGATTTCTTAAACATAACTTATACTAATTATTTTTTAATAATTGTTGATATCTCATTACACACAAAAATATTTTCCGCACCGATTAATCCTTGCTAATCTTAGAATTTCCGCAATCTTCTTAAAATCTCAGGCTATTTTTGCGTATTTAAGTTGTTTAAAATATTTCCGTCAGCACCAAGCCTCCAAAAAGACACCCCTCTTAGATTGTATTCTTTGGCCAGATTAATTCTATCTTGAACTCCCTGATCATCAATGTAAACCAAAACTCTGTTTTCAAAAATTCGCGTGTCATCATTTACTTTACTATAGCGGTATATCTTCTCTCCTTGATATTCTTGGAGTTCTCCGTCATATTGATCCAGAACTTTTTGCACTATCAGATAACTGTATGATCGATTAGCTGATTCAGCGGCTCCGTTTTTATTATAGTCGGGGACGAATTGTAAATCTTCCACTTGAAATCCTTCATCTTCTTCTCCTTCGGGAACTTCCTCCCACCATTCGTAAGAATATAAATGAATACCTAGAGTTAATTTCTTGCTGTCTACTTTTGAAATACCGTATTTGATAATTTCTTCTACCCACTCAAGGGGAGCAATCGGACCGGGATTTTTGGACATAATGTAAGTGTAGTCATAGGCCATAATTCTAATTTCATCAGCATAATAACTGATTAATGACCAATCCTGCACTTCTCTGGTTTCTTTCAAAGACAAATACTCAACTTCATCTCCCCACTTGGGTAAAACTGTTACTACCAACTTCTTTTCCTCAGGCTCAAATCTGCTATCCAGCCTTTCAAGTAGTTCAAAATATTTATCCTTGTCACTCAGTTTTGTAGATTCATAATCCAAATCAATCCCGTCAAAATTATTTTCAGTCACAACTTTGTAGATTTCATCAATATGCCTATCAAGATTTTCTTCACTTTGCAGAACCGAAGTCAAAGTTTCGTGATCAAATAAAGCAATGGAAGGGATAATCTCGATACCGTGATTTCGAGCATACAAGATAACTTCTTCATAGTTTTTGGGTACTTTGTTCAGTAGACCTCCATCTTCTTGGATTTCGTACCAGACCGGAGAAAAATTATCAAAAAGTTGATTGTTGTTTTGGAGACTTTCCAGGCCGGAAGTACTGGCCCAATCCGGTACCCATCCACCGACATTCAAATCTTTGTTTTGCTCTTTTTTGGCTTCTTTCTTGCTTATCCATTCCGCTTCCAATTCTCTTTGCATTATAGTTTCTTCATCAAAATAAGTAACGTAAGCGTAAGCACCGACTGAAATAAGACTAAGCAGCAGAGCAATAACCAAAAGTGGAAAAACGATTTTATTATTTTTAATTACTTTAATCATGGTTTTATTATTCTTTTTATTTGCAGATTGAGAGAGGGAGTTTTCAGGCGACACTTTCTGGGATTTGATTAACAAGAAATTAAGTATCAAGGCCGTAAAATAGATTGCCAGTAAGACTAATTTTCGATTTTTTTTGCAAACATATTCTAACTAAATTAGGCACATATCTATCTTTTTGTAAAGGTTTTTAATGACTTTAATTAACTCTCAAATTAAACAAATAAACCAGGTATTAAAGAAATAAAAAAAATGTGGACAAAAAAGGATTTTTCTTGTTAAATATATGTGTATTGTAAATAAATATTCCAGATTATTATGAAAAAAAATGTTTTGGAGGTTCTCAATAATCAAATTAAAGAAGAACTCTACTCTGCTTACCTCTATCTATCCATGTCTTCATTTGCTGATAATGCAGGTTATAAAGGCTTTGCCAATTGGTTGTACATCCAATCCAAAGAAGAAATTGATCATGCCATGGGCTTTTATTCTTTCGTTCAAGAGCGTAATAGTAGAGTTTCTTTGGAAGCTATTAAACAACCGCCAACTGATTTTGAAGGTCCCAAGGATTTGGTAAATAAATCTCTAGCTCATGAAAAATACGTTACAGGAACAATTAATAATATTTTTAGCATTGCCAGACAGGAAAACGATTATGCTTTGGAGTCTTTTATCAAATGGTACATAGACGAACAAGTTGAAGAAGAGGCCACACTCCATACCCTGCTCGATAAAATGAAAATGGCCGGAGACCAAGGCACTGCACTCTTTCTTCTAGATAACGAACTCGCTCAAAGAACTTACACTCCTGTGTCTCCAAAAGGAGAAAAATAATTAATGGTCAGTGGATAAGCATTTTCAAAAAATGTTAAAAGGATCAGTAGACAAGTAAATTAATTAGAGAACCAATATACTTTAGTCTTTTACAACGTTTATTAATTGTACAAAAGTTTACATAAGAAATGGAAGCAATTAATACCTAATATAAGATTTAAATAAAGATTAAATACTTGTGTTATCCTCAAAAAGGTTTCTAAACCTGGGACTCTTTTCTAATAATTCAGCTTCTTCGATACACCACTCGCTCCAATCTTGCGGGTTTTTCCTGATATCATCTAAAAAGTTTTCCCACTTGATCCATTTGACTGCTTCAACTTCATCGGGATTAGTTTTCGCCTCCTGATCACTAAAACCTACAATAACCGGACAAAACTCGTTTTCCATAACATCATAACGAGTAAAACAGTATTTATAATCAGGGATGATCTCTTCCAAATTATCAATTTTTAGACCCAACTCGTAATTTAATCGTCTGTATGCCGCTTCTACACTGGTTTCTTCAAGTTTTGGATGTCCGCAACAAGTATTAGACCATACCAGTGGCCAAGTTTTCTTGCTTTTACTCCTTTGCTGCAAAAGTAATTCTCCCTTTGAGTTAAAAATAAAACTAGAAAAACCTCTATGCCGGGGAGTTTCTAATTGGTGAACACCGGATTTTGGAGTAGTTCCGACAACTTGGTTTTCTTCATCCACCAAAACTACATATTCTTCATCTAAATAGCCAGAATTGTTCTTAGTCATAACACTGTTTTCAGTAATAACCAAATCTAAATAAACGTCAAATTTTTCCATTGGCACCTCATTTGTTTGCTGCCAACTATAAGCAAGACCTACTTTTAAGGCTTTTGTTTTCGATAAAAACATATCATAATAACCTTTTCCGTGTCCCAATCTACCTAATTGATGATCAAAAGCAACCAAGGGTATTAGTATTATATCGTCTGATTTCAACTTATTTACGTCAAAGTATTCATGTATTACTAATGGTTCAGAAATGCCAAAAGATGCTTCTTTAAATTGAGTATCTTTAAATATTTCGACATGTTCCATTATTTTCTTGTTCTGGATAACAGGAACGACGACTTTTTTGCCAAAATCAAAAGATTTTTTAATAATTTCCGGAGTAGAAACCTCTTCCCTCTTGGAATAATAAATATGAATATGGTTAGATTTTTTATAATAGTCCGACTCGATCAAAAAATCAGTGATCTTTGCCGAAGCTTTGGCTGCTAATCCTGATGGGTAGTTCTTCCTAATTTGTAGAAATCTTTGCCGAATTAATTGCTTAATTTCTTTCATGATTGTCAATCAACTCTCTCCCTTCCAAAAAATCTAGATGACCGTTGTAAAATTGGGATAATTGAGATATCTTATACTTTATCTGAACAAGCCTGTCTACTCCAAATCCCCAGGCAATTCCTTGCCATTTATCCGGATTTAGACCGATATTGGTAATTACTTGTCGATGAATCGGTCCGGCACCGAACACTTCGATCCATCCTGTTTGCTTACAAACCCTACAACCTTCTCCCCTACAAAACGGGCAGGTAATATCCCCTTCCATACTTGGTTGAGTAAAAGGAAAGTAGCTGGGTCTAGTTCTTACTTCCATATTTGGATCGTTAAAAAATTCTGAATAAAACTGCCTGACCAAAGTCAACAACTGTGCTATAGAAGCCTGCCTGTCAACTAACCACATATCAAATTGAGTAAAATTAATATCGTGCGTCAAGTCGATATCTTCGTTTCTAAAAACTATCCCGGGAAAGATGACGCGAAAAGGAGCTTTTACTTCTTTAGCGTACCGGGAAACGTTGGCCGTAACTTGAGTCCTCATGACATATTGCTCACCTGCTTGGTCCTTTTGATCCAAGAAAAAGGTGTCCTGCATCTCCCTTGCCGGGTGGTAGTCAGGCATATTGGCGGAAGTAAAGTTGTCCCACTGTTTGGTCACTAAAGTAGAATCGTAAACATCAAATCCAAGTCTAGTTAAAATCTCAACTATTTCTTGTACAACCAGAGTTACAGGGTGCAATGAGCCGCTTTTTTGTTTGTATTTGGGTGAGTAAAAGGTCGGATCAAAATCTATGTATTCTTCTTTCTCCTGTTCTTTTTGTATCGATTGAATAGCCAGATCACAGGCTTCTTGAATTTCTTTTTTTAGTTCGTTTAATTCTTTCCCCAGATTTTTCTTTTGTTCTAGTCCGGCACCAACTATTTCTTTTTTAATTTCAGCCACTCTCCCCGAACTCATTAATTCATCCCTCACTTTCAAGCAACCGGTTACAGTCTTGGCTTCTTGGAAGAATTTACTATATTGACGGCCATACATAATTATAGAATTAATTTTTTATCCGAATCACTTAGATATGTGATAATTGATCAATATCTTCACAATTTCGGTTGAATAACAATCTAAAAAAGAGTTATAAGAATACTTTTGTCAAAGCAGTTATTTGAAAAGACAAAAATTACAACGAGGTTTTTTTATTGTGGTATTTTTTATATTGTCCGTCATAATTGAATGTTTACATTTTTGATATAATTGAATTAATTTGCTTGATGAAACAATTTGTCAATTTTTCGTCTAATTGCTACTTTTTTAATTTTTTTTAAAAACACAATTTAGATGTAAAGAGTAACAAGTTTACTTTCTATAAAGATTATTGACAGATCATTCCCCTCTGGATTTTAAAACTTCAGTAATATCTGCCAGACAAAATCCCTTATAAATCAATAAAACAAGGTAATGATACAATAAATCCGCAGCTTCGTTTTTAAACAACAAGTCGTTATCATCTTTAGACTCAATTACCAATTCCACAGCCTCTTCTCCCACTTTTTGGGCAACTTTGTTTAGGCCTTCATCAAACAATTGGCTAGTGTACGAATTAGCTTGGGGGTTGTCCTTTCGATCAGTAATAACATTTTCCAAAGTATTTATATAATCCAAAGAAGAGTTGTTTGATAAATTATTTTTCTCCCCAAAGCAGGTGTCTTGATTCAAATGGCAGACCGGACCTTCCGGATTAACCTTAACTAAAAGAGAATCGCCGTCACAATCAGCAATTATTTCTTGCACGGTTAAATAATTTCCACTAGTCTCACCCTTGGTCCACAATCTTTTCTTGGTTCTACTATAAAAAGTTACTTTGCCAATATTTATGCTTTTTTCTAAAGCTTCTTGGTTCATGAAACCAACCATTAAAACTAGCTGAGTGTTTGCATCTTGAATTACCGCAGTAACCAGATCACCGCCTTTTACAAAATTTAGCTTGCTTGCTCCGTTTTTTTGAAATATTACCTGGTTTTTCATAAATTATTTACTGAATAAATTAAGAATAGTTAATAAAATCACTGCTCCAAAGGTAGAAATTATAACCTGACCTATGATGTTTGTACTAGTCACACCAAAAAAATTAGCAACTAGACCTCCGACAAATCCTCCAATTATTCCTACCACGATATTTCCTAAAAGACCGTACCCTTCACCTTTTTTAATCTGTCCGGCAAGCCATCCGGCTACAGCTCCAATAAGTAAAGCGATTAATAGAGATTGCATAAATTATTATTTAAATTTGAAATTACTTGAAATTAAGGATAATAGTCCAAACAAGTCAAGACACGACATATTTGACTTAACTAAATTTTGAATCAATATTATCAAAAATTGTTATGGTCAAAAACGTTTTTTCTCTATTTAAGAAAACCTACCAAAAAGCAGATGATGACAAAGTTCCAATTATGGCTGCCTCCCTGGCCTTCAGAACTCTTCTTTCGATGTCACCGTTTTTAATAATCATGACTTATCTTTCAACAATTCTACTTGACAGTGAAAGGGTAAAATCAATAATATTCTCATACACATCAGGAATATTTGGGGAGGATTCAGCCAGATTACTAGAAAATATAATTCAAAACTCTTTAGAGAGGCAGGGGAGTAATTTACTGGCAGTGGCAATTGCTTTTGGCCTTGCTTTTTTTTCCTCAATGGCTTTAATGTCTGAGTTAAAGCATTCTCTCAATCAAATATTTGGAGTTGAGTACGGAAAGGAGGGGGTCAAGAGTATTCTTAGAGACAAAGTCTTTTCCCTAATTATCGGATTTAGCCTGGGACTAACCTTAATTATATCGTTTCTGGTTAGCTCTACAGGATCATTAGTTAAAACGTTGTTTATAAATCTATTTGGCACTAATCCGGCCTTGATCGAATTCTTTAATTTTATTATTACTTTTTCTCTGTTAAGCCTGCTTTTATCAATAATCTTTTCAATTACCGGCTTTAAAAAAATCAGATTACACCTATCGATAATTGGCGGAATAGCGACGGCAATTTCTCTTACTATAGGAAAAACGGTTATTGCCTGGTATCTTTCTTACTCAGTAAGCAGCTCAATTTACGGACCTGCGGCAATTGTAATCCTTATTTTAATGTGGGTTTACGTTTCTTCCCAAGTAATTTTTTACATTGCCGAATTTATTTCCATTATTACTTTGGAAAATAGCCCTTATCTTGAGTTTGAAAATGATAAGGAAGATAAAACTTGAAAACATTAAAAATATAAAATATAATAATAATAATAAAAGTTAAAAACAAAAAATATGAACAGAGCTATACATAAATACCTAATCCTAGGATTTTCC
>CAYSWH010000037.1:0-18608 GCA_964434775.1 uncultured Candidatus Saccharibacteria bacterium | reverse complement strand
AATAAAAATTTTGAATTGTCTCCAGCATTTCTTTAGCTAACTTTTCATCGTAAGTATGACTAGAGAGATTTCTAGATTTGATCATTTTAAACCAAATCTCATAATTATCTATCAACCCGGCTCTAAAACCTTCTGAAACAACATCTTTAGGAGAGGTTAATTTGGAATCTTCGAGACCACCTTCTCTCAAAATATCTCTTATTAAATTTTTAGCCAGTTCTAAAGTAAATTCAAACCGCTGAATAAGCGAGTCTCTAAATATCTCCTGTTCCTCTGATGAAACTTTTGGATCTTGAATTTTTTGACAGACCTCGGACAGTTTAGCAAAAGCCTTAGAAAAGTTTTCGTATCTTTGTTGGATTTTTGGGTTAGGCATAATAAAGTTAGTTATTGTTGGTGATCAGTGCTAGGCCTCGCTTGGCTATGTTGTAGGCGGCTAAAGCATCTCCTCCATTTATTTTATTTAATTTTGGATTAAAATTCTTTAACTCTAAATTTGTTTCAGGAAATCTTGTATCAAAACCACAATGTACACAGCGAATAAAATCTTTTGATTTAGTTTCATTTTGTCTTGGATCTGCTAAAACTTTTTCAAAAGAGTCCTCTTTATCTTTAAAATCCTTTATATATTTATAAATTTCTCATTTTCTCAAAGGTACTGATGAAACACCATCTTCGTTATATCTATAAGCAATTGTTTCATTATTAATTTCAAAATCTCTCTTTTTATTTTCATCAATTCCAAAATCCTTTTTCCCAATTTTAATAAAATCTTTCAAAATATCATTATCTATTTTAACTTTTTTATCATTAAAACGATTTTTTGAATACCCGCAATTAGGACAAATTTTTGAAGTATTTATCTCATCTGTAATCAAAACCTCACCTAAATTATAATCTTTTAGCTTTTCATTCTTAGTAATTTGATCAATTTTAAGTTCTTCTATCTTTCTGATTTTAGGAACAATTTGAGAATGGTTTTGTTTATTTAGTTTAATCACCAAGTATGAGAATTTAGACATCAACCTATTTTCAATAATTTGATAAACTGTAGCTCCAAATGTTTTATTTAAATTCCCTTCCTTTCCTCCGCTATTGTTTAAATTTTCCAATGAAATCAAAGCTTCATATTTTTCTACTTTTTCTGCTAGAAATCCAACCAAATTTGACACGAACCCATTTTTAAATTCTTCCGTTTCTTGTAAATCTATTTCTCTTTGTTCTAAAATTCTTTCTTTTTCGTCTTCTGATAAATCTTTAAAATTTTCTTGTAATTTAAGTTGTTCTAATCTTTCTTCTCTTAATTTTTCTTGAGCGACTCTATAATTATAAACCACACCATTATCTTCTTTCCAAGAAAGACATTTTAGAGAATAAGCTCCAGTTTTCTCTCTCTGTTTATTTCTAATTGGCAATAAACAAAAAACTGCTTCTGAATTTTCTTTTTCTAGTTCTGTTTTTCTTTTTCCACCATTTTTAAAGTTTAAAATTTCATCATAATCACCATCTTCTTTTTTGTTATAAAAATACTCGTCTTCTTTTTGTTCTACAAATATGCTTTTTTGCCAATTTCCTTTTTGATTAAAAACTTTTACAGCTGATAAGTCTTGCAATTCCAATATTTCATCCAAAACCCAATTTTCTTCTCCAACTTTACTATCAAACCTAACCAAAACATCATCACTTTCTATTTTCTTTTTCTTAAATTTAAAAAGTCCATAACTTACTAAACTATTTTCTCCACGATCTAGTCCAATAAAATAAAGTTCATTTTTACCCTCAACTTTTTCTTGTAAATATTTATTAAAACTTTTTATTCTATTTTTTGGTTGTTTTTCTTGTGCGGAAGCTCTGATTTCTAGTTTTTTCTTATTATTTAATTCAGCAACAGGATTGAAAATAAAGTAAAAATCTCCATAAATTTTGTTTTGTGATTTTCTGTTTTCTATTTTTTTATCTCCAATAACTTTGTATTTTTCAGTTTCACTTGCTAATTTTACATAAAATTTTCCCTCTGGAATTAATCTTTGCTTATCACATTTACAAGTTAAATTTGAAATTTGAGAAAAGAAATTATTCCAATAAATAGTAAAAAGATTTGGTTTGTATTTTTCATTTTTTACAGATTCCTTTTGTTTTTCTAACTTATTTTTATCGCTTTCAGTATCACGAGCAAAATATTCATCAAGAGCAAAATCTTTATTATAAATTTGATACAGTTCAATTTTTTTGTCTTTTTCAAATTGTTTTAAATTTTTCCAATCACAATTTTGCCAACTTAGGTTGTAAAAAGATTCCTCTATATTTCTAATCAAGTCTTCCATATTTTGACTTGTATAAAAAACACTATTCACAAATTCTCTATCAAAAATAAAATCAAAATCATTACGAGGATTTAACAAAATTCCTTTTAGTTTAATTTTAAATGTTCTAAAATCGTTATTTGTAAACCCCTTGGATTCTGATAGATATTTTCCCCACAATTTTTTTATTTCCTCATCTTTTTGTTTTTTTGGATAACCTCTTTTATCTTTTTTTATCTTCCCATTTTTATCTTTTTCATAAATCCAATTTCCTTGTTCATCCCTTAAAAATCCAGCAAAAATAGTTCCGTCTCTTTCTAAACAAAGTTTTTTAAGAGCCTTGAATGTCAAAGATTTGTAATTTAAAATTTTATAATTTGAATTTTGAGAGCTTTGCAAATTGTTTAAAGCAAAACCAGAAAGTTGCTTTTTCTTATTATTTTCATCTATTACTTTTTCCAAAGCTAAAAAATATTTACCATTAAAAGAAATAATTTTAGCAAAATGAGAAATTCTTATATTTTCTAAATCTTTTTGTAATTGATTTAATGTTGATGATTTTTCTTGAAATTTCTTGTTTTTTTCTTCACACTCTTTATGAATTTTCAGAAATGTTTTTTGTTTAGTTTCTTTTTCAAAAACATAAGGTTGAAAAATTAAATTATAAATTTCTTGGCAATTGTTACTAATATTTACTTTAGCATTACTAGAAACATGTTTTTCTATTATTTCTTTTGTAAACTTTTTCACTTGATCTAAATTTGATTTTTCATTTAGTTTAAAATTTTTTTGCAAATCAATTTTTATTATTTTTTTGCTATCCCAATCTTTTAATTTATTTTTATCAAGTTTTATATTTTCTTTATTTGTAATATCTGTGATTTTAATAGCAATCTCATTTTTTATATGAGATCTTTTTGTTTTTAATTCTTTTTTTGTATCTTTTAAATTTTGTAATTCAGCTTCTAATTCATCAATTTCCTCCAAAATTTCTTTTTCTGTTTTTGTATAATCCTTAATTGTTTCTTTTGAACTATCCAAAACTCTGGGACAAATTCCTCTCAAATTTAAAGTATATTTTCTTTTAGCATTTTTATTATTATAAAGCTCTATTTCTTCTAAAATTTCTACTACTAATTTTTTCACTTCCTCAAAATTTAATAATTTACATTTTTCAGAAAATTTGTCTTCTAAATCTTTTTCATTAATTTCAGTTTGATTTAAGTTAAATTGTAAAAATAAATTACAAACTTTTTCTAATGTAATACAAAGTGTTTTTATCTTTCCAAAAAGATATTCGTTGGTAAAACTTTTCGCTTTTTCTTGTTGTGTAACTTCTGCTTCCAGTTTTATTATTTTGACATTTAAAACATTTTTATATTCTTCCAATTTATCAACAATCAATTCCCCAACTATTCCTTTTCCATAATTAGAAATATTTTTATCAAATTTGGCATTAAATGTTCCTATAGATGAAGATTCATTGACTTTGTATGAAACATCCGCTTCTTTTTCATTTTCTAATGTAATTATTTTCTTCCAATTTCCTTTTCTTGCAAAGTTTTTCTGGTACAAATCTCTAGCCTCACCTCCACATAATCTGATTAACTCTGAATAAATATGGATGTTATCAAAATTACAATTTTCGTTATTAAGAAAATCAGTTATGTTAGAATAAGTTCCATAAAATTCTTTTGTTTTTTTAATAAAACTATTTAATTCTTCCCAATTTATTTGAGTATCATTTTTTATAATTCTTGTGTTTTCTGGTTTTTTAAACAATTTTTCCTTGTTTATTTTCTCCAAAGTCTCCTTACTCGGCTTCAACTCAAACCTCACCGTCTTTGTCACCTCGTACAAATTATTGTATTTATAATCCGTCTCCTGCCGTTTGTCACTGCCACTGTTTGAAACCATATAAAAAAATTAGAGGGTGAATGTCTACCCTCAACGCTTGCACTTTGCCTAGACTTTGTAAAGCAGGAAAATATTATCCTATCTACTGAGGAACCGTTTTCTCTTTCTCTTCACCTTCACTTGGTTTTTTGAAAAAAGAAGCTAGTTTTGGAAATTCTTGGAGCATTTTTTCGATGGCAGTCCTCAGTTGCATTACGGTTATCCTTATTTCTTGAGTTGTGGTGGTAGAGTCAAAAACCTGTGTTCCGGCGGCGTAATTTTTGAGGAAATTAATGATCATTCCGGCGGGTAAGTAAATGCCGTGTTCTTTTAGATTAGCATCAACCAAGATAAAAATTCTTGTAACAGTTTCAACCGGTAAGCTCCATTTTGTAGCCAGCTGCTCTATCTCCCATTTTTTTACTACCATCTCAAGCCTGTCTATTTCAGAAGGGGTTAAGCTTTCTATGCCGCTTTCCAGCCCAGCAATTGCATCCGGGGGTAGTATTTCTTCTCCCGATCTCCTTCTTTCTCCTTCTCTGAGATCTTTTTTTATTTTCCTCATCTTGGTCAGTCTTTCTCCAATCTTTGGCGATTCCAACATTTATTAATCCATTACAATAGTTAGATTAATTATGACTCATAAATCGCTTTATGTAAATTGACTACCGGCCTTTGCTACCTATAAAACCTGATTAAGACAACTACTTTTTGGAGAGTAGGTAAATCAAAGCCGTTGGAGTTGAGAAGCTCTAGCCTGATCGGCCAGGTGGGGCTGTTCGGTTTGAGGACGTGAGAAGAAATGTGTATAGCATCTTGGAGCGGGGATAGGAGCGGCTTGCCGTCGATGTACTCCAAAGTATAAAGTTGTGCCTCAATTACTGCATACACTCCATTGTAAAGACCTATGTGTGTATCTGTCTGACAGATGGCAAACTGGTTAACTTCTGCAAAGGGTAAATGATAGCCATGTCTGATTAAAAAAGGTCTTAGGTCGTCTGCTGCTCTCAGGCTGTCTAACTTGGAAAGGTCTAAGGGTGTTCCCAAGATTGAATCTTCTTTGGAGGCCTGTACTGAATAGACTTCTTCCGGGTTGATTCTAAAGGCTATGGAATCCGCTTCTGACCGATTAGCTATTCGCAAATAACCACCTCTCCTGCTTCCTGTAAATACATAAAAAAACTGTGGTTCAGGAGTATCTCGATTTTCTTTTTGTAAAATTATATCTCCGTCATTCAAGCTTTCTTCAAGTGAATTTTGAGTAATTCTGGTTTCTTCCGGAGCAGAGAAAAAGGAGGTGGTGTCGTAACCTGCCTGTATCTTTAGGGGTATATTTCCGTAATTAAAGACTCTACAGCAAAGATTTCCCTCATTATCTACAAAGGTCTCCAAGACATCGAGTCCAAGTTGGGCTAATCTGCTACGGATTCGATTTTCATAGTGATATTTTTTTATCGAATTTACTCTTATCAGGTTTTTATTTTCGTCGATTGGTAGACTTTTCCCCATATTTTCAGGAGTTTCCAGAAAAAGAAAGGCCTCTGTTTGGGGGCGAATAACTCCACAGCTACTTATTTCTCTACCGGGGACAAGGATTGATCCAACCCTAAAATCAGGACTTAATTCAAAATTTCTATTACCTGTTTCTCCAAATGACCCTTCACTTCCACTCATATATATAATATCTTACCGGTCTATATTTTAGTCTTAGTTCGCATAAATTTGCTGATTAAACCCTTATTTTCCTTGTTTTGTCAATTATTGGAATTTTTAGTTTTTCTGTACAAGCTGATTCTGAAAATCACTAAAATCACAATTATCAGGTAAATCAAACTCAAAAAGCTTAGAGCTTGAGTGTGTGCCAGAAACTCCAAGCTAAGTCCGGCCAGGGCGGTGCCGAGAAAGTAGCTGATATTCTCAGTAAAGTCCTTGATGCCTTCCAAATCTTTTTCTTGAGAAGGGTTGTCCAGTATTAGATCCGCATATGCACTATCCAGAATCGGCCAAACCAGAGCTCCAAAAAGGGAGCTGACAAAGAAAGTTAGGAGTAAAAAGAAAATGCCTAAGTTTAGGGTGGTCACTGTCATTACTATGAATGTCAGAAAGAGCAAAGCATAGACGGAATGAATTTTCTTCCCGTTAATTTTGGGAATCTTGACTACCAAAAAGCCGGCGAAAAGAAAGGGAAAGGAAAAAGCAAACATCAAAAAGGCACTTAGAGGTTCTGTTTCGATTAGCTTGGCGGAAAGTAAAGGTCCTATTAGCCAAAAGCTTGAATCAATTAGGCAGATTAGGCCGCTGCCGATTAAATAAGGATGAATTTTTACAGCCAATTTTCTCCAAGATTTGAGATTACTTCTAAAATCGGATTTTAATTTCTGACCGGGATTGGTATGGGACTTTTGGAGGTTTACTTTAGAGAATCTGCCGGTAAAGACAAAGAAGACCAGAGAAGAGGCAAGGAAAAGAAGAAAGACAAAAACTGCTTCCGATTCAATCTTATCAATAAAAATTAAACCGACTATCAGTGGTGCCAGGGTGTAACCTAAAGCCCCAAATGTCTGAAGAATCCCAAATACTGCAGTATTTTCCTGTTTGTTATAATTTTGTTTTACCAGGTTTTGAGTTCCAAAACTATTGAGGTCAAAGTATAGCCCCCAAAAGGCCATAGACATTAAAAAGAGAATTAGTGATCCCTGATTGTGCCAAAGGAAAAACAAGGCTCCTGCACAAGACAGAAACATATAAATAAAAATTCTGCGAAAATCGGGGTGCTTGAGGTAGTTGCTCAAAAGAATATCAAAAAGCGAGCCGAAGAGAGGGCCACTACCCAAGATAATTCCTGCTGTAAATGTCGAAAACGATTTTTCCAAGAGAACCGGAGCGATTAGGCCCATACTTCCGTCAAAAAGAGTCCAAAAGAGAGTCATTAAACCAAAAGAAAAGAGGGTTAACTTTTTCCGGGAGAGTTTATTTATTTTTATTAGCCTATAACCGAGTAGCATTTTAAGGGTATTTTTGCGAGGAAAGTTTTTGTTGTTTCTCTTTTTAATCTTAATTATGACACATTTGTTGCAAAAACACAATTTTGGGTGTATACTCCAGGTAACAAAAATAAAAATCAAAAATATGTACCAAGAGAGTCTAGCAAAAATTTCTGCTTATCGCAGTTTTATCGAAAATGAAGAGTTGACTGATTTAGATATCAAGGATCACACCGTAGTTGATTTATGTGAAGATTATGCCGGGGCCGTTTTAACATTGATGCCTCAAAGGCTACTGAAGTTGTATTTTAAGGAGTACAGACAGACCTTTCCCGAAGCCAACAAACCTATTTTGATGTCCGATCTGGCTTTTTTGGGGATTATTTCTTATCCACATACCAGATACGCAGAAAGAGAAAAGGTGTATAAAGATGAATTAGGAATTAATATAAACTTACATAAATACATTGACGTATATCTACCCTTTCCCAGGGGAAATACTTCCTACCATGCAGTTTTTAAATATATCCTGGCTACTTAATTTTGGAGTTGATAGACTGCTCCGAAAACTATTTTTGAGTCTATTCTATGAGGTTAATTTTGATTTAAGCGGCAAGTCTAATTATCTTCCGTAAATGGTTTTTGCATGACGTAGTTAAAATGTTGCAGGTTTTGGATGGTAAGCAATTCTCCCCCAAGAGCGTCTTTTATTTTGAATAAGTGGTGCAGGTAATATTTCTCGTAACCGGATGCGGTGGAGTTTAAGTTTGGATCAAGGGTAGAAAAATCGCCTTTATACTGTGAGTTTTTAATATTTATTACACCCTCTGTAGTGTAAGCCAGACCGTGACGTCCGTTCCTGGAAGGGATTACGCAATCAAAGAGATCGTAGCCGTAGTTGATACAAGCTTCCATGTTTTCGGGAGTACCTACACCCATAGCATACCTTGGTTTATCTTCAGGTAAAATATCAGCTATATATTCCAGCGGTTCGTAAGGAAAATACTCCTTTTCGTTGATAGCCCAGCCGCCAAAACTGTATCCGTCAAAACCGATTTCCACCAGTTTTTCGGCGCACATTTTTCTGAGTTCCAGATCAATACCTCCTTGCACTACGGCAAAGAGTTGTGGTCTATAGCTATCTTCCCAGGATTGATTAAGTTTGGATTTAAGGTTTTTGAGAAAATGTTTTTTACACCTTTTGGCCCATTCAATGGTGCGGTAAACAGACTTTTCCATTTCTTTATGATCCATGTAGTGCCGGCAGTCGTCCAAAACCACCATAATGTCTGAACCTAAGTTAAACTGAATGTCTATAGCCTTTTCCGGGGTTAACTCCAATTTATCACCATTTAACGGATTTCTAAAAAAGGCCCCGTCGTCAGTTACTTTTCCTTTGAGATGCGGAGACCCGTGAATAAGAGTAAAAGCTTGGTAGCCGCCGCTGTCCGTAAGGATCGGCAGTGGCCACTTCATGAATTTGTGTATACCGCCCATCTCTTGGATGAACTCATCACCGGGATAGGTAGTTATATGATAAGTATTTGTCAGCAGGAATTGAATTTCATTTTGCTCTCTCCTCACTTGATTATCTAAACTTATTTCAGTTTTTGCAGATAAATTTATAACTTCATTAGGACTTAGATTTTTAATTAGCCCTCTGGTTGCATCAGGCCCAAAAGCAGGAGTATAAATATCCCCGTGAGAAGTGGTTATTTTTCCTAACCTCTTCTTTCCTTGTTTCTCAATCAGCTCAAACATTTTTCTACTAAAATCCGTATTTACTATTTTCGTCAATTAAATTCAATCAAAGACTTTCCGGGGAAAATTTTATTGTTGTTTTCTTATCAACATTTCTTCTTTTTATTCTGTATATAAATAGAATCTTATAATCTTGACAAGTTCTTTGAGTAATAGTAACTACTTTAATTAGTATTAATCCTATTTATTACACTACTATATTATGATTTGTCCAAGCTGCGGCTACAAAAATACCAAGGTTTACGATTCCAGGACAACCAGAGGGGGTAAGGTAGTACGCAGGCGTAGAGAATGCCCTAAATGCAATTACCGCTTTACCAGCATCGAGGAAGTAAAGGTTATTGATCTTATGGTAGAAAAAAGGAACGGGCAAGTTATTACTTTTTCTCAGGAGAAGTTAGAAAAAGGTATTAGAAAGGCTTTTAATAAACGAAGGGTGGATAATCAAAAAATTTCCAAAATAGTTCAAAAAGTGATTGAAGACATTTTACGAACCGGCAAAAACCCTATTAGGTCAACCAAAATCGGAAAGATTGTCCTCAAGAATTTACGTGCTTACGACGAAGCGGCATATGTATGCTTTTGGGCAATGTACGGTAATTTTGAGACTGCCGAAGAATTTGATAAGTTACTCAAAGCCTTTCAAAAAGAATAGTTTTGGCTATTAATTAACATGTAAACTTATAACTGCTAAATTTTTTGACAGAGCCGTAATCTTAAATTATAATTGTAGATAGTTTGTACTTTTTAATACAAACACAAACACATACACAAATATTTTGTATATATGTCTTTAGGAAAAAAAATTGTTAAAGGTGCAGCACTGTTTTCTTGCGTTGCTGCCGTAAGTGGTATTTCTATTTTTGGAGCGGTTAATACCAACGCTCAATATGGTGGTAGTGGTTATGCTTATGATGATTCACAGGCTACAATTACTATTAATCCGGGAATCTTTACTGTGGAAGCTCCTGACTGTGATATGGGAGACTATAACATTAGCGATACGGATGTATTTGCTCAATGTACTATTTCTACTGCTGTCTTTCAAGACTTGAGAGGTACCGGCGTGGGTTGGACTATTACCGGTGTAATGACTAACTTTGAAGGTCAATCTGACAATTCTCAATTCTTAAACCTTTGTGATGAAGGTGGTTCCTGTGATCCGACTCTTGATCCAAGTTTTAATTCCTCCAGATTTAGCCTAACTCCCGCAAATCTTTCAGTATTTGCCGGTGACCCCGGTACTTTGGACGGTCTAAACGACAATACCAGCACTCAACACACTTCATACTTGGACGCTCACGATGATGCCTGGGCTACCAGTAATGATTACACTATCACCGAATTTGGTTATGGATACGGAGAAGGTAAGTACGAAAAAGACTTAACTCTTGATTTGATTGTACCTCCTTACACAAGAGCACAAACTTATCAAGCTACTTTGACTCTTTCTCAATCATAAGAGGTATTTAGACACTTGGTATTAATCAATACGGATTAGTACCTTGTGTGTGAATATTGACCATTCATTCACAAAAAATACAAGTAAATAAACAATCAAAGCCAATACAAGCAAAATATGTCTACAGCAATCAAACGTTTACTCAAAAAATCCATTGTAGTTAATTCCTTAACTCTAATTACCGGATTATTTTTCAGCCTTACCTCCTTTGCCCAGGTAGGAATTGTGCCCGCCGACCCCGGCGAAGACCCTGTAACCAGAGCTTGGTTTATCGAAACGATCAACCCCGGAGAGACCATTACCAGGTCTGCAACTATTGTTAATAACTTTGATGGGGATAAGCAGATAGAGTTAAACGCCAAAGATAGTACTGAAACTCCGGAAGGAGCTTTCACTTTCATCCAAAATGAAGAAGAAGACAAAGAGGTGGGTTCCTGGATCGAGTTGTCTACGAATGAAATTACCGTTCCTGCACAAAATAACCAAGAAGTTGAATTTACGGTAACCGTACCTGAAGGCACCGAGCCCGGAGAATATGCCGGTGTAATCTCTGTTCAAGAAAAGCTTATCGAAAGAACTTCAGCAGTAACAACTGTAAAAAGAATCGGAGCTCGGATTTATATTACAGTTCCCGGAGATTTAAAAATGGATACAGAGGTACCTAATTTGAGCTTCTTATCCGGCCAAAACGAGTCCTATCTTCAATTCCTGATTTCCAATAGGAATATTAATTATAAGGAGGTTATTCTTTCCTATAATCAAGAAAATAAAGGAAATATCTTTACACAAATGAAAGGCACAATTAAAGTTATTGATCCGACAGGAAAAGAACTAGCCAAAGACATTGTTAAAGATATTCGCCCCGGTTCTTCCACCAAAGAGTCTCATCTTAAAACAGGAACCGAGTGGCAAGTGGGAACTTATAAGGCAGTCTTTGAGTGGGAAAACCTTCCGATTATTACCTTAAATAAAGATAATGTAACCAATGAAGACGAAGGTGGTTCCAAAAAAGAGATGGAGTTTGAAATGACTCAAGAAATGCTAGATGAAATGAAGAGAATGCAAGAAGAAGCTGACGCCAAAAGGCAGGCTCCCAGCTCCAATTCTAACTCTGAAAACTCTAACAGCGAATTTAGAGTGACCAACTCCGAGCCCGAAGAAAACGTAGAAACTGAAACAGTGGAAGAGGATAATACTTTGCTTTATGGGGTGATTGGAGGTTTGGTGGTAGTGATCATTTTATTGGCCGGAGGCTTTGGCTTTATCCTTCTTGGTAAAAAGAAAAATAAAAAAGAAGGAAACAATGAACCTGATAAATAGATTATTATTGAACGTTTCTAAAAGAGCCCCTTTTTTGGGGGCTTTGCTCGTTAATCGAAGATTTTTTGCTGAAGTAGCGGGGGTTGTTGTCACAAATACTTTGCTTGGGGTTTATATATTCAGATTTTACGGGCTTTATAATTTTCGTGATTATTTGAGTGTACCCTTTATTTACAATGTTCAATCTTCCGGAATAACACTTCCATTTAATACCTTCGTTTCTCTTGGCGGCAACCCTCAGATGTATTTTGCCTTGTTTTTTACAACCCTCTTTTCTTTATCCCTCACACTTAATTATTTTAGTCTTAAGCAATTACCGACGGTTCTTTTGGGTAGATCGGAAATTAAATTTAGTTTGATAAATAAGTTACAAATTTATTTCTTAAGTCTTTTTGTAGTTTTTAATCCCTGGACTTTTGAAAGGTTCTTGATGGGTCAGCCCACAGTCTTGATCGGGTATTTATTTTTTATACCTATTTTAACTTTGATGTTTAGAATAAAATCATACTTTTCGGAAAAAAAGTATTTGTATATTTTCGGCAATTATCTTTTTTTGGGTTTTACTTTGGCTTTTGTGGCCTATTTGGGAGGAACTCATTACACGATTTTTCTGTTAGGTTTTTTTTTCTTGTTAGTGATGTCGGATCTGGCCTTCAAAATTATACAGGAATTTAGGTTAAAAAATAAATTTAGCTGGAAAACCGTTCTCATAAATATTCTTGGTGCATTTACTACCTTAATAGTTATTTCTCCTGTTTTTTTGTCAATTTACGGGCCGTCGTCAAGTTACAACAGCAATCAATTTAATTACTATCAAGAGGTTATCTCAGAAAGTTCCGAAATAAAAGATTCTATTATAAAAGCTTCCAGTCTAAAAGTCGGAGCTGAAGAAGATTACATTGTCTTAAGAGCTCTGATAGGTTCAGCCGGCTGGATGAGTAATTCTATTGAAGAGCCGAAAGAGATTTCCGAGAAATTGGGTTTTGTTAGTATTTTTTTGTATTATTACAATGACTATTTGGCAGTTCCGGTCTTGATTCTTTTGGCGGTGATTGTTTTGTTAACTAATCTTTTAGTCCTTTTTTACCAAGGAAAACCGCTTAAAATTCTCCTTATTAAAATTGATTTCCTAATAATCATTTCACTGATTTTAAATTTTGGGTATTCAGCCGGTTTTGAAGAAATAAATAGCTATTTTTATAAACTACCTTTAACATATACATTTCGAGAAGCGGGCAAATTTTATGGCTTGGCTTTGTCTTTGATAATTATTTTATTGACTTTGCTTCCTTTTTTAAAAATTAATTACAGGGGCAGAGGTCCGAGCCTTCTAAAAAAATTAATAAACAGAAACATTCAAAGTATTTCTAAGTTTAATAACTTAAGACCAAGATTAACCGAGAAAGTTTTTAGTAAAGGTATTTTCAACGGATTATTGTTAAGTGTTTTCGCATATTTGTCTTTTTCGAATGTTTTACTTTTTTCTCAGCTTGCAGAGGTAGTTCCGGCTACAAATTTTCCGGATATTTTTTCCAACTTGGACCGTAAATGCTCTAATTCCAAAAAAGTAGTTTCCGTTCCTGCTGCCAGGTATATTATTTCCGAATACACTCACACCTTTCACCTGAATCCGATAAGATATATCTCCAAGTGTAAGTATTTTGAAGCAGACCAGACAATTTTATATAATTCAAACACGGAAGAGTATATTACTTTAGCTCGAGGCGAAAATTCTGAAGAGCTTAATAACAAAATTAAGGACACACTTCTGAAAAAAAATCCTGAGATTATTTTTGGCTATCTAAGAGAAAGAGAAGTAAAGGCTCTGGTTTTGAACACATATGCCGATGAGAAAACAGATCAACTTAATAAATTGTTAATTCAAACACAAGTCGGTTATGAAAGCGAAGACAAAATCTACATTTATTATTTGGATGAGGTTAGGGACTAAGTAGTTCTTTGATCAGTTGACTGTACTTATCAATGACTACCGGCCAGTGATATTTTTTTGATTCTACTAAACTTCTTAGGATTATTTTATCAAACTCTTTTTGAGTCATTTGAGAAATTCTCTCGGCTAAACTTTTAAGTTCACAACCATCAGAGGGGTCAACAATTAACCCATAATCTTTTCCGACCATTTCAATATTTTCAGGAGTATCTGATCCCAAAAAAATGGTTCCGGTAGCCCAAGATTCCAATAATGTATGGGTGAATACCTCGGCACTGCTAAAAGATATCAGAAAATGTGCTTTTTGGTAGAACTTAGCAATCCGGGATTTTGGCAAGCTTCCGTGGAAAATAATCTTTTCAGATAATTCATTTTTTTTAGTCATTTTTATTAGCTCTTCTTTGAGGTAGCCGTCACCAACGATATCTAATTGATAATCTGACTTCAAGTTGTTAAGGTGTTTTGCCATTAAAATTGCTTTCTGTGGACGCTTGCGATCATTTAGAGAACCGGCATAAAGTAATCTAAGTTTTTTGCCAAGCACTTTAGGTTTAAATGAAAATTGGCTATTATCAAATCCCACAGGAATTATTTGATGTTGAGCTTCAGGAATTTTAGAGCTCGTCTTTCTCTCGTAAAATTGGAGGCTTGTTTGATTATAAAAGATAAGTTTTTGAAATTTGCCAAGGTAATATCCGATAAACGGTTTTGAAACGGTGTATAAAAAATTTTGAACAAACAAGAACTTGTCTTTGGATCTTTTGACTTCTGTGCTTTTGAAGGAAATCTTAGAATCTCCCCCGTTCCGGCTGGCCTTGTCGTCTTCGTAAGTAGAGGCTAGTCTTCCGAGCAAAGTTTTTTTAATTCCAAATAATTTATGAAAATTAAAGAAAATGAAAAGGTTGAAACTATAGGGGCCGTTAGGTAAAAAATGCCAGAGCAAGTCTATTTGATTTTTCCTGCAGACTTGAATTGATTTGATAAATATCCACAAATAGAAGCGGATTCTGGTGGGTGTAGTTATCTCCGGATTATTATCACCGGGAATCATTTCATAGATATGACAATTCTTCGGTAAGGAGTTTTTTTCGTAATAATGGCAACAGAGGATGTGTAAATCCAATTCTGAATTACTTTGAGCCAGGCCCTCCAAAACTTTATGAGCCAGATAAAACTCGCTTTGTAATTTTGGTCCCAAAGCGTAATGAGCCGGAGAAACAAGAATTTTCATTTGAAATTTTCTTTAGTCCTTTTTTCTATTGTTTTGTTTATCTTTTTTGTGAAATTGTGAAATTATAAGCACGACAAGTAAGGTGGCAAAAATTCCTATACCAACTCCGGCTCCCAGGGCTGTTCCACCGGTTCTGGGTAAAGAAATGACAATTCTAGCCTCTTCTTCAGGAATTTGTGGGGGTATATAGTTATCATTTTCCTGTTCTTCATCCTGTTCTTCCTCCGGCTTTTTTTCTTCTCCTTTTACCACAACAACTACTTGAGCTTCATCGCACTGGTCGTGTTGATTGCATATTTCATATACAAAAATATCCTGGCCGGTGTAGCCTTGATTGGGTATGTATTCTACCGAGCTTCTGTCTATTCTTATAGCCCCGTTCTGAGGTTGCTTAGTAATTTTTAAGGTGTCTATGACTGCTTCAGAACCGTAAAATTTGTCGTTTGATAATACTTTAATAATTACCGGTGTGTTAATTTGTGTTTCTGCACGATCGTCTTCGGCGATAATGGTGGAGTGTAGTCGAATTGTAACTTCGGAATCGTCTTTTGCTTCAGAGTATGTAGGAACAATCAACCAATTGCAGGCAACTATCAAAACAGTACTGAGAAAAAAAATACCGGTTATTTTTGTTTTTATGTGTGAGACCATTTTTTGTTTTACTGTTGTAGTCTACTTTAGTTTTTTTAGATAGTCAAAAGAGGTTTTTCTTATCTGTTTCTAATTTTGTAAGTCATAATCGGATTCTGATTCTATTCTTGGATGCAGATTTCGTTATTGAAGATTGCCTTAATTGTTTTTCCCAACAAAATCAAAATAATGTTTATTAGTAGGATGAGCAATATATAGCCGAGTAATTCAAAAACTTGCAGTTTTGTTTGTTGATACATTACAATCGTTGCTATGGTAATGGCTGCCAAAGGAAAGGAATAAGCCCACCAAGAGAGGTAAAATTTTAATTTGGCGAATTTCTTAATTTGCAGGATGGTTAGTATAGTTAAGAAAAAAGCGAAGTAGTAAAGGATTCTGGTAAAATTATCAATTTCTCCGGTCAATTTGAAATAGGCGATCATACCAACTGCCGGCGGTGCAATTAGGATAGCAAAGGTGGGGAGAAGTTTTTCTGCTACCGGTTCGTAAAATATTATCCGATAAAATATTATGGTAAACAAAACTAGCCAAAATATCAAACCGATACTAAAGAAAAACCAGGAAATTTCTTTGTTAAAATGAGCTACTCCGGCAACAGGCACAATGATATTACCAACAACCGGAATAAACCAGGAAGGGTTAATAAGCTTGATAACCAGGTCGGTTTTATTAATCCAGGTGTGAATAACTTTGAGGGTGAAAAGAAAGTGTAAAATAGTTCCGGTCAGCCACAAATATTTGGAAATGTCGGAGTTTGCCTCCAAAAAGGCTACGCTCAAAAGCAAAAAAGAAATACTAAAGGTCGGGAAAAAACTTAGTTTGACCGGGTGGTTAAGATCCATGCTTGTTTCTAAAGGATATTTAAAAACCTTGATACCAAAGATTAGAGTAATAACAATGAAAGTTATACTCAAAATAATTAGTAATATATTGCTGGTGTGTAGGGGTATATTCAGAAAGTTTTCGGCTTTTTGTAAGGCAATAGTTAGACCGGCCAGGCCCATGACTACGGCGAAATAAGAAATCGGGAAATATTTAATTCTTTCGAACATAACTTAAACCGCTTACTTGAGTAGTAGCATGTTTTTTGAAGGGTAATAATTTATTTGTTATAGAGGTTTACTACTTCGGAAATGCTTTGGATCATAGCCCTTTGCTCATCCTTGTCTTTGAGTCCCTTGTTTTGGAAACATTCTTCCAGATGGCATTCCATGGTATTTTTTTGCACCCCTTTTAAGATACCTACAACGGCCTTAATCTGTTGCAATGTATCCAGACACTTGGCATCATCTTCAATCATTTCTAATATTTTATCAATATGAGAGCGGGCCTTTTTGAGGGCAATTACATTTTTTTTCTTGTTCTCGCTAATAGGCATAACACTAGTTTTATATTTATTAATAATACCTGTATGGGAGGTATATAGAATTACTCTCTTGTTGTCAAACCAAATTATTGACGAAATTCAGCAGTTTATCTTGAATAAAGGTCATGACCAAAAATGTTTTTTTGATAGCCGGAAGGACCGGCGGTCCTTATTTTCCTTTGCCAACCTTCGAAAAAGAGCTCAGTGAGGCTCAGTCAATTTATATAGGTGTAAAAGGCGGTTTTGAAGATAAAATGGCTAAAAGGCACGAAAAAAAAATAGTTTTCCTTCCGCAAGCCAAGTTTGACCTGCTTTCCTTTAGACGCTTTGATAACCTTCAAGAATTTTTGATTTACATACCTGTTAGCTTGATAAATCTTTTTTGGCTGGCTTTCTCTTTTCTAAAATGTTTTTACCTTAACTTGAGGTACAAACCGAAGCTGATTGTTTCCACCGGAAGCTTTTTGGCCGTGCCTGTTATATACACTAACTTGATTACGAACAAATTAAAATTGACCAAGACCAAAATTGTTGTTCATCAGCAAGATCCTCTGCCCGGTATGTCTAATAAGTTAGTGGCCAAACACTCCAACTTTACTTCAGTGGTTTTTCCCTACACCAAAGAAAATTATACGGTCTTTCAAAAATCTTCGGTAATTCCCAATCCGATAGAAAAAGAGAAATACGATTTTAGTAAGGATGAGGCTTTAGAATATTTAAAAAAGAACCGTGAATCTATCTATAATTTTTTTAATAACAAAGCAAAGCAACCCATAGTATTAATTTTTGGGGGTGGTTCCGGAGCAAAAAAGATTAATGAATGGGTTTATAAGGATTTAAAATTACTTTTGAAGCAATTTAGAATTATTCATATTACAGGTCTTTATCAACAAAATAAGGATATTTCCGGTGATGGATACTTGCAATTGGATTTTCTCTACGAGGAAATGATTTATGTGATGAAATTGGTTGATTTGGTGATTTGCAGAAGCGGTTTGGCTTCTATCACCGAACTCTTACAGCTTCAAAAACCGGCTTATTTAATCCCCTTGCCCTATACCCACCAAGAATTAAACGCTGAGTTGGTTAATGATTATTTTTATATATTAGAACACGGGGAAGAACATAAAAATATTGCTCAGTGGACGGATATAATATACACAACATATCCACAGTTTTTCCACAATATTAAATACCCAAATCAGGAAGATAATCTGGAGAAATTAGAAGATTATTTTAACTGCGTGAGAAACTTTATTTAATATAACCGATCAGAACAGAACCTATACACACTTGTAACGGCGAACTTGTTTCGGCATCTTGTTATTGCTTGGATCCTCAAATAAATTGAACTCGTACTTGGGACTTGTTTCGGCATCTCTTCGAATAGATCCTGATCCTGAAATAAATTCAGGATGACAAGATTGCAAATTCAGGATTACCAGTTGGCAAGTGACTGAGAAAAATTTGGAATTGTTTAGGTTTAAGAGGGGGCTATAACATCTAATCTAAGAAGAGCTTCCGCCAATACATTTTCCTATCTGAGCCAACATGACCTTGATAGAGTTCATCGTTAAAATTAGTCATAGTTACAGGTAGATCAGTCTCACCGTCATTTTTGGTCCAGACACCCCAATTGACTCCGTCCTCACTGATTCTGGTGTAAATTTGGCGATCTCCGCC
>CAYSWH010000036.1:15519-18634 GCA_964434775.1 uncultured Candidatus Saccharibacteria bacterium | reverse complement strand
TAGATTGTGAGAGTTTCATCAAGTTTGTCTTGAACATCGGATAGCCCTGATAATAATATTTTTTATCTGGACAATTTTTAAAAAACTTACTTCCATATTATACATTATAAACATGAATTTTAATAATTATTTCCTGTCAATAATCAATTTATGAGTTTTGATTCTCAAGAGGATTATTTACCCCCTACCTTCTATCAGTTAAATCTTATATATACCTACAAATTTAACCTCTCCGCAGAACAATTTTCTTTTCGGAAAGACGCTTACTTTGATACCAAACTTCTTCAAAAAACTAAGGCTTAGAAGACATCCGATTATTGATTAGCTATGATATCAGTTATTTTTCTAATGATCTTTTTAATACTTGGTTCAGCTTATTGTAGTAGCAGTGAAGCAGCTATTTTTAGCCTATCCAAAATTAAACTAAAGGCCCTCGCCAAAGATGGCAACAAACAAGCTAAAACTCTTCTGCAGTTAAAAGAAAAGATTAGAGAAACAATCGGAAGTGTTGTAATTTTGAACAATATATTCAATATTGTGGGCTCTATTCTCATCGGTACCCTGGTTGCAGAAGTACTTTATGACACCAACATTAACTTGAACTTTTTATCTTACAATCTAAGTTTGGGAAATGAATTTTTAATCGCCGTTTTTTCAGGTATCTACACTTTTCTGGTGATATTATTCGGAGAAATAATCCCCAAAAATTTTGGTGAAAAGTATTCAGTCAAGTATGGCCTTGCAATTTCTTCTTCTCTACTATTCCTTATCAAAATATTATCTCCTTTGCTGTTTACTTTAGACAAAATCAACAAACTTATTTTCCCGGAGGACAAAAATACATTTAACACCTCAGAAGAAGAGATAAGAATGATGGTAGAACTTGGCGGGCAAGAAAAAAGCATAGAAAAAGACGAGAGAGAGCTAATTGAAAATGTTTTCAAACTAAACGACAAAAGAGCTGAAGATATAATGACCCCAAGAGTAAATATTGATTATTTGGAAGCAGGAGAATCAATCGAATCCCAAAAAACAAAAATTTTTGCGACCACTCATAGTAGACTTATTGTCGTCGGAGAAGACGCAGATGACGTCAAGGGGTTTGTTCTTCTGAGAAATATGTTAACTGCTTTAGCCAAAAATCAAGACTCCAAAAAACCGATCGACTTTGTTAACCCGATCCCTACAGTTAGAGAAAAAATGAGAGTAGATAATTTACTGGTATATTTCCAAAGGAAACATAACCACATTGCTCTCGTTGTAGATGACTTTGGCGGCACTTCCGGAATTGTAACTCTTGAGGATGCTCTGGAAGAAATTGTGGGAGAAATTGTTGACGAAACTGATAAACAAATTGATATGCGCGACGTTGAAATGCAAGAAGAAGATAACTATAAAACCTAAAACCACAAACTTTACTTTGGGATTTTCAATCTTATCTGAGGCAGCCTAAGACTTTACTTGCTATTATTACTTTAAAACTTTTGTTAACAATCTAAAACCTAATTTTTCTTAACACTTTTCATTTTACTCAAAACCACAGCCCTCCCCAACCCCTTTGCCCTTAAGGATCTTTTCCTAAGCGGGAATTTCACTATTAAAAAAATATGAAATAAACTACAACCTTCTTTCCTCCAATAAAGCATAATACAATAAAAATACGCTTTTGACAGCAAAAAAAATACGAAATATAATTAAAATAGGCACTAAAAATAACAAAAAACCAAACATAAACACATACAGATAATGAATGACAGAAGAAATCTTCTTAAGATAAGTCTAGTCTTTTTAGTTTTAAATATTTTTCTGATTGGGTTAGCAGTGTTCTCATTTTTGGACTCAGGAAGGAATCTATCGGAAATTTCCGACAGACAGGGTGAGGAATCCGTTCTAGGAGATAACTCCTCAGTTCCAAAATTTAACCCAAATTATATAATGAGCGACAGCACTTTCAGTTCTACCAGAGCTTTTCCTTCCGAATGGCACGTCCAAAATTATTTAGATCAGGTTAATTCTCCCCTAAAAGATTATACTGAAAACGGACAAAAGGCCAGCACCATAATTTTTAAAGCTAGTCGTGGAGAAACAAGTAGTAAGTGGAATATCAGACCTCAAATTAATCCGGGAGTAATAATCGCTTATCTGGAAAAGGAAAACTCTCTTATAAGCAGGCAAAATTATGATATTTACGGAGATCCTGAAGGAAGAATGCGCACCGCAATGGGTTACGGCTGTCCTGACAGTGCAGTTTGCGAAAGTGAGTATTTCGGTTTTAGTAATCAAGTAAATTGGGCTGCTTACCAATTACAATACAACTTTCAGCTGTCCCAAAGTAGTACCCCGGACAATTACAAGGTAAACAAGACAATCACCACCTTAGATGAATATAATGTTTTCCTAAGCAACCCTGCTACTGCTGCAAATTATCGATATACACCTCATGTTTATTGGGGAAACTATAATTTATGGAAAATTATTACTGCCAATGGCTGGGGAGTAAGCAATCGTACCTGGTCTTATAAAGATATTGACGCAGTAAACCTTCAGGGCAAAGACGGACCAATTGATGTTCGCAATCTACCTAAAATCAGTAAGGAAGAGATAAATCCAATATTAAAAAAGAATTATAATCTGGGAGAAAGCGGAGAAGAAATAAAGAAACTACAGATATTCTTGAGACAAGAAGGCTATTATATGACTAGAGAGATTAATGGAATGTATGGGGTTATAACAAAAAAAGCCCATTATAGCTACCGAAAAGACTTTGCTGTTTTAGGAGACTTCAAAACTGTTCCAAGAGATACTTGTGTTTCCTTAATTAATAGAAATTGGGTTATGGGCACTCAAAGTAATGAGATCAAGACTTTACAACAATGTTTAAGAGAGCTTGGACTTTTTGATTGGTCTTCAAACACAGGTTATTTCGGACCGGTGACCTTAGATGCCCTGGAAGCTGCCAGAAAAGGATTGAATAACGATTCAGCACAAACAGAAACAGGCTGCGATGGATTGAAAAATCAAAATTGGAATTTTGGAGAAACTAGTGAAAGAGTAAGGAAGTTGCAAGGTTGCATGCGCGCTGAAGGAGTCTTCAATTGGCCGTATGGAGACACGG
>CAYSWH010000036.1:0-15419 GCA_964434775.1 uncultured Candidatus Saccharibacteria bacterium | reverse complement strand
TTGCAAGGTTGCATGCGCGCTGAAGGAGTCTTCAATTGGCCGTATGGAGACACGGGGTATTTCGGACCGGTTACTCAAGAAGCCTTGGCCAAATGGAAGGGTCAACAAGTTTCTACTGATAACTGTGACGAGCTGAAGAATAAAAATTGGACTTTTGGAGAGAAAAGCGAAAATATAAGAAAGTTGCAACTCTGCATGCAAGATAAGGGCTTTTTTAAATGGAAATACGGAGCCACGGGATATTTCGGACCGGTTACTCAAGAAGCCTTGACCAAATGGAAAAGCGAAGGTAATGAGACTAGTAGTTCAGGAACTTGTGAGCAGCTTAAGAAAAATAATTACAAGATTGGAGATAGAGGTGAGAATATCAAAAAATTGCAAGGTTGCATGCGCGCTGAAGGAGTCTTCAATTGGCCGTATGGAGACACGGGGTATTTCGGACCGGTTACTCAAGAAGCCTTGGCCAAATGGAAGGGTCAACAAGTAAACGGAGATTTTAGCTGCTCAAGCCTTAAGCAACAAGTTTGGGTGATGGAAGAAAGAAGCGAGAGGGTCAGGCAACTGCAAGGTTGCATGCGCGCTGAAGGAGTCTTCAATTGGCCGTATGGAGACACGGGGTATTTTGGTAATGCAACCATGCCCTAATCAAGTGGAGAGGGTATTTATAAGCATCACCCCCAAAAGGATAAACTGAATAAGTAGAATTTTATACAACTAAACATGTTTAAACATTCACTCCTTCAGAAAAACCTTTTCAAAAAAGGTTCCCGGAAGGGACTAAGTTGTTTCCAAAGAGAGCTTATTATACTCAAATAAATTCAAATTAGGATATTTATAGTCACCCACCTCTTAAACCCAGACATTTCAAATTTTTCTCCGATACTTGCCAATTGGTCATCCTGATTTTATTTCAGGATCTATTCAAGAGATGCGGAAACAAGTTTATCGTGACAAGGGTGTATAGGTTATATTCGGATCAACTATAAATATTTTATGTTGTCCAAACCAACTTTGAAAAAGAGACAAACCGGCAATTTGTGATTTCAAAAAAGTCCCGATCCGATATGAGTTGGGTATAAAATTATAAATTTAAAAAATAAAAGATATAAGGATCTGCACATTATTATTTACCGCAAAATCCATAGACTAAGCTGATTTTTGATATGTTTTTGTCTTATTCTGCCAGACCGGTACGAACTAAAGAAGTAACTTCTCTGACTTCTACCTCTGAAACAGCACTATCACTCAAATACTGCTCCGAATAGCTTTTCTCGGAATGATTCTCTGCCGGGACTACTATAATTTCAAACACGGCCTCATTTCCATAAATATTATTGGAATCGATTGGATATACCGAAAAGAGATGTTTCCGTAGTTCAGTTTCTATTGTAGGAGTGCAAGTAATAAGATATTCCGAATAATTACAAAAATCAGGCAAGTAATCAAATTCATACCTTAAGCTCAATCCTGTATGATCGTCAATTCTAGGTAAACTAAAGCTGATTGTTTCAGCTTGATTAACTATCTCTGTTTGCCACTCAATAGTCGAAAGAGTGACGGACTTCCCGTGAACATGAACCCCACTATTCAAACCTTTATAATTCATTCCGTCAATATAAACTCCCATCCTACCGTCTGAGGTAAAATCCGCTTCCGGAGAAATAGAATCTAATTCAGTGAAAAAACTGTAGTAGTGTCCCTCAAGTAAACCGGAAAAAACAAACTTACCTTGATTAGTGGTTGTTACAAACTCTTCACCTTGATCTCTAATCAAGTTATCATTTTCATCAATAAACACAATTGCCCCTTCAATCCCCGATTCAGTATCATCAAATACCCTGTTCCAGTTTTTGTCATACCAAATTACTCCTTCAACAGAATATCCGGACTGATTCTCTTCAAATCCGTCTTCTTTAATACCTACGGTTGGACCTATAAATGAAAAGTGTTCAGTAAATCCTTGGGAGTCAACCCCACTTTCTGGGGAATCATCATCTCCAACAATTACCAACATTTCCTTAACAAGAGATTGCGAACTGATAAACCCGAGCCATCTGGTAGTCTTGTTGCCACAACCCTTAAAAGAACTTGAGCCGCAAGCTGACTGATCTAAGGTACTTGTAGATAATTCTTCCTTTTTTAGAAGATCTCCAGCCTCATTAAAGAGCCTTATTTCAGCAGGCTTGCCCTTTCCGTCTGTTCGAGTCTCCAGATCTCCAAACCAAGCACCGAAGGCTCCGACCGGCTGTGAAAAAGTAAATAATACTGCATTTCTGGAAGAACTACTACCGCTATTCTCATTCCAAAATGGTTCTTGGTTACCGGAATTATAAAGACCGGTCGGCCTCGGAGACCCTCCCTGAAGAGTATCACCGGAACTAAGTTTTATTGTTGAGCCCGGATGCCCCTTAAAAACATCATCTTCATTAACATTACCGGCTTCATCTTCCATATCAACAAGACTAATTTCAAGTGTGTTGGATTGATTATACTTCAGACTTAACGGATTTACAGGCTCTTTTTCTTTAAAACTGAGTGTTTCAGTTACGCCAAAACCTCTATCATTCGCCTGATTTTGCCAGTCAATTTTCTGATTTTCGGTAAGATTCCTACTTTCTTCAGAATTTCCTGATACTTCTTTGGATGTTAAAATTACCGGACTTGAATTAGCAATTACATAATTAGTTAATCCAAATACGACTACAGTCAATAAAATAAATCCGAGTAAGGGTAAATAACTTTTCATAAGTCTTATTAATTAATAAATAATTAATTTAAGCAAATAGAATGTCCTTATTTTTGTCAAATATTGTTTTATTATTTTTGTAAATCTTATATGATTTATGTTCTTTTTTTCTCTTTTTATAATTAATAATTTTACAGTTCTCCATTTATTTGATAGAATAGAAATAACAAAAACAAATGAGTAAAAGAAAAAGAATAAACCACTTACATAAAATTATTTGGTCGTGCCTAATTGTAATTTGCCTTGCCGGATTGGGTCTTGCAATTAATTATTGCCTTAAAAGTAAAGAAAACGACAAAAACGCGCCTGCCAGAGCTCTTTTGGCGGAAGAACCCTCAATTAAAATTGTTTCACCAAGAAACAACTCTTCCTTTGCCCTAGAGAACCTGGAGGAGATCAACTTTCAAATGAGTTACTCAATTGCTGAGAATCATTACAAAAAAATTGAATTTTTCCATAATCAAGTTGAAAAGATAGGAGAAGTTGAGCTCGGAGATGATTCCTCTTTGCCATTTTATTTTAATTGGAAAGATTTTGAAACCGGGACACACAGAATAAGTGCCAAAGCAACTACGGAAGATGGCATAGAAATTTTTTCGAATGTAGTTACAATCAATATTTCCAAACGACCTACAGTAGAAGTACTAAATATTGAAAATAATAAAACCTATCAAACCGAGGAAACACAATTAATCAAAGTAAACACTTTTGATCCGGACGGAATAATTTCAAAAACAGAACTAACTAAATGGTCTTCAGAGGATCCTAACCAAGGAAATATTTTGGCTATTAAAGAAACAGAGCCATTCGATTTTGATTTAAATATATTTGAGCCGGGGATCCATACTTTTTCCATTAAAGCATATGATGATCTCGGAGTAACTTCCGAGACACAAAAATTCGAAATAAAGATTGTCGAAAAAGACAATTCTAACGAAAGCAGAACCAAGAAAGAAGAAAAAATCTTAAAAATTTTGAAACCTAATCACAATCAAACATTCTTACTTAACGAAAAAGTGGAAATTGAATTGTATACAAACATTGAGCCGGAAAAAATAAGTAAAATAAATCTTATTAATAATGGAGAGACAATTGCCGAATTAGATAAAAATTCCAATTCATATTTGTATGAATTAGAGCAAAAAAAAACCGGAAGTCACAATTTGCGTGGTCAGATAATTTTAGCTAACGGCCAAGTTCTATATTCCGATATCATAAGAATTTCTATAAACGAAATTTCAGAATCAAGACTTCCTCAAACCGGCGAAACTATAAAGAATTCAGGTGACCCGCTCAAAATTAACATTATTTCTCCAAAATCTCAAGAAGTATTCTTTAACGGAGGAGAAGTTATAGTTGAAATAGAAACAACGGGTTCGCAAGCAGATTATGATATTTTTTTATATGATGGAGAAGAAGTTATCGGAGAATTCATCAAAAATAAAGAGTACACTTGGAAAAACCCGAGCATCGGTCCGCACGAGCTGCTAGTTAAAGCATATGATAATGATCAGGAAATATTTCAATCCGAGAGCGTCGATATCGAGGTTGTAATCAACGAGCCCATCGTGCCCGAACAAGAAATAATTGAAGAAGAGCAAAACTCCTCAGCAAATTCAAACTTCAACAGATTAACTCAATTACCGATGTCAGGAGGCATAACCCTACTTTTCATCTTAAGTTTACTAATATTATTAGCTTTTGTGGTTTTGGTGGTATCACTAAAGTACAAAAAAATACTGCACAAATGGATAAAAAAATAAGATATAAATAAATTGTTGACACAAATAGTATTTTTTGGTTAAACTTAATTGTACGTAATTATTAAGTTTAGCTATGTCAGAAAATTTTCAGCAAAATCCACAAGCAAATAATCAACAAAATCAAGGTTTCCAAAACAGCCCCCAAGGAAACAACCAAGGCTTTTCAAACAATCAAAATTACCAACAAGTCCCCACAAACAATTCCGTTAATCCCGAAAATGACAAAATAATGGCTGCTCTAGGATATGTGCTATTTATTATCCCCATGTTTGCTGCTCCCGAGTCAAAATTTGCCAAGTTTCATGCTAATCAAGGACTTATCCTCTTAATATTCGGTATCTTGGTACAAGTGCTGGGTGCTGTAATCCCATTTATTGGCTGGTTCCTTATTTGGCCAATTGGTTCATTAGTCACAGTAGTGTATTTCCTTCTGGGAATTGTTAATGCCATGGGAGGAAAAGAAGAGAGGCTTCCGGTTATCGGCAACTACGATATTTTGAAATAATATTATTTATAATTTAAATAGTGTCCTGGCCAATCTAAACGAGTTGTGGTATAATTTGGATATGACCAAAAAAAACCCTCCGGTTGATTGGATAGGTATTTTGGATGTTTTATTAAAGGAAGTTGAAAAGCTTAACCTCTATCAAAAACATGAAAATATTAAAAATCTGATTTTTCATTACGGAGAAACAAATCAAGACTTTAGCTATGAATATCTGGCTTTAAAACTAAACAGATTATCGGAATCTTTAAAATCAAAAGAAAGCCTTGAGTCACTAAAAGTAGAAATTATCAAAAACCGACCGAAAGATTTATCCACTCCAATCGACCTAATTATAAAATCAATTAAGACAATCTTTCTTGATCCTGAAAAAGATAATAAGCCTATAAGCTTAAGCATTCACTGTGACCCTCAAAATCCTAAGTCCCAGGATTTAGCTAAAGAGTTATGGGGTTATTACAAAGAAACTTTTAAATATAAATTCGACATAACCTCAGAAGAATTTATCTTGGATAACAAACAAGGAATCAAAGAGGTTTTAGCTACTATTAAAGGCAGTTTTGCTTTTGGATTACTTAAACAAGAAGAAGGAGTAACAGTACTTAATGAAGGCAAGCTAACTAAAGCATCGGGAATCCAACCAAAAGTATTGGTAGAAGTATTTCCGAAAGAAACTCAGAAATTAACTAAATTCTCTACCGAATTCAACGAAAAGGAATTGGAGTGGACTTATTGTCAAGCAAGCGGACACGGCCAGAACATAAATAAAAGTAACTCCATGGTTAAATTAAAACACCTTCCTTCCGGCTTAGTTATCGCCTGTCAAGATCAAAGGAGTCAATGGCAAAACAAGCAAATCGCTCTAGAAAGACTTAAAAACAAACTAGATGAATATAATTGTAGAATGAACCTGGAATTTAACCAAAAATTTAGAGTCAATTATTCCTCAATCAAATGGCAAAATCATATTCGTACTTTCCTCTGCGGCTCCAAAAATATGCTCAGAGATACCAGAACTGATCTGGAAATACTTTTATCCGCAAAGCACTCCGCTGAAAATGCTTTTTTATGGCCAATGTTAATTCGGTCAGCTCTTATTTAATAACCGGCTAGTTTTTTACTTACAAACCCAGTGACGAGCATAACCGTTGGCAAAGGCCCAAGTAGTTACATTAATTTGATCGTAAGGATTCCAAATGTCAGCCCCGGGAAAACCGGCCATGCTAGAAAAAGATAAATAAGTTGGCGGCATATACTGGAAAAGTCCGCTGGCACTGGAATAAGGATTTTTTGCATTACTTCTTCCACCGCTTTCACAGTACATTACTCTAATTACTTGCGTTGAATTACAGCCAACCTGTTGACACCTTTGTCTTATCAAATCTTCGAATTCCTTGGCATTTCCAACATAATTAACAGGAACTTCCGGCTTAGGTTCAGGTTTAAGTTGTGGAGCCGGTGTCGTGTCAACTTCTTTAGTGCCTATTTCCGGAGTTTCCTCGGCCAACAAAGCAGCTTGTTTTTCTTGTTCGGCTTTTCTCTCCTGTTCTTTTTCCTCTTCAGTTTTTTCAGGGGCTTTAATTTCAGGTTTTACGTACTCAGTTTCCTCGGAAACAACCTCTGAAGCATATGTTACACATCTTTTATCTCCCACAAACTCACAGATATTTTTATTTTCACCTGTTTCGGTGTTCACTTTAGAGATGACCCCCAAACTTTTTGCCTCTTTGGTCTCGGAAACTGTAGAAAGAGCAACAGTCTCACTCTGCGGAGTTTCGATATATTTTTTTGCCAATACATCTATCCCAAGGCCGAGGCTAATAAATGTTGAAAGTAGAATTACTGAGTAAGTCAGTACTTTATATTTATTCATATTTTTGTTTTTGTTTTGCTAGAATCAAAGATCATTTTCGTCTAACTAAGCTTATTTAACTATATTTATTTATTATTGTAAAATCAAACATTATAGATATGTTATATTACCCTTAATTCTGAAGAGTTAAAATATAATAATAGTATCTCCATCCACTACAGAAATAACATCTAATAAATTTTGATTTCAGCTGCCGGAAAAAGCTAATTCTTATATACTTCTTTATTGCAAATGCTTCCGGTCACATAGAAATTATTTAGAAATCAACGCCGGAAGAACAAAAAATGGAGGTTTTTACCCCCATCATATTTACATTTTTTAGAAAAACTACAAAAGTAATCTATTTGAACTTATTCATCATTTTACTAAATTTGTCTTTTACACTAGAAGAGTCTGGAATACTGTCCATGGCTTTCTCAATGCTTTCCTTTGTCTTTCCGGTATATTTTGAGGCAGTATCAGGTACTTGACCTACAATATCCTCAATTTTATCAGGAGAAACTCCAATTTTTTGCAAATTATCTTTGGCTGCTTGTTTTAAATTAGGCATAATCATTATTTATTAAATTTTAAAAAAATCTTGATAATAATAAACTTTTTTTTACTTGTCAAGTCATTTTTTTACATTTATAGTTTAGATTTGTCATTAATTGATAACACATAGTGAAGGATTAATAATCTCCCGATAGATACTGATCAAAACCGAACTTATAAAAAAAAACCGGCTTGGGCCGGAAAGTATTAAAAAGCGAAACTTAATAAAATCAGATTAATTCCTAGTAGACTCCCTGATATCAAGAGGAATCTTGCATATTGAGTAATTTTACTACAGACTTTCTTCTGTCTTCTTCAATTTTTTCCTTCAATGCACAGTATTTGTTTGTAAATTGAACTCGTACTATTTGATTAATTCGATTTAAAGTAATATTTTTTCTGTATCTTTTATAATCATATTCTTGCAGTGAAAAGTCGCCATCATTTTTTTCTTGAGAACTATAAATTAACAACTTATTTGTATCCGCCATATGCATTTACATTTATGTTTGAAATAGTAGCTTAATTTAGCTACTAAACAAATTATAGTTTAGTTTATTAACCATGTCAAAAGTAAATATGATACTTGTTTGGTTTTTCTTTATTATATCAAGAAAAGACGTGTAAAGTAAATCATTCTTTTACCAAAAAAATGTAAATCAATCTCCGTGGAAAAGTAGTTATCCACAGTAATATTATGCTGTAACTTCTTCAGGACTATCCAAACGAGCGATCGCAGATTCTAGCTGAACCCTTGCCATTCGCAAGTTTGCTAAAGAAATAGTAAGATCTTGAACACTATTTCCTCTGGCAATATACTTATTTTTCACAATCTGATAGGCTTTTATAAACATATCTATTTCAGCAACGGCTGTATTTAACAGGCCTCTATCTTTCCAAAGTTCACCATCCCTATCATCCAAAAAAACTTGATTATCTCTTCTAGCGACTAATGAACCATCATTAAACAAATCAGATTCAGCTACTATTTCCACCGGCCATTCTCTGGATTTCATGGCTACCGCCAAGGCAAAAGGAAGAGCGTCTACAGTACTGCCGTAATTGGAGTCTCCGATGACTTGAGTGTTACCGGTTTGACTGTAAGACCTCAAATTAACAGTTACCGCCCGGGATGATCCATCAGTAAATTTAATATAATAACAGGCTAAAACAGCTGATAAATCTCTTGATTCATTTTTTTCTACTGATCCGGTCTTACACCTTACCTCAACCACACCACTTGCTTTAAGATTAAGCATACGTAGATTGTCGGGAGTCCAAATAATTGAATTTTCAAGATATGACTTACCTTCAATCACCTCACCCACACTACGAATATCATCTATTTCATCATCAGTAAAATCATGATGACTAAGGAAATCATCATTATGTCCGGAAAAAGAACCAAAAGCCTGAGTATAAGCAGCCATTAAGTTGGGACCTCTCACATTTCTTAGTGAAGCACCTTCACCCGTACCAATCGCCGGGGTGTCAGAGACAACTCCCTTATTTGCAAAAAAGGTTCCAGCAATATTTCTTGCCTCCGCTTGATCTGTCGTATGCTCAAGATGAGAACTATCCATCATTATTTCATCAGTATATCCATTTATGGCATCTTCTTCTGTAGGACCAATCGGATCAACTATGGGCTTTCCTCTGATATCAGTAAATTCAAAACCGTGTTTCCTCATATAATCTTGAAACACCTCCCATCGTTGGCGGATACTTTTTCTATTCTCCCAAGAGACCGGATAATCTCTACCAACTCCTTGCCAAATATATTCAGATAGCAACTCTTGGATAATTTTATTTCTGGAATTAGCAATAGCCTCTCTAATAGTAATATCCCCTAGAGGATCATTCGTAGCATTTAGAAGTGGTTCATTAATATCTGCCATCCTAACATTACCAGGAGTGTCACTCCTCTTTTCATCAAGACTTGTAAGGTGTCCGATAGAAAGCAAAAAAGCAATTATAAACGGTTTTATCGTTGACCCTGTCTCAAGTACATTAATCTTTCCAACAAAATCACCTGCAGAAGATGGATCGTGTTGGGCAATTACTTGATTGGTATTCCCATCGACCACTGTGGCAGAAAATCCTTGAATACTTCGACTTGAATCAGATGTATTTGACCAATCATGACTCACGGGAAGCGAAACTCGAGGTAATCCTAATGCAGTAAGATATTGGTTAACTTCAGGAGGAACATACTTTCCATTAAGTAACTCACACCAAACAAAGGCTTCTAATTCTTCTTGTGCAGGCAATTGCTCAGGATCAAAGGGAATTACCTCCGGACCAAGTATTTTCTCGATTATTTCTTCGGTTAAAGATATTTTTATTTCCCCGGTTGACACATCAAAAGCCTCCGGACCAAGCTTTGCCTCCATTTCACTAAAAGTAAGGTGGTTAATCACTTTAATCGCTTTTTCTTGACGATCAGTGAGGTCCTCAAATAAATAATCTAAATAATCAGGGTGTGTTTGTAATTTTTCTGAAGGAGGAACAAAATTATTAATTTCATTCTGAATTACATCATAATCAGATTCTGTAACGACACCCTTCTCTAAAAAATTTTCCAGCTTCCCCTTGGCTGCTGTTTTTATACCCCTATCATAATCAAGAAAAATATTTGAAATTTCTTCGTGAGTTCCTTTTTCCAGAACCCTTATAATTCCGGCTGCATCAGGAATCATGGCCAGAAGTATTATTTGCTCTCCTCTGTTAAGCTGTTTTAGCTGTTTTCTAAAAACCAGATCACAAAAGGGAGCTAAACCAATAATGTGAGACTCCTTGAATGTTCCCATGGCTAGGTTGTTGAGATAGAACATAGTCACATTTTGCCCCTCTTGTCCCTCCTCTCCATGAATATGCCAAAGCCCCTCACCTAACAATAATGCCAGTAACTTCTGTCTTGCATCATCGCTTTCCAAATCTTCATTTCCAAGCAAACTATCTAAACCGTCAGGAACTTGATCACCTCTATTAAACGCAGTAACCAGCTCTCTCAAAGAGTGATCGGCAGTATCCAAAGAACCGCTAAAACGATAATCTATTGGAGACGTACCGGACAACCCAACAAACATATCAATCACTTGATCCGGGATTGTCGACCTACCACTGTTATTTTTCCAAGCTCTAAGGGCAAGTTGAACTGCATGCATATCATTATCCTTTGGAGTTCCTTCACTGGCTTGCAGAAAACTCAAAAAATCTTCAGGTAATTCATCTTGGGCTACCGGTCTATAAAATTGAGGCCGATATACTGCCAGAATATCTTGATTATCATTTAAATATCTTTTGGGTAAGGAAGAAATTGGCACAACTTCGGTTACGGGAGAATTATCTTGAGTTACAACTACAACTCGATTCTCGTCCCTAACGGGTCTAGCTAGAGGCCAGGTATGTAAAGCAGAGAGGGCACTTAGAGGAACTGTACTATCAAGCTCTGCAAGAGGCTTACCGTTTACAACGCTCAAAAAAAGTCTTTCCGGGTCAGTGTCCATTAATCTAAGTAACAGTTTAAACTCTTCTGAAGTTAACTCTCGATCTTCTACCCTTGGCAATTCATCTAAACCAATAAATTTTCCATCAATATTTGCAGGAAACAGATTTCCTCCTCCAAACCATACTTGATCAACAATCCCGGCCGCCGATGCAGAGAGACTAAATAATGCCGTCGGCGCTCCAATTGCAAGCATTTTAAGCAATCTTCTTCTTTGATTACCGAATTCAGATAATCCACTTCTACCACTTTTTGAAGTTCTATTTCTAGCTTTTCTTCGCTCCTTTTCTTTTCTCTTACGCTCTTTACCACTTTCTCGAGCTCTCTTCTTCCATCCGGGTTCATTTCTCCTCCATGGCAACTCAAATCCCATAACAATTAGTTTTATATTAATCTAATTATCCTGTATTTCTTTTGTTTTGTCCACTACTCAATCACTCGTCGCTATAATCTATATCATACAGTCTCCGATGCACCGGACTCTCTCTTTTGAGAGTGCTTTGGATGAAATCTATGCCACTAAATCATTTAAGTTTTTATTCTCTCTGATTTTAAGAAAGTTTAACTGTTAAGTGCAATTGATGAATAGGTGTGAGACTTAGTTTAGTTAATCTCTAAAACTCCTGTAAAAGTATATTTGCCTGCTTTAGAAAATTCTGATCCGGATAAATAGTAATAAAAACAATTCAACCGTTGGTCGTTGTCAAAAAACAGTGAAAAAAGTATAATATCATTATCAAGAGAAAAACGGGAGGATGTCACACTTATATATAATTGACGTCTATCCTGCTACAAAAGGCTATGACTAAAAAAGAAATTGAATCGATGTGGTATCAATATTTCCCCAAAGTGTTTGGCTATTTCTACCGACGAGTGAATTGCCGAGAGGAAGTAGAAGAGCTTACCGCAAATGTGATGAATAGATTTATTTTGGCAATGAACGAAAAGGAGATACATAACCCATATGCTTATCTGTGGCAAATTGCTCACAACCAACTGGTCTCTTTCATCAGAGAAAAAGACAGACGTCCCAACATAACCTCCTTGGAAGAAAAACATGAAAACTTAGCTCAAGAAGAAATTGAAAATTATAGATGCGAGAATTTCAAATTTAGAACAAAGGAATTACTAGACTGTGCTCACAAGGAAGTCAAAGAATCAGAAATGTATCTAATTAGAGAACTAATCATGTACGATAAAAAATCTACACAGCTGGCTACCGAATTACAGGAAAAACCGGCCACTCTTAGAAAAAGACTTTCCAGATCCCTCTCCAAAATTAAAGAAAAATGTAAAGATCTTTGGGATCGGCAAAATTAATTAAATTGAAGAAATATGATTTTTACAAACCCCTTTCAAGAAGAAGAAAATCTACAACCCTGGTTTGAGCAAAATCAGAGGTATAGAGAATTTCAAAACGAAAGCCTACAAAGCTTTTTAATACAAAACAATTTTTCCATATGTCTATTTAATAATATGTTTAATATGCAAAACCCACTCCAATTTTTCAAAAGACATGCCCTTTTGAGTGCTGTCATTACTCTAATCTTATTTACAGGTATAAGTGCTGCCGCCGCAGAGCTAATTGCTCCGGTTAATTACAAACCATCCAAAATTTTAGGTCTAACTGCTGCTGAAGACAAAGAGGTTAAAGAGCTGTCAGAAATGGAATCGGAAGAGGAAAGTGATCAGCAAACTGAAGAAAATGAAGAAGATAAAAAGCAGAAAATGGAATCTGATCATGAAATTGAGTACAAAACCTGCACGCAGTATCGTAATATTTTTTCAGTGGACATTCCTGAAGACTGGCAATGTATCTCCACAGAAGAAGATAATCCTGCACCCGGTGGAGATGAATTTGTTGCTCAATCAGTCACCATAAAAAAAGATGACTTGGAAATTCAATTATTAAGTGGAGTTGCTATCAACGCCTCTCCTGGTTCCCCGGTCACAGAATTTTACAAAAATGAGGCTTATACCATTAACCGATTTGAAGAAAACCAACCGGATTACAAATATCGATTTATTGGGATTCCAAACAACAACCAATATCCTCAAGTACTTTTTGATTTGAAAGACGGACAAAATTTGAGTCAGCAAAAAGAAGAGCTTGTAAAGAAAATTATTGATTCGGTTAAATTGTTAAGAACTGCATCGGAGCAAAACCAAGCGGATTCTTCAAATGAAACGCAAAATGCAAATGAAACGCAATCAAATAGCTATAGTAGTAAAACCTGCTATCAATACGATAATGCTTTTTCCGTAGAAGCCCCGGAAGGTTGGACTTGTTCTTCCCCTGCTGAAGAAAACAAAATAGAGGGAGAGGCCGTTAAGTATGAACTTCAAGTTTTACGTTTAAAGCACAAGCAAGACCCTCTTGAAATAGAATTTTCCAAAGGACCAGGCATTGGAATAACCGGAGCCAAAGAAGAAACCTATTACGAAAACGAGGTTTACATAGTTACCAAGTTTACATTCGACAGTGGGATATCATACATTGGGAGTGCTAAGTCAGACCTTACAAAGACTGAACCTGAATATCCAAAAATAATGATCCATTCTACCGCAGAAGGTACTAACGAAGAAGTCTTAATCAATAAACACGACCGGGAAATTAAACAGATTATTGACTCCTACACTCAACTATAAATCCTTAGTTTCGATAAGGTTCCAGGTGAACTGTACAGTCTTGGATCTCGGAAAATTGATAGATTCTGTCTTGGATTAAGTGATAAATATTGTGAGAATCTTTAAAACTGGTACTGATGTTAATTGACACGGTTATATCAACTCCGATTTTACTTCCCAGTTGTTGAGTTCTGAGGTTTTTGATTTTCTTGACCGGCTCCAAGCTAATAACCGAATCTCTAATCTTTTCTTCCAAGTGATCGTCAGCACTTTTACCCATCAGTTGATCTACACTTTCCCGGCAAATATCATATGATGTTCTAAGAATGTACAAACCGATAAAAATTGAAATAATATTATCCGCTTCGGGATACCCTTCTCCTACCAAAAAGATACTCAATAAGACACCAAGGGCGATAACTATGTCATTTCGATGATCTTGGAGATTAGCCTTGAGAGCCGGGCTATGATTATCTCTTAGAATTATTTTGATATAGATATATAATAATACTTTGATTACCAAAGTAGCTGCCACAGGTAAATAGAGAAGTTCACTGAATTGGGTAAAATCTCCCTGTAAATATCGTAAAATTGCTGATACTACTAATTGAAAGCCTAAGATGAACATCAAAACGCCAACCGTATAACCGGCAATAGATTCAGCTCTACTGTGTCCGAAGTGGTGATTCTTGTCGGGATCTTTATCATTGACCCAAATTGCAACGGTAATTCCAATAGCCGCTAATACATCGATTAATGAATTAAATGCTTCGCTGATTAGACTAAGATTAGAAAAAGCAATACCCACAAAGAACTTGAGGGTAAACAAAATCACATTACTGAAAATATTAACTAATGAAGCAGAGCGGGAAGTGAACATTTTAATAACTTACTCAATTCTTGAGATTCTATCTCAAAGATGTCTAATAGTCAATTACTTTACGGTTGATTGTGAAAATAGCCTCGATATTTGCCGTCCCTAGAAACATTAGGAATACCGTAGACTATTTGGTATTGGGCTCTCTGAATTATAAATAATCTTCTAAATAATTCATCTTGATCATATTTTGGAAATTTGGAAATCTTTACACCCAATTTATAGCCCCAATGTACCCATATCCCCATCATATCCTGCCAAAATGCAACCTCATCTTTAAATTGAAGTTCTTGAGAAGAGGTCTCTACTACCCATTGATGCGTCCGATGCTGCTTGGACTGAAGAGAGTAGGTTATCTTAGCGACTATGTAAGTGATTAGTGAATTATCTCCTTCCACTCTATCTTTATGCTCTATAGCTTCTTCCCTGATACTGCCGTCTCCCAAGTCAATTACCGGCTCTTGGTAATCCCGAACCTTGCCATCTTTATTATTAAGACAACCTTCTTCATCTCTGTAATAAACAACCTGGCCATATTCCTTAAGCATATCTCTCACTGTGCCAACCAGGCCCTCTCCAATCCCTTCTTTTCGAAAATCAAATTCTCCGGATATAAATTCCAACAGCTTTCTTATATCTAAGCCCTCAAAAATTTTACGGTCAATATGCCTCATATGATCATCATAAAACCTCGACACTCTGAATGAATTCATTTTAAATTCTCTAAAAAGAGTCACAATTACATTCTCTTTTTGAGGAGAATAAACCTTATCAATGTTGTTATTTACATTCCTGATATCAATAATATTTCTAATAAGTCGAGAAGAAAAGTCACTTCCGAATAAACCTACGTAAGCGCTTAAATTGCTTGTAAATAAATTCAAGTTGTCACCATCCAATTCCACTGCAATATAGCCATAAATTGTAGATATAACAACTAAAGGATCATAAATACATAATTTCTCGGTAATCAGCATCCCTGCTC
>CAYSWH010000035.1:0-19506 GCA_964434775.1 uncultured Candidatus Saccharibacteria bacterium | reverse complement strand
GCTGGCCGCCTTTCGCCGGGGGCTTCTGCTTGCGCCGGAATCCAAAAAGCTGAGAAGGAATCTCACGGCAGTCCGGACGTTGCATGATAAGCGGAGTCTGAATCCTTCTGGTTTCTATAAAAAGTAACGAAATAAAATTAGCTTAAATAGGCGGAAATAATGAAAATTAGCGTATTAGAAAAACACTTTCGTTTCACTATATATACTTTACTAATAATTTCGTTTGTCATTGTTTTTATATCTGTTACCCTTGTCTTCCATTACAACTCTCTTTACCTCGATATTAGAGATAAACAAAAACTAATTTCTTTTAATCAAAGGTGGGTTTATTTCAATTCTCAAGAGATCCTATTTTTTCTCAACTTAAGGAAAGAATTAGGATTCCCGCCAAAAAGTGTTAGAGATATATCTATTAAAGATATGCTTCAGGCGCTATCCAAGCTAAATAAACTTAAGAATTATTATGAAAATACTACGACCAAATTTGAAAAATATGAGGGCCAAAAAACATTTAAAAAGCAAGCTATAATAAACTTAGCAGAGGAAACGGATAGTATCTTTCTCCCACAACTTCAGAGATATCGATATCAAATTATCAATAAAGGTAAAAAAACAGTCGATGGCCCGATCCTATATCAGAGATACCTTTGGAACACTGTAAGAAATTTGATAAAATCTGCTGGTTTTAATTCCATCGACGATGAATTGGATAAGGCCAAATCGATTTGGAGATTTGTCGTAGAAAATCGCTATCATTTTTTGCCTGTTACGGAGAATGATGAAGAACATGACGTCATCAAATATTTAAGTATTTACGGCTATGGTTTTTGCGATGATACGGCCAGGGTGCTTTCGAAATTAGCTGAAGAAACAGGTTTGAAAGCAAGAACTTGGGTTATAGGCGGAGGCAAGCATGTCGTTTCGGAAATATATGCAAATGGAAAATGGAGAATGTTCGATGCGGACCGAGATATTTGCTTTTATAATAAGAAGACATCTGAAATATTAAGTGTTAGCGAGATTTCTAATATTGGTGATAACGTATCAAAAATTGATGCATTATCAAATAAGCATAAAAACATTTTGATTACTCAACAAGTCAGCCTATATGCCAAGGGGCGAAAAAAAGTGATTAAAAGCGGAAAGGCACGACACGAAATAAACTATAAATTAAGACCACAAGAAAAAATAGTTTTTATAGATCGGAATCAGGGAAAATATTTTCTTGGGAAATACCCTCAAAATGTCCCTGAATATTATAATGGATTTTTTGATTATAAAATAAGTTATATTGATTTGAAGTCTTCATCAGGTAGAATCAAAGTAGAAAGGTTAGAAAATGGAATTAAACTTATTAACGATTCTTCCAAAGAAGGTAGCGTCGAAATTAGTTTTAACTCTCCCTTCCCTTTGGTTGGAGGGGACATTTCAAGTGCCGTTCAGTCCAAAGGAGATGTTGAGCTAATACTTTCAGATCCGCAAAATAACATAAAACATAAACATAGATTTGTAGGGGATCTTAACCTTTCTACCGATGCCTTCTTTGCTGATCTGACATCAACACCGACATACCACTATTCAATTATTATTCAGTTAGAAGCAAAATCTTCGGTTTTTTTGTCATCTTTTCGCGTTAAGTCTTACTTTCAATTTGCAAAGATAGCCCTGCTTGAGCTTCATAAAGGCATTAACATAATTAATATTCATTGGTTAGAGACAAACAACCCAAAAGTAGAAGCTTCTATTTGGGGGTATTGAATGATTTCAACTGCTAATACAGGACCTTTACACTCTTTGGGAAAATGTACATGACGATTCTTTTGGTTTTAACTTGTTATGGCAAAAAGCCGTGTCCATTTTCATTTATTGTAATATCATATAGTTATAATCGCCGAAAGATGTCAGAGTCCTGTAATAAAAAAGATATTGTGTGGTTCAATCCTTGCGGGACAAGCGGATGCCGATGCCGTCGGAGCTTATAATCGGGGGACCGGATGGCCGTTAGGAGGTCCCAAGACCGACGATTTATCCTTCCGGTTCATGGGAATTTTCTGATTGGTCTCTTCCTGGCGGTATCGGTCCTGGCCGTCTTCGGTCAGGTTTCCGATCACGGTTTTATTAATTTCGATGACGAGGACTATGTTTACGACAACCCATGGGTCCGATCCGGGCTGACCTCTGAAGGGATTCGATGGGCACTGACCGCCCATTTCGCCGGCAACTGGCATCCCCTCACCTGGATCTCGCACATGGTCGATGTCTCCCTCTTCGGGGTTCGCCCCGGCCCTCATCATCTGATCAGCGTCGGCATCCATCTGGCCAATGCGCTGTTGCTGTTTTTCGCGCTCAATAGCATGACCGGGCGACGATGGCCGAGTGCCACCGTGGCCGCGATGTTCGCGTTGCACCCGCTTCATGTTGAATCCGTGGCATGGATATCCGAACGGAAAGATGTGCTCAGCGCCTTTTTCTGGATGCTGACCCTGCTCGCTTACGCGCGTTATGCGGCCCGGCCCGCTATCAGCCGATATCTGGCGGTCTTTTGCGCGCTTGCGGCCGGACTGATGGCCAAACCGATGCTGGTGACCCTGCCGGCCGTCCTTCTCCTTCTCGACATCTGGCCGCTCAACCGGCTGGTAAAACGCGGCTGGAAATGGTGCCTTCTGGAAAAACTCCCCCTGATCGGGCTTGCAGTCGGGTCGGCCGTGATCACTCTGATCGCTCAAAAAGGGGGGGGCGCGGTCCGCTCTCTTGAAGCCCTGTCCCCATGGGACCGGGCAGGCAACGCGATTCTTGCCTATGCGGGGTATATTGCTAAGATGTTCCGGCCGATTGAGCTCGCGATTTTCTATCCACTCCGCCCCGAGGGGATAACCGGCCCGAGGGTGGGTGGAGCCGCCTTGCTCATCGCGAGCGTTACGGTGCTGGTTTTTCTATGGGGCCGATCTCGGCCCTATTTTCTTGTTGGCTGGCTTTGGTATCTCGGGACGTTGATCCCGGTGATCGGAATCGTTCAGGTCGGCTCCCAGGCCATGGCGGATCGCTATACTTATATTCCCCTGATCGGCCTGTTCATCATCATTGCCTGGGGACTTCCGGATCTGTTGCCGATGCGACAGGGGTATCGTCTCGGCCTTGCGGGCGCAACAGCTATTGCGATGGTAGGCATCATGACCCTGACCTTTCAGCAGGTCGGATACTGGAAAAACAGCGCCACGCTGTTTGCCCATACCCTCCGGGTAACCCAAAATAATGCGCTTGCCCATACCCATCTCGGGCTGGCATTGTCCCAATCGGGACGGCTGAGGGCGGCCATTGCCGAGTATCAAAAAGCTTTGGCCTTGAGTCCGATCCAACCGAGAATTCACAACAACCTCGGGGTCGCTCTGTATCGGTCAGGAGAGGCATCGGCCGCGGTTGCCCATTTTCGGGCAGCCTTGGCGATTCGGCCGGATTTCAGCGATGCCCAACATAATCTCCGGCGGGTAATGGCGGTCAAGGATCGGTTGCCGGAGCCTCCGGATCAAACCCGCAATCGGAACCGGACGGACGATCATGTACAAAGGTAAGCGAATCGTGGTTATTATGCCGGCCTACAACGCGGCGCGGACACTCAAGCGGACCCATGATGAGGTGATGGCCCAGGAGATCGTCGATCAGGTAATCGTGGTCGATGACATGAGCCGGGACGAGACGGTCCGGATCGCCCGGTCCCTGCCGAACACGACGGTCCATCCCCATGAGCGAAACCGGGGGTATGGGGGAAACCAGAAAACTTGTTACCGGCTGGCTCTCGAGGCGGGGGCGGATATCGTCATCATGGTTCATCCCGATTACCAGTACACTCCTAAGCTGATTCCGGCGATGGCCTCGATGATCGGCAACGGCCTCTACCACTGCGTGTTGGGATCACGGATTCTGGGGGGATATGCTTTAAAAGGAGGGATGCCGTTCTGGAAGTACCTGGCCAATCGCTTCCTGACCTTTGTGGAAAACCTTTTCATCGGCGCCAAGCTGTCCGAATACCACACCGGCTACCGGGCCTTTTCCCGACAGCTCCTCGAACGGCTGCCGCTCGAGCTCAATTCTGATGACTTTGTTTTCGACAACCAGATGCTCGCCCAGATCATCTGGTTCGGTTATATGGTGGCCGAGGTCAGTTGTCCCACGAAGTATTTTCCCGAAGCGTCATCCATCAACTTCCGCCGAAGCCTCCGGTACGGACTCGGTTGCCTGGCCACCGCGTTTACGTTTCGACTGGTCAAAATGGGAATGTTCCGATCACGCCGCTTCCCCGAGCCGATCCCTAACGAAAATGATGTTAAAGGTGAGCAATGAAGCTATCCGTGGTAATTCCGATTCACAATGAGGCCGACAATCTTGAGTCGCTCATAGCAGAGCTAATGGCTGAATTAGAGCGGATGGAAGCCAAATACGAGTTGATTCTGGTTAATGACGGATCCGAAGACGGCTCCGGCGAGATGCTGACCGAAATGGCGGAACGGGATGACCGAATCCGGGTGATCCATCTGCTTCGAAACTATGGGCAGACCTCGGCCATGATGGCTGGATTCGATCATGCCCAAGGGGACGTGATCGTGGCCATGGATGGGGACAACCAGAATGATCCCGCGGACATCCCGATGCTGATCGACAAGCTCGACGAGGGCTATGACGTCGTCAGCGGTTGGCGGAAAGCGCGGAAAGATGCGCGGCTTTCCCGGATACTGCCTTCCCGGATCGCAAACTGGTTGATTTCCAAAGTCGGCGGCGTCCACCTCCACGATTACGGCTGCTCCCTGAAGGCCTACCGACGGGATGTCCTCAAGGGAGTCCGGCTTTACGGAGAGCTTCACCGGTTTATCCCCGTATTTACCTCCTGGCAGGGGGCGAGAGTGACCGAGATCGTTGTGAACCACAGGCCCCGTGAACGGGGCGCTTCCCATTACGGCCTCTCCCGGATCTTTCGGGTGATTCTGGATCTGGCCCTGATCCGCTTTCTGGATCGGCATTTCCAGCACCCCATTCACCTGTTCGGGGGATTTGGCCTCCTCAATCTGATCCTCGCGGGATGTACCTTTCTCCTGATGATTTATTACAAATTCTGGGGCGGGAAAACCTTTATCGAGACTCCTTTACCAACGTTAACGGTTCTTTTTATCCTGATGGGAGGCATCGCCCTCCTCTTGGGCATGCTGGCGGAGATCCTCATGCGGACCTATTTCGAATCCCAGAACAAGCGGCCTTACCTGATCGAAAAGGTAATCAATTAGTGAGAACGGCCGGGCGGGGGCGATGATGTGCGGGATTTGCGGATTTGTCGGCGAAGGCACGGTGGATGATCTCCGCCGGATGACGGCGGCCCTTCGCCATCGGGGGCCGGATGGCGAAGGGCACCATGAGGACCGGGAAAATGGGGTCTTCCTCGGCCATCGACGGCTGTCCATTATCGATATCGAGGGGGGCGCTCAGCCCATGTGGACCCCAGACGGGAGTCTGGGCGTGGTATTTAACGGCGAAATCTACAACCATCTGGACCTGCGACAGCGGCTGATGGATCGCGGACATCGATTTGAAACGGATCACTCGGACACGGAGGTCTTGCTCCATGGGTACCGGCAATGGGGGGCGGGGCTGCCGGAACGACTCAACGGGATGTGGGCCTTTGCGATCTACGACCGAACCCGGATGGAGTTGTTTCTCAGCCGGGATCGATTCGGTAAAAAGCCTTTGTTTTATACGGTTCAGAGGGGAACCTTTGCCTTTGCCTCCGAGCTGACGGCGCTGGCAAAACACCCATCGGTCCCCACGAGCCGATCCCGCCGGAGCCTGAAAAAGTATTTTGCCTACGGCTTTATACCCGCTCCCAATAGCATTTTTTCAGACGTTTTCAAGCTGCCCGGCGGGTGTAATCTCCAATTCAGCATTGGGGACTTTTCCCATCGGATCCGGAAATACTGGGAGCTCGTCCTCGAGCCGGATGCGTCGATTTCAGCCGAGCCGGAAGCCAGAGTGGAAGAGCGGATTCGGGAGCTGCTGGACCGGGCGGTCCAGCGCCGGTTGATGGCCGATGTGCCTCTCGGGGTGTTCTTGAGCGGCGGCATCGATTCATCCGCCATTGCGGCTTTTGCCGCTCGAGCCGTTGGAGCCGACCGTTTGAAGACGTTTTCCATCGGCTTTTCAGAGGAGAGTTTTGACGAATCGGAATATGCTCGAAGGGTCGCTGATCTGCTGGGGACCGACCACCATGCGCGACGGTTTTCAGTGGAGAGGGCTCGGTCGATTCTGCCCGAGGTGGTGTCTCATCTGGATGAGCCCATGGGCGACAGCTCCATTCTCCCCACATCTCTTCTGAGCCGGGAAACCCGGCGCCATGTCACCGTTGCACTGGGGGGAGACGGCGGCGATGAGCTCTTTGCGGGTTACGATCCCTTCCGGGCGCTTAAAATGGCCGAGATCTACCGCCGCCTGGTTCCGAAGCCGCTTCATCACGGGATTCGAATGGCGGCAAGCCGGCTGCCGGTCTCCCATCGGAACATGAGCCTCGATTTCCGGATCAACCGGACCTTAAGGGGGCTTTCCTACCCGAAACAGCTCTGGAATCCCGTCTGGTTAGGGCCCCTGGAGCCGGCTGAGATCGACTCTCTTTTCGCCGAGCCCACCGACATCGAGGACATCTATTCGGAAGCCATTGAGCACTGGGATGCTTGCGGGGGCCGCGATCTGGTGGACCAGACCCTCCAGTTTTACACTCGGCTCTATCTCCAGGACGATATCCTCGTCAAGGCGGATCGGGCGAGCATGATGCATTCCCTGGAAGTCCGGGCGCCGTTTCTCGACATCGATCTGGTCGATTTCGTCCGCCGAATACCGGCCGACTGGAAGTACCGGAACGGCCGGACCAAATATATTCTCAAAAAAGCTTTGACCCCGCTGTTGCCCGAATGGGTGATCCATCGACCCAAAAAAGGGTTTGGGGTCCCGGTGGGACAATGGTTCCGAGAGGGCCATCTATGGCCAGACGGAGACGTCGCTGAAATGGGCTTAAACGGTCGGTTTGTGATCGACCAGCTTAATGCCCACCGTGAGCAGCGGGGAGATCATCGGCTTTTTCTCTGGAATGCCTGGCTGCTTCAACGCTGGAGTGGTCGGTTTCCGGGAAATGGCATCGGGTAATCCGGGGTCTCAGTTGAAAATGGCGCGGGACCCGATCAAACGTGTCGAAGCCATGGACAAGGCCGGTAATTGGGCCATGATCCTGGCGGTGACATTGACCGTTGCCGGATGGCTCGCCACCTTCCCGCTCATTGACCGGTATTATCAGTTCGCGTTTGAGCCCGATTCACAGGTTTACACGATTCCCGTCACCGCCGGCTTCTACGCCGCAGTCCGGCAATTCGACCTTTCCGCTCTGCCCGAGCTTGATCCGGACAAACCCTATCTCGACGCTCCGTTCGTGATCTACGCCGCTGCCGCGAATCTGGTTTCCAACGTCAACTATCTCCTGCGTTTGGACCGGGCTCTGTTGGACGTTAAAACCCTGCTCATCTTTACCATTCGTCATACCAACGCAATCCTTTCGGCCCTGTCCGTGGGTCTTTTTTGTCTCGCCGTGAGATGGTTGTTTGGAAGTAACCTTGTGGCCCTGATCCTGAGCCTGCTTTTTTTGTTCAGCCCTCAGCGGCTCTCTGTGGATCTGCTGCGCATCGATCACGTGATCCTCTTTCTGATCGTGGCGCTCTATTATCTGACATTCCGTATGCTCCAGCTTCCCCAGAAGAGCTGGCCGTTTATTTTAGCTGGAATTTGCGCCGCGATGCTGGCCAACACCAAGCCCAATATGCTCAGTCATCTGGTAATCCCCATGACCGCGCTTTTCATGCTGAAATATCACCGGCGGCTCGGGAAAGGGGTGGTGTGGCGGTTTGGCGCCGCGTTCGGAGCGGTGCTTGGACTCTTGATGCTTCGCTATCTATTGAATTGGGACATCATTGGGGATATCTGGATGGCCCGCCTGGCCAAGCTTTCCGCGTGGTATGGAGCCTTGGATAAGGAGCCTTATACTTATTATAATTGGAGCTTTTTTAGCGGGTATGGTATAGTTTTTCTATTGTTGGCCGTGATCATGGTCGGGCTGGTCGCTTGCACGACCATTCGACGATGGAATGAGCGAAGCCATCAGCAGGACAGCCGGATTGTATTGCTACTCTGCTTTGTCCTGTTTTCGATTCTGGGAGCGTTAAGCCCCAAGGTTCCCCGCTGGGGTGTTCATTTCATCCCCCTTTACCTTTTCATTATTGCCGCCGGTTTCTCGGTTTTGATTCATGATATTCCCCGTTTTCGAGGCTTAAACGCGGGCCGGGTCATCATCATTGGGCTCGGGATGCTCGTCCTCGTTCCGTCTTTGGTCCTGTCGGCGGTCGAGTATCGGGGGCTCTGTATCGAGGCGGAGCAACGGGAAATATCCATTGAGCGGACTCGTTTGGCACCTCGACGATTTTTCCAGGAGCACATCAAGCCGGGGGCAAGGGTGGCTTTTTATAAGCACGCCTGGGCCAATCCGCCGATTTTCAATCTCGACTATCGGTTCGACTTCGATACTTTGGCTTTTCCCTACCTGAACGTCCAACTGATGCGCGGGTTTTTGCCGCCGACATTTGAATCCCTTGAATCCAGAGTCGATGTGGTCATGCTGGAAGATTACCATCTTCGCCAGCAAATTGAGATTCTTGACCGGCATGGCCTTCATCGGCAGATGGAGTTGTGGCGACGGTTTTATGAAGGCTTGGAAGATCGATATCCTCGAATCGACTTCAAATCCGATTTCCCCAATTACGGGGTGCGCCATGTCATGATTTACGTGGTGGATGAATCCGTTTTTGATAAGCTATAACCTGAATACGCATAATAATCTTAGCCATCTATTTGGCGATTCGAATAAGGATGTCTGGCCATGTAGCCCTCTGTGTCAGTGGGTGAGACACATGCACCTTGAAATAATAGGGTGTGGCGCGGATAGAGAATCAATATTGGTCAAGGGGCAATTGGGTAGGCGGTAACAAATACACTTTTTCATTAAGCCGATACAAAAGAGGCTAAACCGTAAGATAGGATAACCAATGAAGAAGCTAAACCTGGGGTGCGGGGATTTTAAAAAAGAAGGATACATAAATAGTGATATATCAGAGCGAACAAAGCCTGATATTCTACTGAATCTTGATCAAATACCCTATCCTTTCAAGAATAACGTATTCGATATTATCGAAGCAGATCATGTACTCGAACATTTAAGTGAGCCGTTCGAGGTCATGAAAGAATTGCATCGAATACTAAATACCGGTGGGAGACTAGAAATTAGAGTTCCTCACTTTAGCCGGGCTTTAAGCCACCCTCAGCATAAAGCGGGGTTCGACGTCACATTTCCAAAATATTTTGATGACAAATTTCCCGGTGGATTCACAGGGGTGAGCTTTGCATGCGCAAGCATGAAGCTAAAGTGGTTTTCACAGAAATATTTGATGAAAAAAATATTGTCTCCATTTATATTTTATGTTTTATCAACAATTGGGTTGCTGGTCGATATATTTGCCAACATATCGCCTTCTTTTTGCTCTCGTATCTGGTGCTTTTGGGTAGGGGGATTTTATGAAATTGAATTTATATTCCGAAAGCCTATTGACGATGAAAATTTTAAACCTGAATAATTTGTTGCCCACCAGCATAAACAAAACACATAAAAGTTGATGGATTATTTATGAGAGTTGGTATGAGCTTCCTAAATCATAGAGCTAAGGATGTATGGGCGATACTATTTCTATGCAGTCTAGTGCTCATTTTTTTTCAGGCAGTTTTTATTGATGGGAAGACTTTTTATGCATTTGATTGTTTAGGAAAATATCTTCCTTGGTCGCCTTTTTTCTCAGATGGATTCAGACCGAACAATACCCTGATTACAGATCCCATTCATGCTTTATATTTTTCGCTTTTTTATCCTGCTCACCTAATCTTTCAGAATACGATTTTATCCGGGTCGCTAGATTTGTGGTATCCCTTTAACTTTTGTGGTGTGCCATTTACTTATTATAGTAATCCACTTCTTTACCTCTTTTTTTCTTTATTTTCTATCACTACAGCACATGACCTGATACTTCTATTTCATTTAACAGGTACAGGCATCTTCACGTATTTATACTTGAGAGAAATCGGGCTTGCCCGGCTATCATCCGTTATTGGCGCAATATCATGGATGCTTAACGGTCACATAATGGTGTGGCTGGAGTTCGAACACCTGCCAATGATGGCATTTACACTTTCCCTAACCCTCTTCCTGTTTGAGAAATGGTGGCAACGGAAATCAGTTTGTATTTTTGTGTTCATGATCTGCTCAATTTCATTGGCCATATCTACTTTTTATGCACATGTCCTTATATATCAGCTTCTTTTTCTTTTTGTTTATATAGTATTCCGCTTTTTTGTAGTCTTACGTAAAACTCAGTGCATCAAAAAGACTTTTAATAAAATACTGTTAGGACCTTTAGCTGCTATGATAATCAGCTTAATTGTCTCAGCCAATTTTTTTACAAGCCACATAACCGTATTAAGTGATAACCAGCGGGAGCCATTTGAATATCAAGAACTTTTCAAAAGAACCGGTCAAGTACTTCCGAAATATCTTGTGACTTTGCTATTTCCAGATTTTTACGGGAGCCCGCGCCTCGACATATCATTTGTACCAAAGAACTATAATAGCCAAATCTATAATAATTATAACGAGCTTTGTCTATATCCTGGAATTATAGGTTTTTTTTTGGCTCTTTCTTGTATTCCATTCATGGGAAGTAGGAAATATGGAGGATTCTACGGAATAGTTTCGGCAATCTGCCTTACGATGGCGATGGGCAGCCTTATGTACTATCCATTGGCAAAATTTGTTCCAGGTTTGAACCTATCAACACCTACAAGAATACTCTATATATTTGGTTTCTCAATCTCCATGATGGCGGGGATAGGTGCCGATATCATTATTAAAGAGAACGATAAAAAGAAGTGGCTTATCCTTATATGGGGACTGTTAGCCATAAGCGCGGTCGGACTTTTTTTGTTTGTTCAAACAGAAACAGGAGCCAGATGGGCTTTGGGATCGTGGTTGCAAAAAGGGGCTCATATACCTGAAAAAGTAAGAGAGCATTTCAGTTATAATTCTCCTATCCTATTTCATCCTGTGCTTATGAGCTTGTCAACTTTTTTTCTATTATTTTCGATGTTGTACATCAATGACGATAAAAAAAAGATAATGCTTTGTTGTTTTTTGGCGATTGTTTTGTCTTATGATTTGTTGAATTATGGCAATAATTATAATACAGTTTCTCCCAAAAGATACGAATATCCTACTACTCCCGCGATCGATTATCTAAAAAAGGATCGAACGAAATATCGGATTATGACGGTAGGTCCATTTTTCCACCAAGGTTTTTTACCATTTGGAATAGAAGATATCGGAGGGTATGGGTCATTTTTCCCAAAAAGATATGGAGAGTATATTCATTTAAGTCAAAAAGGGCCAAAAAGTCCGGTGCCAGATCGAATCAGTCGATGGATTGTTTTTAACCGTATCGGCTCTCCGTTGTTAGATATCATAAACACGAAGTATATCTTGGCGCCATCAAATTGGGAGATTAACTCATCATTTCTGAAACTCGTTTATAGAGGCGAAATATCTATTTACGAAAACCTGCGCGCCTTCCCAAGAATATTTTTCGTGTCTGACTATTATCTTGCGTCTGACCAAAAGGATGCCTACAAGTTACTGGGGAACCTTACGTATGAAGATTTCCAATCTAAAGCAATTATAGAAGGAGAATTGCCCTATAATTTTGTAAAAGATAAGTCTTATACCCCAAAGCACAAAGAGGTTATTAGAATTAAAAACTATAGATCGGATAAGATTGAGTTAACTGTTCGAACCGAACGTGATGGGTTAATAATAATTGGGGATAACTACCATAGAGGCTGGAAAGGATACGTAGATGGAAGTCCGGTGAACATACTACGTGCAAACTATATCATGAAGGCAATTCCGGTAGAAAAGGGCACACATAAAATTGACCTCATTTTCATGCCTAAAGTGCTATTTTTCGGCTTTATTACCACAATAATATGTTGGGGATTTTTAATTATACTGCTTGGATATTTTGGAATGAAGCACTTGGTTGGATTTTTTATAAGGGCGCATAAGAAGGGATAACGTATTGCTGCCATTAAATGTTGTTCGTTAATTTCATATTATTAAGATTTTTTCCCACTCTATATGCTTTAATTGCACACTAACAATTAAGGACTTTTTGTATGTATAAAGGAAAAACAGTATGCTCTATTGTTCCGGCTTACAATGAGGAAACCCAGATTGGGCGCGTCATCGAAACCATGCCGGACTATATCGACAAAATTGTCGTGGTCGATGATCAAAGCCGGGATCAAAGTGTTTCGGTCGTCAAATCATATCTGGACAGCCAGAAACGTATCGCACTGATTGAGCATGAAAAAAACCTGGGCGTTGGGGGTGCCATCGCAACCGGATACTCCTGGGCAAGAGATCATGATTTCGATCTGGCCGTGGTGATGGCGGGTGATGGCCAGATGCATCCAAAGAACCTTCCGGATTTGCTCGATCCGGTAGCTGAAAACCGAACCGATTATGCCAAGGGCAACCGGCTTTTCACTGGCGAGGCCTACCAAAAAATTCCGAAAATTCGATATTTTGGAAACGCATTCCTTTCCCTTTTAACCAAAATCGCATCTGGCTACTGGCATATAGCCGACTCTCAATCAGGATATACGGTTACCAATAAAGACATATTACATGCTATCGACTGGGATCAAATGTATCGACGATATGGTCAGCCCAACGACCTCCTGGTAAGGCTGAATGTCCTACAGTTCCGAGTAATGGATGTCCCAATAGATCCGGTTTATCATATCGGAGAGAAATCGGGAATAAAGATCAGAAAGGTTATTTTTTCAATCAGTTGGTTATTAGTCAAAATGTTTCTCTGGCGGATGAAGGAAAAATATATCATCCGGGATTTCCATCCGCTGATTTTCTTTTACACGATTGGTGGATTTCTCGGCCTCGCGTCTATCCTGCTTTTCGCCCGTGTTTTTTTTTATTGGGGTGCGTTTGGGCACATCCCGAGGATCAATGCCCTGGCCGCATTTTTCGCCTTTATGAGCGCTAGCCAATTTACGCTCTTTGCCATGTGGTTCGACATGGAAGCCAATAAGCATTTGAAATGATAGATTTCACGCTTCATGCCTACCGTCGATACCTGTTGGCGATCAGCCGCGCTTATCCGGTGATTCTCCGGTTCGATGAATTCTTTCAACTGCCGGTCCTTCCATCCGCCTATTGTCTGATTCGTCATGATGTGGATCGCAAGCCTGGCCATGCGCTGGCAATGGCGGCTTTGGAGCTCTCATTGGGCATTCGATCGACCTACTATTTCCGGGTTAAGCAACATACGCTCAAACCGAAGATAATCCGACGGATTCATCGAATGGGTCATGAAATCGGCTATCATTACGAATCGCTATCCGACGTTAAGGGAGATATGGATGCGGCTTTGGCGGATTTCCATCGAAATCTTGAAAAGCTCAGACGGATCGCGCCGGTGAGGACGGTTTCCATGCATGGGCGACCGCTGAGTCCCGTTGATGATCGAGATCTCTGGCGGGATAGAATTCATCGTCGCTTTTTGAAAGAACGGCTCAACATCCTCGGAGAAATCTACCTGGATATCGATTACCAGGATATCCTTTATGTGAGCGACACCGGTCGAAACTGGACAACTAACCGCGCCAACCGGCGGGATCGGGTAAAATCGGATTGCGCTATTGACTTTCCGAATGGAAAGGTATTGATTGCCTATCTGAGCAACCAGCCGCATCCCCGGCTGGTATTTCAAGTCCATCCTGAAAGATGGGCGACTACTGTCGTGGATTACGGCATACAATGGCTGGCTGATGGGGCCATAAACCGGATCAAAGCGGTACTATGAAATCAATGGTTTTTGTTTCCACCGGTCGATGTGGTACGTTGCGCCTGAGTCAGATTTTAGGGCAATATCTCCCGGATTCATTTTTCGTGGCCCACCAATTGCCAAAGTCCCGGTTGATTAACATAATCGGAAATCTGACTTATGATTGGAAGACGGCGGATCGGATTAGAAGGCAATGTTTTCGGTGGTTGCTTTCGGATTGCCCGACGGACGGGTATCTGGTTTTGACCGATCCGCTTTCGTCGATGATGATCCCGGATTGTTGGGTTTACTCAAGCGATGTCGCCATCGTCCATATCACTCGGGAACCGCTGGCCTTCGGCCGGTCCATTTATCGTTTGTCCCGATCCCGTTGGAAAAGCTGGATCGGCCACATTATAGTTCCTTTCTGGCAGCCAGGGCTTCTGCCAATGGAAAACCTGATTCGGAACGACATCATTCAACGCTATGCACACATTGGAAAATGGAAAAATGGGTATTTAGAAAAACGATATGGAGCAAATCCAAATTACCGGAAAATGAAGATGGCCGATATTTTTGGTACCGATATAGTGAGCCGATTAATCAATGATTTTTTCGGTTTTAAGATGGCCGTACCTGACTCTGAATGGTCCGTTAGGGCGAACTAAGAGGACACATTGCGCTATCAACGGTGCAGCCTATGTCATTAACTTGGGAGCCATGGCCGCAAAGAAAATGTTAATTATAAAAAGATTGCTCTTAAAAAAATAGTATCGGTAAATAAGCCTGAAGAAAAAATGCTGCGGAAGGATGTCTTGAAAAGCATAGATAATATATTGATTATTGCCACTGTTTATCCTAGAGGTAGGCAAGAGCTTGCTGGGAATAAAGTGCATGGAAAGTTTGTGCATGATTTGGCGAAAACATGGGTAAAGTCTGGTTCACAAGTACACGTTGTTACCCCGCATAGCAAAAATACAATGAATTTTGAAAGCTTGGATGGTGTACATATACATCGCTTTCACTATTTCTTTCATTGGCGTTTGGAAACCCTTACCTATGGCAAAGGTATTCCGGAAAATATTAAAGAGTTTAGAAATAAATTGCTTGTCCCCTTTCTTTCAGGAATGTTTTTGCTAAAAGCGCTATTCTTGATAAAGAAATATAAGATAGAAATAATAAACCCCCATTGGATTGTACCGGGGGGCTATTTAGGTGCAATCATAAAAGAATTGACGGCATGTAAGTTAATTACGACTGCGTATGGCGCTGAATTGTTCCCTGTTTTACATGGTAAAATGATGTTTTTGGTTCCTTATATCAAAAAAGCAGTAGAAAAAGCAGATGCGGTTGCCGGTATTAGTAGCGCTACCGTAGAAGCTGTAAAAAAAATTAGTGGGCGAAATGATATTCACCTCATCCCGGATGGAATAGACACCGATTATTACAAACCTGGTCCCAAAAACGTACAATTATTGAGAAAATACGGCATAATGCCTGATGAAAAAGTCATCTTTTTCACGGGCCGGATGGTTGAGCGGAAAGGACATATACACCTTTTAAAGGCATTTCACGGATTAAGCGAGCAGCGGAAAAAGGTGAAATTACTTTTAGGTGGTAAAGGCCCCAAGGAAAGGGAATTATTGGAATACCGCGCAAGATATAATTTGGAAAATTTGGTCATTATGCCAGGCTTTTTGCCCGAGGAGCATATCGTACCCTTGCTGCAATCCGCGGATGTTTATGTGCTGCCTTCTTGTGTAGATAGCAGCGGTGATACAGAAGGTTCGGCCACCGCCGCACTTGAGGCCATGGCCTGTGGTACGCCTGCGATAATAAGCAATGTTGGTGGCAACATCGGCGCTATTGAAGACGGCAAAGGGGCTTTTTATTTTGAGTCTGAGAATGTTGAAGAATTAAGTGCTTTGCTTGCCGTATCTCTTAAAAAGGATAAAATCTGTAAGGGAAATCTTGCGAGGAATTATATTAAAAATCAGTATACTTGGAGGGAAATTGTAAATCAGTATAAGCAGCTATTATGAATATATTGATATCAACAGTTTATTTTAATTATTATGCACCGGTTATACTTATGGATTTATTGACAATACATAAGAACACCATGGATTTTACTGTGTTTGTAGCAAAAACCGTTAGAAAAATATTCTTCTAAGTAACAAAACTTGAATTTATGCCGGAACAATCTGCAAACCGAGGTACTTAGCCTGATTTGCCAATCGCTTCTTCAAACGTTTCTGATTGGCTTGTTCTTTTTAATCGCTACCGTTTTGGTGACCCTGCTTATTCCGTGTGTATCCGGTTGGAACACAATGGTAAGATGTTGCATCAATTGATGCTGGCATCAGACAGACTGTCCGCGGAGCTTATGTTCGGGAACCATCCATGACAGACACCGGCGAGTTTGGAATTATCCCTTTGGATCGTCGCCAAGTAGTGCGAGAACAGGACGCCCTGCGCCGTTTCTTGCTATCGCTTCAGGAAGAACGCTATACTTTTGGCTTGTGTGAGGATGCGTTGCTGCGTGCAGAAGCTCTTCATGTGCTTATGGACTCCGGCGGTCACTGGGTGGGGCTCGGGGGGTGGAGACGGCAGTGGGGGGTGAGGGTCTTCTTTCTGGTCATCCATCGGGATCAACAAAGGCAGGGTTTGGGCAAGCGACTCACCCGATCGGTGGTGGCAACACTTCCACCCTGGGCGTTGCTCCTTCTGCAAGTCGCCCGCGGAAACACCCAAGCTCGAAAGCTCTATGCCGACGCGGGGTTTGTTACCCTTTATCGAGGCAAGATGGATGTCCTCATGGCCTACCGCAATACTGCATATCACCTGTCCCGCCCCGTTTTGTTGCTCATCGTGAGGTTGAGAGCAATTATGCGGGTAAAGCGCTGAGTTAGGCTTCACCCACATAGCGGGTAGCATCAGGAAGCCCCCCCCCCGTGGGGGCGTTTACGCAAGGAAAGGCCCGCTGGATATATTTCAATGATTAAGAGATATCCAGCTCCATCATCTTTTTTCGATACCTTGGAACGATAACAATGTGGTACGGGTGCATTCCAAAAATGGTTCATCCGACTAAAGCGTACTTGGTCTTGTGCAGGGCCTTGAACTTGAGATTGAAAAACTCCTTGTCCCTGAAGCCATAGGCTGTTCGTTGGAGCGTTTTTATTTTGTTGCTTGTCCCCTCAAGAAGACCGGTAATATCGGGAAGTCGTACCAATTGAGAAGGCCGAAGCGATGAGCCTGCAGAGAACTACCTCCATCGTAACCCAAAATGCCAGTTTCTGGATGGACAATATATAATGGATATAAATAAATTGAATTTTATTCTTATTACATCAACAGGTAGAACCGGAACCAATTGGCTGGGAAGATACTTAGGAAGCATAACCGATAGCTATTCAGTTCATGAACCAGACACATTTAATATAAGAACTCCTTTAGTTAATTTCAAGCGACTAAAGGATGTTGGTATCAATACATTTATAATTGGTAAGCTTAATAATTCCTTAGGATCGCGAAATATTAATACTAATTATTTGAACAATAAAATTTCACAGCAAACCGCGTTCAGTATGTATCTTAGGTCTCGGAGATTCTTAAGAAAATTACCCGATAATATACGCTATGTAGAAGCTAATCCACAATTGTTTGGAATGATTGAAGTTTTCGCAAAGTATTTCGAGAAATTCAAAAGTGTTATTTTAGTTAGAGATCCAAGAACTTGGGTACGTTCAAATTTACGCAAAGAGCAGCTATTTAATAAGCGAGACTTAGTTTTAAAATTAGGTCTTAATCGGTATGATCCAACAAAAGGGCAAAATCTGATATCCTTTGAGAAGCTTTTGGGTTATTGGAAAAATGTTAATACAATATTGCTAAACCAAGCCATATATTCAGATAGTTTGGTTTTAAAATATGAGGATGTGTTTTTTAATAATAGAGTAGGATTAATGATGCTCATAAAATTTATAAATCCATCATATAAAACAGATGAAATAGGCGATATTATATTAAATCGTGTCAATAAAGTTGAGTACAATCAATTTCCTGACTGGCCAGAATGGAATGAATTTTATGTAAAAAAAATGCACAATATTTGTGGAGACATGATGCAGGAATTGGATTATGGCAAAGAACCGCTTTGGCTTGAAAAGGTTGCTAAAGTGACCTCGAATGAGAAGTAAAGTAAAAGTAGCGCTAAGCATTTTCGTAATCGTCCTTATTGGTTATATAACAAAGGACATTTGGATAAATTATCCTAAATTATATGAATTGTCATATGGCGCATTAGTTTACATCTCATTATTGTTCTTAAGTGCCCAAATATGCAATGGTTATAAGCTCTATATGTTTTTAAAAAGATTTGATGTAAACTTAAAATTCTTTGAATGGTTCGGCCTCGTTTCAATTCGATCATTAGGAAACTATTTGCCACTTAGCGCTGGATCTATCTACAATAGTATTTACTTGAAATACAATAAAAATTTTTCCTATTCTCATTTTGCCGCCGTCTATTCAGTGAACATTATTTTTCTTATGGCGAGTTCAAGTACGTTAGGGGTGTTGTTAAATCTGATAATATTCATCCAAAAAGGGTATATAAACCTTTATTTATTAGGCTTGTTTTTGTTATTAATATTTTTTCAGATTATTATTCTATTCCCAACACCAGTATTTCTAAAGAATCATAAAATCGGAATGGTGTTACTACAATTAAGAGGAGGAATTGATATACTAAAAAGCTCACCTGTATTTATTCTAAAGATATTTTTTATTAATGTATTTGTCTTAATCTTATTATCTTTTCGTTTTTTTGTTATATTCAAGCAATTAGATCTATCTATTTCTTTAATAGAAACTATTCTCATCATTAGCTTGATGCCTATTTTGAACTTAATTACTGTTATACCAGGAAATTTGGGTATAAGAGAATCAATACTTGGTGGATTGGCTGAGTTGACTGCCCAATCATTTAGCAATGCTTTTATGGCAGGAATCATTGACAGGGTTGTAACTCTTTTATGGATTTTTATGACTGGTGTGTTTTTTTATTTTAAATTATTTAAGAAATGTTAAATGAGAAATGCAATTTATACCCATTTCAAGCAGCAATCTAACGGGCAATGAAATAAATTACCTGAAGCAATGCATTGATACCAATTGGATATCATCATTGGGGAAGCACGTTCGGGAATTTGAAAACCAATTTTCTGTATATACAGGACGGTTGTTTTCCCTGGCATGCTCCAGCGGTACAACAGCTTTGCATTTGGCGCTTGAGGCTCTGGGAATCGGGGAAGGTGATGAGGTGATTGTGCCAGCATTTACGTTTATTGCATCGGTAAACGCCATTTTATATACCGGTGCCGCGCCTGTTTTTGTTGACATTGAAGAAGAAACCTGGAACATGTCCCTACAGGCCGTCCAAGCCGCTATTACCCCGAACACAAAAGCATTACTGGTAGTCAATATC
>CAYSWH010000034.1:0-19551 GCA_964434775.1 uncultured Candidatus Saccharibacteria bacterium | reverse complement strand
TTGAGCTTCACACTGCTTTTCTCGGAGAAATGCTTAACATTGACACCTATAATCAACCGGGAGTGGAAAGAAGTAAAGTCTTGACCAAAGAAATTCTAAAAAAAATTAAAATCCTAAAAGGGTTGCATGATACTTGATAATTTGGGAAAATGGTTAAAAATTTCGCCTTTTTTATTGTTTTTATTGTTTTTAGGAATCGGCACTTTTTTTCGGCTGTATAATTTAGTCGGCTACGGTTTTTATTTTGATACCGTAGAAACTCAATTTACTTGGGGACAATACGCCTTCGATAATGGTTTAATTGGGTTTTGGAGTAATTACGAGGGTTTTTTTGATTATTTACCGGGAAGTATTTTACTTCTATATTTTTTAGTCTCGTTAAGTAAACTTGTTTCCGTTTTTTTTAGCTCCGAAGTGCTCGGATTCGTAGTAACTTTAAAATTATTTAACTGGTTATCGGATCTTTTGTTTGTATATTTAATCTATAAATTTAGTAATTTTTCCGGGAAGGGGAAGTTTTTCTCTCTCAATTTTGCAGGGCTGGTCTATTCACTTCCCTCCTTTTGGTTTATCTCCGGGGTTTGGGGACAATTTGACACTCTAATCGCTCTTTCCTGTCTTCTTTCCGGTCTTTTTTTGTACAGTCGCAGTAAAAGTTTTTACGGATTATTGGGTAATCACCTTATACTTCAAAAAATAAGGCCTATAATAAGTTATTCAATAGTATCAGGTTTAATATGGTCAATGGGATTATGGATTAAATTACAACCGTTAATGATCTTGCCGATATTGTTAATTACATTTGTTCGCAGTAATTCCTTAAAAACAGTTTCACTAAAAATATCGATGCTCTTTGGAATAGGCGGATTTTTTTTCGTCTCTTTGATAGTTTTACTTGAGACTACTCAAAACCCTATTTTATCATTCCTTATTCCTTATTTAGTGACCCTTTTCCTCCTCCTTACATTAAAGTTTATTTTCAAAAAAGAAAATTCAATAGTAGACTTTTTTGTAAGTGCTCTACTGGTAACGGGTTTTTTTACTATTCCTACACTCCTGATTGACGCCGGTAAATTGTATAACGGCGTAGCAGCTCCCTTAGAAAGAGACAATATTGTTTCCCAGTGGGGAGCTACGGCCTATCCGGCTTTTAACCTCGCTTGGTATCCGGATTGGTTTAGAGCTGATACTCCGCTACTAATCTTCGGTTCATTGCAAATAACTATCAAACAATTCGGTTACGGGATTTATTTGTTAACCATGGGACTGATCTATTATGCCATGTCTGGAAGGTTTTTTCTCAAAAAGATAATTCAAAAGCCAAAAACTTTTCTGGAAACAATACCTTTTTCGAGCTTCAAATTTGAAGATTTCATACTTTGGACTGCTCTAAGCAGTACTCTTTACTTCATGTTCTTTACTACTATTCATTCCAGGTATTTGCATATCGCCTTGGTCTTTTGGCTGGTTTTTCTGGCTTTGCAGCCTTTTACCAGGATTTACAAATACTTATTTGGAATCGTCTTAGTATTCAACTTGTCATATTTTGCCAACAACCTTTACGTTTTTGCCTTTAAAAACAACCTGCCCATGGAACCGCTAATTCGATGGCCTAAGCAATTATTTAATTTTATCAACTTTGACTTGATTCAAGCCTCTTCCGTAATTAACTTAATCTGCACAGTCGGCTTGATCTTTTGGACTTGGATATATTATTATGAATTTGGAGGTAAAAAAGATGAGGATCTCAAAACTACAAAAACTGTAGTGTAAGTATCTTTATAACCAACACTAACTATTTAAGGAATTTGATTTTGTATATGCTTTAAGTTTTTTGCTATTCTCATACCTTCTACTCAAACCCAACTGCAAAACCCTCAGGCATTACCCTACTGTCCTAGCAGTTCTTTCGCCGGAGTGAGGAAATTTTGATTGGTAATCGATTAACCAAATTCATTTACGACCTCAAAGTCAAGTCTAATTCTTGGAAAAATTTAAAACTATTCTCAGCTGTCTTAACTTGAGTGAGGCTCTTTACATAGTCGATTAAACAAAGGCTTATCTTTGTTTTATTAAAAAAACTGAACAGAAAATGAAGTATTCCTCGTAACAAATTTATTTGACAAGGCAGGCGGTTTTTGGAATATTCCAATTTGGAATGAAGCAAGCGTTATCTGTTCTAAAAAAAATATTAGGGAAAGATTTAACTCGAAAAATTAGGCCGCTGGGACACGGAAGCAAAGCCTTGCTGGCCGCCCAGTTAAACGGTTATCCGGGAAGAGAACTTATTAAGGTAGGAATTACCGGAACTAAGGGAAAAACCACCACCTCAGTTCTTACCGGTAGATTAATGAATCTGGCAGGTCTAAAAACAGGTTATGTAACCACCTCTGTTATCTACACCGGTAAAGGAGAAGAGTTTCTTAACCCGTATAAAATGACCACGATTGACTCTTTTTCCCTGCAAAAGTATTTGCTGAAGATGTTGGAAAACGATTGTAAATATGTAGTCTTGGAAATGTCCTCTCAAGGCCTGGAACAGAACCGCCACTTAGGACTTGGCCAATTTGACGCGGGAGTTTTTTTAAATCTTTTTCCTGAACACATCGAAGCTCATGGTAGTTTTGAGAATTATCGCCGTTGTAAAGGAATTCTGTTTCAAAATCTTAAGTCTAATGGCGGCTTTATATGCACAAATGAAGAGGAGCAACTTGAACACGCAAAATTTTATACTGACGTTATTACTAAGTACGTCAAACCTAACGAGACTTTTCAAATTACTGTTAGAAAAGAAACAGATTATCAAATCCAGGAAAAGGTTAATTCCATTTACAAATACTTGGTCGTAAACAATCAAGTTTATAAAACCAACTTTCAGTCTGATTTTGACATCAACAATCTAGTTTTTGCCATCAAAATTACCCAAATTTATAATCCTGAAATTTATAATAACCTACAAACTTACCTGGATCACATCAAACCAATCCCCGGGAGAATGGAATTTGTCGTTAGAAACGGACAGATTGTTTTTGAAGGCAGCGAAAAATCAGAAAAGAAACCAAAAACCACTAAACTTACCAACACTTCAATCTTGGTAGACTACGCTCACGAGCCGGAAAGTCTAAAACTACTTCTTAAAACTCTCAATCACTGGAAAAAGAAAGGCTATTGTGATCAAATTATCCATATTCTGTCTTCAGACGGTGCCGGTCGCGACGACTGGAAAAAGCCGATCATGGGCGATCTAAGTTTGGAGCTGGCAGATATTTCTTTACTAACCACGGATAATTATGACGAGGGAGATAACCCCTTGGATATCATTGATCTACTAGGGAAAAACTACCCCGAAAACCTTAAGAATAAAAAATATTTTTCTGAAACAGACCGCCGAAAAACTTTTCTCAAAGCTCTAGAGATAGCCAAAACCAAGAAACCGCAAAAAACTCTAATTGTCTCTACCGGAGTAGGTTCCGAGCAAGGACTGACCCAACCCGGAGGAAAAATCGAGTGGGACGAAAGAAAAGTATGGATAGAAATGTTTAATAATTTCTAATTAAACCTAAAAGGACTATGAAATAGAGAATATTAAACAGCTTAATTTTTTATCAAGCTTGAATCTCGAGTCGGCTAATTTTTCCAATTTGCAAAGATAAAACAAAACCAATCCGAAAACCGGACTGCAAGAAAAACGAGTATTTAAACCGGTAACTAAGATCCGCTTCCGGTTCCTCCGCCGGCTGCTTGGATCATGGACATCAAGTCGTTGATACTGCCTGTTTCTTGCATTTTCTTGACCACCTCGCCCTGCACTTTGGAGATAGCGTCATCAACGGCTTCGATGATGGACTTGGACATCATAGTATCTTCCTTGTCTTGAGAAGTAAAGTTTTCGTAAACAAAGTTAACTAGTGAAGGGTCTATCTTGATATCAATAATCTTCTGCTCTCCGGTAATAGTTACCTCCACTTTTTTGTTCTTACTAACTCCGACAATCTGAATCGAAGAAAGCAATTCTTGTAACTTGGCCTGCTGCTGACGCACTTTGTTGGCGTTAGAAAGCATTCCCGCTGTGTTTTTGATGTTACCTAGCATAATTGAATAATAATTTATGTAATTAAAATCTTTGTGAAAGAATAATTTTCCATACCCCGGGAATTGTCAAGAAAAGAATAACCCCTATTATTTCATCGGAATTTGAAATATTACGCTTCGTGACACATTAAATCATTGTGTACCATTATAAAAAAACTGCTTGGACCAAAGCGAACTCGCCATGGAAAAACTTAAGTGCTTTGATGAGTAGTTGTTATTTGTTTCCAAAGATGCAGGAGTGGAGTTGGTCAGAGAGCATTTTAAGATAGTTTTCATCATTTTTATTTTTTTTCCAAATGCCTTCAGCTTTTTTAATTATAGTCTTATTCTTTTGGTTTTTATCTTCTTTATCTTGCAGAATAAACCTCTCTAAATCCCAGTATCCAAGAGTTTTTAAATCCTTTCTGTCCAGATATTTTGATGCTTGGTCTTCATCCAAAATGCCTAATATTTGCACATTTCCACGTTGTGTAGAATAAAATTCTTTGGCTGTCATAGCTTGGTTTGCCACATCCAAATAACTGCCACATCCAATAAACAAAACATTTTCCGGCCAAAGTTTGGCCAATTGATTAAAAATATCGGCATCTTTCAATGTTCCTTTTCCGTCACCACCTTCACAATAAACTAAAAACGACTGATTTTCCGTTGGTGATTTATGCTTTCCTAAAACATCCTCCAACCCAGCTCCGAGCATAACAGCACTTTCCACAACCATATCATAACCCCAATTTCCTAGCGGATTTTTACAAGTCCCTTTTTCAATTTGATATACTTTTTGTGACGGTTTATAAATATTTTTTCTCCAGTAATTCTTTGCTTGAAGTTCGTCTTTTCCGTTATTATTTTTCAAAGTTTTATATTCAGAACTTTTATTTTTCTTATAATCTAGAAACTCCTGCTCAAACCTGTCTTCCTCCATTTTCCCCGCCGCACTGACAATAAACGGGGAATGGGTGGAGATGAAGAATTGAATTTGATCTTTCTTGATATCTAATTCACCTCCATATGGGAAGCTCCCATTTTCATCAGCAAACCCCGCAACTGGTAAATGTTTTTCATTTTTATCGTTGTAAGACCCGACAATCCCAACCCTACTACTCCAGCACCCTAAAATATTTACAATCTGTTTTTGCCAATTCGGGTGCAAAAAGTGTTCAGGTTCCTCAATAAAAATAAGATTTGGCACTTTTTCGGGAGTAAAATCATCGTTATTAGCAAACTCTCTAGCATAGCCATCTTCTTGATCTGAAAGCTTTGCATATTGCTCGATGATTTTTTCAAGAACTTTTTTCTGAATTTCTCCTTGACTCATTTTTTTATCTTCCTCTGAAGTTATCAAGACCTCTAATGCTAAAGACCATTCAACGTAAAAATACTCATTAAGTAATCTTTCAAACACTCCTTTAATATCAAGACCGTTTTGCTCAAGACAGAATTCTGCTATAAACTGTGAATTATGACCAATAAATAAAGGTCTATAGTAATAATCATTAATTTGAGAGGTTATATCTTTTTGCTTATTATTAATCGAAATATTATCGTATCCATCAATATTATCTAATTTTTCTACAAATGATGGTATTTTTACCTTAATCTCCTGTAATACATATTTATAAACCCCCTCCAACACGCTACTTTTGCCACACCCATTCGGGCCGACGAGGTAGTTGACTTGGGCGAGGTTGTCGAGGATGAGCGGTTCGTTCTGAATTGCCTTAAAGTTTTGGATTGTGATGGAGTCGAGCATGTTATTTTTTCTTATAAACCAACCGAAAGATTTGGTAAAGTCCTACCAGAATAAAGATCGAGCTGATGGCCATGAGAGCAAATTGAATTAGTTCTCTATTTTTATCATAAACGAGATATAGTCGATCCGAACATAGCCTATACAGACTTGTTACGGCGAACTTGTTTCGGAATCCCTTCAAAGATAGATCCTGAAATAAATTCAGGATGACAAGGTTGCAAATTCAAGGATGACGTCGACTTTTCAGGATGACTGTGTGGTAAAATCAGGTATGACCACTTGGCAAGTGACGGAGTAAAAATTTGGAAATGTCTTGGTTCTAAGAGGGGGGGGCTATATTGTAACCTGCTCTGTAAGCTCTATTATACTCTATACTCAATATTTTTTCTTTGTTAGTCTTTTTCCCTGATTTTCCGTAGAATATTCTAAGTATCGTCTTTCGCTTATCTTCCTTTCCACCACTTAAATAGCAAGGCTGCCCCCAAGAGCAGAAAACCAAGAGACAAGGGTATTAATGCCAACTCTAAGACCACCCCTCTTTCCAAAATCCTATATTCCTCAGGGTTTTCCTCGGAAGAAAGTAAAGTTACCCGATCGCCGACTTCCGAATTTGACTCACATTCTTCTACTTTAACTTCTCTGCCGGATTTGTCCAAACGCACATAAAGGTAATCAGGGCCTCGAACAGGGCAGTGAGTATGGACCACTTCACCGGGATGTCTCTGACCGTTTTCAACCAAGTATACGTACTGAGAATAAGTTGTCCAGCCGTAATAAAAAAACAATGACCCTACAAAGATCATCAAAATTCCTTTTGAAACAAGCCCTCTAAGTAAATTGTCTATTTTATTAAGCATTTGGAAGTCTGAAGTTTGAAGAAATGAATCCCCACTTCGTGGGGCCCCTGTTGGTATCAAACCCCAGGGCAAGCCCTGGACCCGAAACAGTGTTTCGGACCCCGCCGCAAGCGGCGAGGTATTTGATACGAATAAAAAAAATAATTGATTTAGTATTTTCTAGTTAATCCTGCCTGCGTGATAATACCAATCCTTGTTGATGGAATAATAAATATCGGCGTGACTCACCTGATAAAACCCGATGTCGTGATCCGGCTTGTAAATGATCTGCTTGGGTATATAAGAACCGGCCTCTTTTGAGAAATGGAAATGAAGACTTTTCTTTCCCTCCGGCCACTTTTCTACAAAGGTTAAATCGACATTTACAGGGTTGAGAATTCTCTGTAAATCACTAAATTTTTGCCCTAATTCCTTATCAAAAACCTCAAATTCTCTGTCATCAAAAATATCACAGCTCAGATCGTTGATAAAGTTTTTTTGCCCTACAGTCAATGTTTTGCAAAGAAGTTTGCCATTCTCGGGAAGGACAAATACTTCATATTTCTCAATGTTATTACTCAAAAAAAGATCCACGGCCGGCTTTAATTCTCCGATCAAATCCGTAGCCTTTCTATGGGTTGCGACTAGCTGACCGGAGGTTAGGAACCAGGTGAAAAAAACTATCGGAATAAGAAAGAAAAGTAAAACAAAAACAGTAAAAAATATGGCAAGTTTTTTCTTTTGAGTGCTAATTGTTGTAATAAAGGTCATTTTAATTACTACTGTTTAAGATATTCTCAGAAAAACTACATCTTGGATTTTTAGACAAATTTTGATAACCGAAAAAAATGATTACCAAAAAAGCAACCAACCAAGTTAGGGTTACCTGCAAATACTCCAAATTTGCAAACTCAGCTATATTTAAATAAGTAGGTACATTCAAGGTTTAGTGCCAAGTTAGCTGAAGAGTGAAAAAAAAGAGTAACCAGCATACTTCCACTTGTACTGTTAAAAATCCATGTGTATAAAATACTATGCCCGATTATTAATAATAAAGTAGAAACCAAATTTTCGTTATAAAGTAACCATAAAGGTAAATGCCAAAGACCCCAAATTATCCCGACATAAAAACTTGAGAGTAAAGCGTTATATTTATTTTGAAAAAAAGGCAGCAAAAAACCTCGCCACCCAAGCTCTTCTAAAAGAGGTGAAGATAGAAGGTTGGTAATAAAAACTATCGGCAAAGTAATTATGAGAGCTACCCATCCGGATTCCAGAATAATCGAAGTAATCGGAGCCTTTTCAAAATCAAGCACATTAACTCCTTCCAAAAAATAGAATATAAATAAGCTCAAAAAGTTAATAAAGGGTAAAAGAATTATAGATAAAAATATATATACAGGCGGCTGCCTCCAATCCAAATATTTCTGAAAGATTTTGTTTAGAACAGCTTTTCCATAAAAATACTTAATTGTAATTACAGCGGCTATACTGGGAGCTGCTGCCCCCAAAGTTTGCATTAAAATTAAGAGTAGAGAACTTTGTGTAAGTAGCTCGGGATTGTCTTTTTGCCAAACCCACAGCGGAACCCAAAGAGACCAGCTGATAACAAAGGTCAGTATAAGAAATATGACTAAAGGTCTTTTTTTCATGTTCATTGCCTTAAATAAATAAAAATTTCTAAATTTATGGTTTTTGGAGAAATGCTCCATATAGAAATCAAAAACAAAAATTGAAAATTGACAAAGCATATTTTTTCAACAAGCCTAGTTCCTTACTAGGATTATGCTTTTACTCAGGTCATACTCTCACCACTCACTTCTTTCGGCTGTTCCCAAAATCGACAACCTGATTCTTTCAGCCAAGGAAAAGGGTTACACTTCTATTGCCTTGACGGATGAAGAAACTGGTTCGGGACTAATTGAATTTTACGAAACCTGCCTAAAACATGAGATCAAACCCGTTCTGGGTTCCACTCTCAAAATTACCAGCCTTACTAACTCCGGATCAACTTTTGGAAGAAATAAGCAATTTAGCAAAGTGGCAGTCTTGGCTAAAAATGAAAGTGGCTATAAGTCCTTGCTTAGATTAATTAGTGCAGCCAGGACGGAACAAGAGGAGCCGACTTATCATATTACCTTTGAAAATTTACAGAAAGAACTAAAAACCGGTAACAATATTTTTGTAGTCTTGGCCGGTAATGATCATGAGCTGATTAGTTCTTTGCGAAGTAATAACTCGGGAGCAGCCAAAAAAATCCTGGAAAGTTATGTAAAAAAAGTAGGTAAACAAAATTTATTAGTTGAATTGACTTATCCTTTGGAAAAAGACCGGGAGGAATATGTGATCAATTTAAATAAAGAATTGATTGATCTGTGCCAAAAACATGAAGTTAAGTACGTAGCCTCACCGGCACCCAGATACTTGGAAAAAAGCGACCAAGAGACTTTCAAAATAGTTTTGGCTATCAGAGACGGTCAGAAGTCAGAGAGTATTCATTTGCAAAGAGATTTTTATTTGCCTGGTAAAGCTGAACTGCAAAAAATTTACAGCTACGCCCCGGAAAGTCTCGAGACCGGTGAAATTGAGAAAGAAATTGAAATTAAGCTTAGAACTGATTACGACAAGCATTCAGATGAGGCTTTCTTCCCTATTTACGATCTACCGGAAGGCCAGACTACCGATCAAAGATTAACCTGGGAAACCTATATCAACTTCTTGGAAAAGTTTGCCTCTGAAGAGAAAGACAAAAAGGCCTGGATGGAAGAATATCCTTACGAAAAGTTAGAAGAACTCAAGGATTTTGCCAAATCAATCAAGCCCTGGGATAGACAACTTTCCAGATACCCTGATAAGTACTGGCAAGAACAAGAGATAAAACTAAAAGAATATTTGGATAGAATTGAAAAGGAACTGGGAATTATCGTAAAAAAGGGTTACTCAGCCTATTTTCTTGTATTTTCCGACATCATGCAGTTTTGTCGAGATAATGGGATTGTCATTACTACCAGAGGATCCGCTGCCGGTAGTTTGGTAGGCTACCTACTGAATATTAACATCCTTGATCCCTTAATCTACAACCTTCCCTTTGAACGTTTTCTCAACCCGATGAGACCTTCAGCCCCGGATATTGACGGAGATTTTGCTGATGATCGCAGAGATGAAGTAATTGAATACATCAAAAATAAATACGGCCGAGATAAAGTTACTCAGATTATCACTTTTGGAACTATGCTTCCCAGAGCTGCTGTCAGAGATGTCGGCAGAGCATTAGGTGTTACTTATAAAAAATGTGATCGTTTGGCCAAATTAATTCCGATTGCTCCGCAAGGTAGTAAAACCACTTTTGAATGGGCTCTTAAAACCAGTAAAGAATTAGCAGACGTCTATGAAAGAGATGAAGAGGCCGGAAGGATAATTAATATTTCTAAGCAAATCGAAGGAAATTACAGACATGCCTCCTCTCATGCCGCCGGAGTAATTATTTCCCCAACGACTTTCACCGACTACGCCCCTTTACAATGGGACACTGAACATGAGATGATCGTATGTCAATATGACATGAAAATAGCCGAGAAGGTTGGTCTAATCAAATTGGATATTCTGGGTATCAGAAACTTGGCGATTCTTGGTAATGCTTTGCAAATAGCTAAAGAAAGAAGACAGAAGGATATTGATCTTTTGGACGTGGATATTCGTAGTAGCGATGCTTTTGAGATGCTTAGTGAAGGCCGTACCATGGGAGTTTTTCAGCTTTCCGGAGCAGCCATGACTCGATACTTGGTCGACTTACAACCGGAGAGGGTGGAAGATTTGATGGCTATGGTTGCCCTGTATAGGCCCGGGCCGATGGCCAATATCCCGGAATATATCAGACGAAAGAAAGAACCTCAGAAAGCTCAGTACTACGTACCGCAAATGAAAAAATGGATGCAGTCCAGTTACGGAATCTTAGTTTATCAAGACGACCTTCTGTATACCGTTATTGAACTGGCCGGTTATAATTGGCTTGAAGCGGATACTTTTCGTAAAGGTGTAGGGAAAAAAATCCAATCTGTTTTAGAATCCCAGCATATTCGTTTTGTAGAAGGATGTAAAGAACATTCCAAATTGCCTGAAGCCAAAGCTGAAGAACTCTGGCAATTAATGGTTCCATTTGCCGCTTACGGATTTAACAAAGCTCATGCCAGCAGTTACGGAATGGTAGCTTACTGGACTGCCTATATGAAGGCTAATTATTCTGTAGAGTTTATGACTGCCTATATGACTGCCGAAAACAAAAACTTGGATAAGATTGCCAGTGCTATTAACGAGTGTCAAGAAATGGGTTTGGTTGTAAGGCCTCCGGACGTAAATAAATCTTTTGATAATTTTACTATTGAAAACGACACGACTATTCGCTACGGACTAAGTAGTGTCAAAAATTTGGGCAGTGATGTTATCCAATACATGATTCAAGAAAGACAAGAAAATGGTGAATATCAAGACATGGATGATTTTTTGGAGAGGGTAAGTGACTTTCAAGGATTTAACAAAAAGAGTTTAGAGGCCTTAATCTGGTCCGGTTGTTTTGACGAAATCGGCTATCGCAGTCTAATGAAAACCGGAAAACAGATAGAAGTTATTTCCTAGATACTTTTAAATCCGGCGAATCTGAAAATTATAGGAAAAAAATCTCGGAGCCGGATAACTTAATTATTGAAACTTTATTAAAAAGAACAAGAAAAGTCTTCGAGGCTTTCGTAGATTATTTATACCCCGGAAAAAATTAAATACCCCCAAGTTACCGACCCTTCAATCTTTATCTAACAAAAGATTCCAAATTAATTGAAGGAACGATAAGCTTGGACGGGAAAAGAATAAGAAGCTTATGCGTTGACCTAAGATAACAAAGAAAGACGTTGCATGGATTTTACTAGCTAATTGCTAAAAATAGGCTTTTCTAAGAAAAGAATTAACAAAGGTTTTGCGACAGACCATAAATTCAAAGGTGCTTACAAAATTTCTATTTTACGCAAAAGTAGAAATAATAGAGAAATTATGCAGGCTTTAATTGAGACTTGCCGAGATGTTTAAAAATAATTGATCCAAAGATCAGGTTTGTTTTGTAATCACTAATAAGATTGCCTTGAACAAATCTTTTTTTTGTGCTATAGAGATAGGTAATTGGTTAAATAATAGCCGTCTTAATATCAATTCAAACAACAGATTTACCATGAATATAGAGATTAAAAGAGACAAGAATAGTAGAAAAGTTTTGATTTTTTTGGGAGTCTTTCTGGTTCTGACGGTTATTCTCGGAAATCTTTTTTTATACTCTAACTTTCTGGAAAACAGTAAGAATTCGAATAACTCAAAAGCACAAGAAGAAACAGGCCTCAATGAAAGATATGACGGTGTTTCAGGATTGGCTGAAATAATGGGGTCCAAAGGAGATAAAGAACCGATTGTCGGAGAGGTTTATACAGTTAAAGTTGAGAACATCGCTGACAGGACCGGAGAGCTGCTTAACTCTGAAAGAGCCACCTGTACCTTGGAAATTGATAATGAAGTCTTTAGTACAAACTCAATTTCGGAAGGTGTGTGTATCATTCCCGTAAAACAAGCCGATGTAACTATCTCCGGAGGTAATGTTACCGTTAATGATCAATATCCGGACAACTCTACAGAAAATACCTTGGAGTATACCGGAAAAATCCCTTTGAATGAAGAAATTGCCCCAAATGAAACAGAAGAATCAACTCAACCGGAAGAACCCGCAGAAATCGTTGAGAACCCGGATGAAGTAGAGGTGGATTGTGTTGACGGACTAGCAGGATCCCCTACCAAGTGCTACCTCAATCCTCCGGAAAATAAAGCCGTACCTCAAAACACCACTAAACTCTCTGTTGGTTCAAACTCTCAGAATTTCGGTGGTTTTTGTGAAGACTATCCTCGAGAAGATGACCCTAATGTAGTGGTTTGTAAAGATATTCCGACCCCTGAAAACCCTGAAGATGGTAAGGTCTTTCTTCAATTGGCTGAAGAACAAGAACCGGTAGAAACTCCGGAAACCGTTGTTTTAACTAACGAGGTAATTGAATTTGATCAAGCCGAAACTTTAGAAATGCGTACACCAACAAGCCTTATTTGCCGCCCCAATCCTGTCGAAATAAATAATTCTCTTAATTGTGGAGGAGATCTACCTTCAAATATAACCCCTCCAAGTCAAGGTTTGTTTTTATCACTTGATGGAGTAGAAAATTCCAGAAGCAGATGCAATTTTGACACTACTGATGCCGGTGCTTCTTTTGAGTGCATCGGTTTGGTCTCCGGATCACAAGCAGGAGAAAAGAAAGTTTTAGGAACCATAAATGATAATGAACCTGAGTTCACCGGGGTGATTATTACTGTGGAAGAACCTACACCGGAACCGAACCCTCAACAAAATCAAACTCCCGAGTCTGCTTCTTCCGATAACAGCTCTTCTTCTGCCGCCACTCCAAAGCCCCAAGATACTGCCGATAGCGGCGGTATAACCACCTATGGAGTTATTGGCTCAATTGTGCTTATCCTTGCCGGACTCATCTACCTGAAGATTAAAAAATCCACTCCGCAAAATGAATTTGAAAAGATATAAGTTCATTACCAATTTATCAAAATTATTCAGCGAAAGGGTTGTCACAGTTTTTCCAAATTCCCAGGTTCTCAGATTTTGCCTGCCTCTCAAGCTTGTAAAAGACATCTGCGTAAGTTGAATTTGGTTCGTAGATTGATGCCCTGGCAAAACCCATCCTAACTAACCTGGCGTTAATACTGTTTTCAACATTATCGACATTTTCTCCTTCCAAAAAAATAAAACGTAATTCACGGTCATACTTATCTTGAAATTCTTTGTCCGCCTTAATTACCACCTTCTTTCCTTCAACTAATGATTTATTCATTTGGGAAGCTTCCGGTCCAAAGCATTGAATAGGGGTTCCGGGTTTTTTGGTTTCCGGAGTATCTATATTAAGATATCTCACAGTTCTGTTATCACTTAGAACAACCGTATCTCCATCAACTATCCTTGCAACCTCAACTAATTCTACCTTTTCTTCAGAGGTATTACTGCCCTCTTCTTGGTTTAAATATGCCCATTCCTCCTTTACCCCCAGAATTTCAGCTAAGTTATCTTGACTTTCTTCAAATTGAAAAAATGTCACTAAGAAAACTAAAATTCCCAATGCAACTAAAGTTGACATTATTTTTTTGGACCCGTTTCTTTTTGATTTCATAAGTATCCTCATGTTTTAGGACTTTAGAATTGTCAACAAAGCGATAATTTCCTTAAATCAACGACGACTTCGTATAAAATTGTTGATTTTATTTCTTGACAAACTCCGGAAAAATTCTTTACTTGATTAGTTAGTTAAAAAAACACAAGAAAAATGAAACTGTATAACTTTAACAAGCAGACACAACCAAATAAAGGACTTGTGCACCCCAAAAGAAGGAAATTGAACGTTAGAAAAAAAATAAAGAAAAATCCGAAAATCAGTATTAATTTTTCCAATATTAACGTTTTTTCTATAATTCACAAAAATTTCTATCTTCAGATAGGTGTCTTTTTTTTATTGACCGTAAGCGTTATTGCCGCTTTCCAAAGTGTAAAAGACTTGACTCCGGATACCAGGGCTGAAAGTAAAGAAAACGCCGAAGTTAGAATCATAAGTGATTTTGACACCACCGCTACCAACCCCGAAAAAAAGAATAAAAAGTCTCCAAACTTAATCGCAGTAGAAAAACCTAAGCCGGAAGAAACAGAAATTACCCCTAAGTCACCTCCCCAAAAAGAAGAAGATCTGACTCCGACTTCTAACGATAACAAACCCAACCTTTCTGATCAGAAGAAAACTTCTTCAAATAAAGAAAACACTTTGTTTTACACTGTAAAACCCGGAGACACTCTTTCCACTATAGCCAATCTTTTTGGAATCAAATCAAAGGAATTAATAGAACTAAATCCGGAGGTGAATTTTAACAATCTCAAAGTTGATCAAAAAATTGCAGTCCCTGTCTCTGTATAACTCTCCAAACGCTTTGAAATGAATTGAGGCCTACTCTACTAAATATATTTATTATTTTGAGTAAATCTCCTTGACAAAAAAAGCTATTCTGAGCTTACTCAAATGAATTTGATACAAAGAAATATGGATCTTGATTCTATTCTAAAAAGTCATAAAAAAGCTACTCATTCAGAGAAAAAACAAAAAAAGGATAAGTTAGTCGTAGAAAGTTTAACTAATCGAGAAATAGTCCTGTCGCCGTCTGTTTACAGTGCTTTTGAAGAAGCTATTAAGAAAAATTCTGATAAGACTACCGGCCAACAAAAAAGAAGAGGTGACGAGAATCAAAAAAATTCAAGAAATCGACCACCGGCTCAAAAGAAAGAAGAAGGTAAGTATAAAAACCCGGAAACCGATAGAGAAAAAACGACAAAAAATACAAATCAAAATTCTCCGGAATCCGCAAGACCGAAAACTTCTGACAAAGAAGACGATAAAGGCTTTGACTTTAAGACAACTTTTGGTAAGAAAAGCCCAGAAGACAAAAAATCCTTTAAAAAAATATACGACAAATCCATTTCCAATAAAAAAAGGTTGTTTAGTATAGATACCGATATAATTTGGATAAGTGTTGCTTTTGGTTGCGTAATTGGGGTAATATTATTTTATTTTCAGGGACTCCAACCTCTTATTTTAAATAATTATACAATTGAGGCCACCAATCAAATTGAAGATTTGAATATTGATTTTCGAGAAAAAGGAAAGCAGTTAATTTCTACTCAGAACGATCTATATCAAAATTCTCTGTACAACCCCTTGATTGCTTGCAGTCAAAACCAAAATTACACCGAGTTTCAATCTGATTCAGAAAAAATTGCCGTCCTTGAAAATTCACTAAACCCTAACGCCGAACTCAAAAACCTTCCGGATTATAAGTTTTTTTCTGAGACCGAAACAAAAAACGTCTACACTGAAATATACCAAATATATTTAAAAAACACCAGCCAATTAGAAGAGGTATTCCAGGAAGTTGAAGAAGTACCGAATTTCTTAAATTACAGAAATAACTGGATTGAAACTTGTGAAATAATTAATAACCCCGAGGATATACAAGAAGTGAAATTAACCTGTGCCAACTTACTTGAGGAAACAAGAATATATAGAGAACCTGAGCCGAGAACCTGGAATCTTATTGAAAACGCTGCTACTGACGCCCTTGATGGCTGCCAAGAAGTTGATACTCTTTCCAACATTTCAGACGAAGAATATAGTCGGTGGAAAATCAAATGGAATACAAGTTACGATGAAGTGATGAAGGTAAATTTAAAATTTGATGATGACGTAGAAACAATCAATAAAATGGCGGAAAATTTTAGCCAAACTTCCATAGAAGCAATAAATCGTATTGACAAAATATACAACGATAAAATTAAATTTGAAAACTTGTGGTACCTCTTGGAGATTAATATCTAATAGAAAGTAAACCATATCAATCTTCAGTACTAAACAAAAATAGCTTGTTTTCTTTAATAAATGAAGTGTTTATGTATAAACGAAAAGTCAAACAGAAAAAACCGAATTCCAGCATCAAAGATTATCGAAATAATCTTTATAAAAAAACTGAAACAGTTTCCTTTTGGCAAAAAATATTCGCTCAAAGCAATAATACCGCTCGAGATTCTAAAAAAAATTACAGAAGCACAAATAGTTATAGAAAATCAAGTAAGCCTAAATTTCAATTTGAAAGAAAGAATACCCAAAAAAAAGAAAATTACAGATCAAATAAACAAGCAAAGGAGGAGTCAAACTTTAAAAATACCTTCTTTAATTTTAGTCTATACATAATGCACAGGCTAAGTGCTTTTATCGATTACTTGGATGCGAAATTTAACCGAGATTTGATAATTAAGCTTGGGTTTTCTTTCGCCTTTTTGATTATTGTTTTTCGCCTAGCCTTTATCCAAGTTGAGGCTGTTCCTGAAGTCCTTGGCATCAAAACTGAACCTCAAGCCAGTGCCGGAGGTCATGATATCGTGTTATTGGCTGAAAGGGGTCAGCTGAATATTAGTGATTTGAAAACTGGAAGCAGTATTCCAATTACCAACACAGAATATCATTATGACGTCTGGGTGGATCCGCTGACTTTGAAAGAGCAAGTTGAAAAAGAAATGATAACCTTGGATGAAGCATCTAAAAATGTTTCTGCATCTTTAAATTTGCCATATCCGGAAATTAAACAAAAATTAGAAGAAGAGATCTCTAAAGAGGAACCTCTTAGATATGTAATTATTAAAAAAGAGGTTACCCCTGAACAGAAAGAGTCTTTGCAAAATCTTCGGAAATTAAATAATAACCCTGAATCTAGAAACTTCGGAAAAAACTACGCCGCTTGGATCGACATTTCTACTAAAGAAAAAAGATCTTACCCGGAAGGATCATTGATGGCTGCTACTATAGGATATGTTCAAGATTCACCGGTCACCCCGGAGGAAGCTATGAAAATTCCCGGATGTAAAGAAATGGTTGAAAATGATCGGATGAGGGACATTGACGTTACTCAATATAAAGTAGGTAGGTATGGTCTTGAAGAAAAATTTTGCTCTGAACTGGCAGGTCAAAATGGTGAGTTTGCAGGAATTGACGGAAATTCGGAATTAGATAAACAAGACGGTGCAGATATTTATCTGACAATAGATAGAAATTTACAAATGAAAACTGAAGAGATTTTGGAACAGGCAGTAAGAAGAAATTCCAATGAAAGCGGCGGACCTGAGCATGGTGCCATTATGATAATGAACCTGGAGACAGGAAAAATTCTTTCTTTGGCCTCCTATCCTTATTTTGATCCGAATAATTACAGCAAGGAGTTTGCTAAAAATCCAAAATCTTTTCTTAACGCTGCCGCCATTAATTACGAAGTGGGTTCGGTAATGAAACCGTTAACTGTTATGTCGTCTCTAAATGAGTATTATTCCGGAAGAGTTGATGAAAACGGACGTCGTGTCGGCACGCCCCCGGATTGGACAACTCAAACATATGATAAAGAGGGAAAAATCTATAGAGAGATAGACGGAAAAGAGTTTCACATTACCAACGCCAACGGAGCAACCTTTCAAGAGTTTGGCAGAGTAGGTCTTAAACAGATTTTACGAGACTCCATCAACACCGGAATAGCTGATATAGTGCCTACTATCGGCAACCTTAAGTACAAAGAATACTTAGAAGAAAAATATCTTTTTAATAAGTCTGCCAGAGCCGATCTACCGGGTGCAGGTTTAGGAAATACTGCAAGTTTTGAGGACATTTATTGTCCATTATGTTACGCAAATTTGGCATATGGGCAAGGATTTAGTATCAATATGTTTCAGTTGGCCAGGGCATACTCAATAATTGGCAACGAAGGAAAAATGGTAGAACCGAGAATTATTGATAAGATAATCTACCCGGATGGAACTATTGACGAGGGAGACTTGGAAAACGGCATCTTAAAATATCCTAAACCGGTGCAAGTAGTTGAGCCCGAGGCAGCTCAAAATGTAGTAAACTATATGACTCAGTCTGTGGAAGAGGGTTACAAAGCAAAGGTACCAACTAAGGCCAAGCTTGACCACTACTTAGTTGGGGGTAAAAGTGGAACAGCACAAGTTAATCGGGCCTACCAAAAAACCGACGCAAGCGGAAATCCGGTATTTGACGAAAACGGTAACCCGGTAATGATTCCATGTGATTATCTGTGCAATACTAAAAGAGGTATTTACGATCATACATATGTTGGTCTAGGCCCGTCCAGAGATCCTAAGTATCTAATAATCTTGAAACTATCTCAGCCAAATCCCGGAGAAGTGCAAAATTACGCCGATGCTTCTCTTGCCCAACATTACCACGACTTAATGAAATATACTTTGGAATATTTTGAAGTTGAAAGGGATAGGTAATACTACATTTGTTTAGACCTGTTCATAAAACTTGGCCCGACTTTTACCAGAGTGACTTGAATTTCCTGCCAAACATTCCCTCTAACGTAAGGTTCTATTTCTAACCACTTGTCCAGTTCGACCCTTGTTGGAAAATCCACAACATAAACAGAACCTATCATTTTTCCTTTATCATCAAGCAAAGCATACCCAAAGAGAGCTTTTCCTTCTTTAAGCAATTGATCACCTAATTTTATGTGATCTTCACGAACAGCCATTCTTCTTTGTAACGCTTCTGAGTCTTTTCCGTCTAGACCCACTACCATAAATTGCATAGAATTTTAGGATGGTTTTTTTGAGAACAAGTTGTCAAGGTGTTTGACTTCTTGGAAATATTTTTTTGGGAATTACCTTTCCAATAATAATAGACATGTTGCAAAACCGCATAAATACAATCCAAAAGATCCGCAACGGAAATTATCCATCACCCGTGAAGTATTCACCAATCTCGACATGTCAGTCCGGCTTCACCCCTAATTTTTCTTTAATCTCTTTGATTATTGCAGGGTTAAAAATTGGCTTGGGTCTAAAATTTTCTCTTTGGTAATTGCTAGCTTTAGTTGTAGAAAGGTTTTGGGTTGTTTTTGAATTAGGAGACACCCCCCTCAACTTCATCGCAAAAATCAAGATTTTCGGGAACCCTTGAAAGTTACAACTTCTCAAATAGGGAAATTTGGAAATGTCTAGTTTTGATGTGGTTTAGCTATAGTTTTGAAAGGAAAATTGTCTAAAATATAAGAAACAGGAAAAAGAAAAGCGGCCAAAATGGCCGCCAAGATTAAAATTCCAAATAATATTATCAGCAGAAAAATTAATCTAATTTTCATCCCACAATCTCCACCACATTTTACCTTCAGCCGTAACCATGCCTT
>CAYSWH010000033.1:0-20554 GCA_964434775.1 uncultured Candidatus Saccharibacteria bacterium | reverse complement strand
AATATGAGCCGCAAGTAAGATTCCGGTCAAGAGGTAAACATCGGATAGCCCTGTTCAGTCTGCAGAATCAAAACAAAAATCTTCTGTTAAAGCATTTGAATTATATTTGCAAAGAATAATTAATAATGATACACTTAGTTTATAAACAAAAAAAGTTTTAATTTAGGATTTCAAACAAAAACAAATAATATGTCAGAACCTTTTTATTATAGGCTAAAAACCACTCCTAAAAAGAACAAAGATAAGAAAGTCGGAAGGTCAAATTTTCTTGGAAGATTAGATCATAAGAGTAAGAAAAAACTGAACCTTTTTGTTTCGGTGGTTGGAGTCTACGTAGTTTTGGCGGGATTGATCGGAATGGTAATGTTTAACATTAGCAGGGATCCTGCCCAGGCTGATGAAGCGGCAGCCGTTAGTGCCTCCTTAAAGATATTGAATGATAAAGAACAGTATAGTTTGGGAGACCCTATAGAGACCAAAATAACCTTACAAAATACCAGTTTAAGTGAGCCAATTAATAATCTCAACCTGGAAATGAGATCCACCAAAGATTCTATTAAATGGAGTCAGATGGAAATTGTAGCCGGAAGGAATAGGGAGCAGGTTGTTGAATCTGAAGGGAATATCTTTAAATTACCGGTTTTAACTCCGGGAGAAAGAGTAGAATACTTGGTAACGGGAACTTTAGAAGGAAATGAAGTAGATTATGTGACTATTTTGGGAGAAATGAAATTTATAAATATAGACGGATCTCAAGAAGCTTTTACCAATAAGGTTTTTACCCCAATAAATAATATTAACGGTTCACAAGATAATCTTTTAGAACTAACTACCGAAAAAGAAAGCTACGAGCCTTCGACGGAGGTTTTATTTAATCTAAATATCAAAAAAACAGAGGGCAGTCCGGTATTTCCACAAACTAACGGAAAAATCTACATTAGTAAAAAAAATTCAAAGGATTTGGTAAGCACTATTGATTGCGAGCTAAATGAGTCTGGTTTCTGTATGAACAAGGTTACTTCCTTAGAGCCCGGAGATTACAGCTCTCTCTTTATTAGTGAAGATGAAAGTATTTATAGTCAGATTCACCAATTTACCGTGGTTGGATCAACCGAATCGTTCACTCCTTCTGCCGCAGCTTCTTTGGAGTTTCCTTTTGGTTCAGTCTCAGAAAATGGAATTGTGCCGGTAATTGCAGAGAGGGTAGTTAGCCAGAATGATAGTCCTAACGGAAAAGAGTGTGTTTTTGAAATCATTCAAGGCGAAGAGGTGGTTGCTACAGCGGCAGCACCGGTTGAATCTGAGAGGATCTGTTATACGAATATTGCTACCGCTCAAATTCCAACAGGAGAAGGTATCTATCGAGTAAAATTAGCAGGTACCAGTTTAGAAAGAGAGGTTTCCTTTTTAAATAAGCCTTCAAACCTTATTAATTTGGAAAATAAATCACCGGTACTAAAGTTGGGTCAAGATGTTTATGTTGAGGCTAATGAAATTGTAGACTCAAGAGAACAGGTAGAGTCTGACCAGTCCGAAGAGGAATCTACTGAAGAAACTGAAGAAGAATCAACGGACGAGGATGGTGCGGAAGAAACTGTAGAACAAGAGACTCCGACAACTATGACGGCAGAGCTTGGAATTTGGCATCCCAGGTCCGGAGAATATAAAACAATTTCTGCGGTTAACGGCAGTCCTCTACAGGTAGTAAACGGTCAGTTTAAAGCCAACCTATCAAGTGAGTTCTTTAGTAAAGGAGGTTTTTATAGAATATTTCTTAAATTGGAAGATGGTCAATACTCTGATTTTTTGGGTCTTTCTTTTGATGGTAATGAGACGGGATTTAGCGGTTCAGGGGTAAAAGTAGAAGATTATAACACCCTAAAAGTCGGTCAGAGTCCTGTGTTCATTCTCCAAAATATTACTGATAGAAGCGGTAATGTTATTTCTGAGGGAGGTTGTGCTGCAAACGTTTATCAAAGAGATATAAACGCAACTCCGGTACTATTAAAAGGAGAAATAAAGAATGGTGAGTGTAAAGTGGTTTTAGGTCAAGACGAGGTAAAAAAGAGTGGCCCGGTTTTGGTCACCTTTAGTGGGGAGGGTATAGAAAATAATATTAATCAAGCCAGACAGTTTGAGTTTTTGCCGGGCACGCCTGAAGACTATGGGGAAATTAATTTAGAGTTTTACCCTGCCAGAAAAGACTTTGCTAACAACCTGTTGATTGGTCCGGTAGTTGATTCTAAGGCTAACCTTACAAACTCATATGGTCATAAAGTTCAAATAATTAATTCTGAAGAAGAGGCAGTTGAATACCCTCTTGAGATAGTTAACGGCTATGGAAAGATTGAGCTTCCCTCTATAATTTTCGATAAAGGAAATCTGAAGGTGGTGTTTTTGAACATAAACAACGAAGTAATAATGGAGAGAGAGATAGAGGTTACAGAAGAGAAAGGAAAACTAATCATTCCAAACTTTCCGGATGAAATTGAAAGTGATAAAAGTATTCAGCTGGGAATTTCCGGTTTGGATTTGAGCACGGAAGAACAAACTAATTGTACTCTAAGGGTCTATCAAACCAAGGAGCAATATGCAGAAGAAACTACTCCTTATAGTCCTGAACGAGACGGTTGTGAATTTGATTGGCCTCTGAACGAATTTAGAGATCAAAGTCAGTTGCTATTGAGGTTACAGGCCGGTGAGAGAGTTTATTATCACATCAGTAGGCAAAAAAGTGGTGAACCTGCTAGTATTTTTGCGGTCTCTCCATCTGTTAAAATAAATTCTAGAAATGAGGCAGAAATTGAGCTGTTGTCTTCACCGATAGTTGATAGAAACGGACTTACTGTTGAAAGGTCTAATATGAGATTTCAGTATAACGGGAAAATTGAAGAAATTGAGATTAAAAACGGTTTTATTAAATTGCCTGTAACGGCCGATAAGGTTAATTCGGGGGATATTAGAAATATTCTGGATCAAAGATTTTTGGATATTGGCTTGGAAGCTAAGGCTAGTGTTTCTTCTATTAGCAAGACCAACGACTTTTCAATCTATCTGGGAACCAATGATATTGCCGGGGAAGTAGGTAATTTTGCCATAGAAAAGGCTTCGACCCACATTCGGAGTGGAACCAGTGAAGTGTTCAGTTTTAAAGCAGAATCATGTAACGCTGTAGCTATCTCTAATAGAGGCTTAAATCCGGGAATAAGAACTCACTGGCAGGCTGGAACTTGCTATGTCCAAGTACAAGGAGAACCAGACAAATATAGTTTAATCTTTGAAGATAACGGTTTTACTATTGGAAAATTTGATTTTAGAGCAGAAAATCAAAAACAAGATGTTATTTGGTGTAAAGAGAAACCTTGTGCAATTCAAGTAATCGGCGCTCTAGAGGGGGAAATTCAGGCTGTAGTTTATGATGGAGAAAATGTCTATCGATATGAAAGCAGTGATATTGAAAGCGTGATTAATATACAACAGAACGGCCTTAATCCGTTAAAAGAGTATCTAGTTGAAGTTACATATGAAGACGTGGAAGGAAATCGTATCTCCTTCTACAATGAAATTTCGGGAGAATATTTGGCCGAGTAAAAACAGTTGAATACCATAATATAAATATCCCATTAAAATGATTTCAGCCGGGAGTCATGTGAATCAGGGGTAACTTTAGTCTGTATAGTCGATCCGAACATAACCTATACAGACTTGTCACGGCGAACTTGTTTCGACATCTCTTCCAATAGATCCTGGAATAAATTCAGGATGACCACTTGGCAAGTGACGGAGAAAAATTTGGAAATCTCTAGGTTAAAGAGGGGGCGGCTATAATTGATTCTTGGACCGGTTTTAGACCTTACAGATTGTTGGAGTATTTACCCATGAACATTCTTTCCCTACTATCCAAAATTTTAGACTTGTCAGGAATAAAGCCAAGAAATTCCAGGACGAGAACCTCAAAATTGAGTAAATCTATATTATCTTTGGTTTCTAAGTAATTTTCAATAAATCTAAGCAGGCCAGTTTTTTGGTCTTCCTTTGAATATATTAAAATAATCTTGGCTATCTCAGAGATGGTTAAATAGTCTTGGTAATTGTACTTAGCTTTTTGAAATATATCTTGGTAGTTGTGTATGTGCTTGAGAATCCAGTTTTTTCTGGTTTTTACTACTTCAAAAGAAATTATAAAGTTCGGATTAAGAAGGTGTCTAAGGCGATAATTTTGAACGTGTGTAGGAATTTTAAAGGTCTCTACCCCTTCATCCGTGAGGATTTTTACATAGCTGACCTTCATAATTTCTTCGGTTATAATTTTTAGAGGGATACCTCTTAGACTTTTGTTCTCCATGTTTTAATATTTGAGTTCTTTATTTGCGAATAATTAATCATTTTTGATGAAGATTGTTTTTACTTGACAAAAGTGAATACTTATATTTTTTTTGTAAAGTTGTCTTTATAAGATTAGTAATTTATTTGGTGTTAACTACTTAAAAAAAGTGAATAAGAAACCAGGAAGAGGTAAGCCTACAGGGCGTAGAAGGAGAGGTAAAAAGAAGTACGAGAGAAAGCCAGACAAAATTTACTTTGAAGGTGTTGTTGATCAGACTTTGCCCGGTACGCGCTTCAGTGTTAGGATTGATAGAGAAGACGGACTTGACCCCTGGTATTTGGACACTCAAGCCAAAGCTTTTTTTGTAAAGAAAAAAATCAAGATTTTAAAAGGAGATAAAGTTAATGTGGAATTAGATCCGAATGATTTATCTAAAGGAATTATTATTGATATAATCAGAAACTATAATTAATCTATGAAGGTACAGGTTTCACTAAAAGGAAGAGGAAAAAAATTGTCGCGTAGAGGTAGGATGGCACAAGGATACTATTGCAAAAGAAAAGGCATATTGCGGTTTTATCCTTTTGAAAATAGCTCTTTGGGCCCCAGAATTAAATCCAGACAACCTATTCCCAAAAAGAAAAAGACCAGAATGAAATATTAATTTACATTATTCTTATATGATTCGTATTGCAGGAGTTAACCTTAATCCTAAAAAAAAGATCCGTTTCGCTCTTACCCCAATAAAAGGAATCGGAAAAACCAATGTCAAAAAAATTCTTACAGACATGGGGATTTCTTTTGATATATCTTTAAATGATTTAACTGAACAGCAAATAGTGGATTTGAGAAATCATATTGAATCCAACTATATATTGGAGACAGATCTCAGGAGACAGGAACAAAACAATATTAAAAGACTAATTGATATAGGCACTCACAGAGGTTGGAGACACAAGCTAAAACTACCGGTTAGGGGTCAAACTACCAGAACCAACTCTAGAACTGTTAGAGGAAATGTTAGAAAAACAGCTGGAAGCGGCAGAGCTAAATCTGCAGATAAAACCTAGTCAGAACTGTAATTTAAGAAATTTTTATTGAAAAGAAATAACCATATGGCAAAAGTAAGCAAGGAAAAGGGAAAGAAGACTAAAGTAAAGAAGAAACTCTCGGTAGTTAAAATTTTTCTTCGAGCAGAATTTAACAATAGTATAGTTACTTTAACTGACTTGGACGGTAAAGTTTTGTACTGGTCAACTTCCGGTAAAGTAGGATTTAAGGGTGCAAAAAAATCTACCCCCTTCGCCTCGCAAAAAGCTACTGAAGATGTCTTGGACAGAGTAAAAGCAATGGAAGCTTCCAGTGCCCACATAGTCATTAAAGGTGCCGGAATGGGCAGGGATTCTTTTTTAAGAACAATTCAATCCTCGGACCTGCAGATTGAGTCTATCAAAGATATTACCGGCTTTCCCTTTGGAGGGTGCAAACCTGCAAAAAGAAGAAGAGTCTAATAATTAAATAATATGGCAAGATATACACGAAGTAAAACTAAATTATCCAGAAGAATCGGTAAAAACTTGTTTCTTAAGGGTGCTAGAAGTTTTTCGGCAAAGGATGATTTTTCCAAAAAACCCTATTTCCCCGGAGAACACGGTAGAAAGTTTAAGAGACTTTCCGAATACGGGAAACAGCTTGCTGAAAAACAGACTATAAGATTTACCTACGGGCTAATGGAAAAACAGTTAGCCAATCTCTTTAAGAGAGCTTTTGCGCAAGATGCTGATACCGGAAAGATTGTCTTAGGTTTTTTGGAGAGGAGATTGGATAATGTTATTTATAGAGCAGGGCTTGCAAATTCCAGAAGTCAAGCCAGGCAGTTGGTAAATCATGGTCATTTTACCGTTAACGGTAGGAAAGTAAATATTCCTTCCTATCTGGTACACGAAGGAGATCAAATTGAAATTAAGGAAAATAAGAAAAATAAAGCCTTTTGGAAGAATTTTCAGTTAGAGGTTCCCCGAGAATCACCAAGTTGGCTTGACACAGGTAAAGATAAAAAAATCAAGGTAATAAATCTTCCTATAGACGAAGATTTCCCCAAAGATTTTAATGTTAATGCGGTTGTAGAGTATTATTCAAGAAAAGTTGGTTAATGTGTTAATATGTTAGTAGTAAGATTACGTCCGGTAGGAAGAAAAAATTATAAAATGTATAGAGTGGTGGTTAGTGAGAAACGTACTCACGTAACAAAGGGGCAGAAAGAAATTTTGGGTTTTTACGATCCAAACAAGGATATATTTGATATAAATGTTGACAGAATTAAGTATTATGTAGAAAAATTGAATTTGGAAACCTCTCCAAGAGTAAGAAGTTTGTTAAAAAAGAAGGCAATTATTAAATAAGTTGTAGTTAAATAATATAAGTAGTAGTATGTCAGATACAATAGATACGTCAACTCTAAACAGCATTTTGAACAGTTTGGTTACGGTTCCCGAAAAGGTCGATGTAAACAGAAAAGTAGATGAGATGGGAGTTCTTTTGCAGGTGAAGGTAGATCCTAAAGATATGGGTATTGTGATTGGTAGAAACGGAGTCATGGCTACAGCTATCAAAACAATTATGAAGGCCGTAGGCAAGGCTAACAACATGAATGTCAGAATTCAGTTCTTGGAACCTGATGGTACTTTGAAGTACGGTAGTAAAAAAGATGATAAAACGAGTAACTCAGATCAGGGTGAACAGCCAAGCGAACCTCAAGCCAAAGTTAACTTGGATGAGGACATAAACGATCTTGTTATAAATTAACCTACCTTCCTAAGTTTTTTATTTGAAATATATTGATAGCCCTTTTTTAAAGGGGCTTTTTTATTGACAAAACTGTGTTTTTCTTGGTAATCTAATCTTGGACCTGTAGCTCAGTTGGTAGAGCAGAGGACTCTTAATCCTTTGGTCGTGGGTTCGAGTCCCACCGGGTCCACCAAAATTGAATTACTTGTTGATATTGATAGTGTTTGAAGATATAATATTCTTTCAGAGAATAAATGCTAAGAAATTTAACTAAATAATAAATACTAAATTAAGAAAATTCTTACATTGAAAAGATTTTATGTTTGTTGCTTGCATTTGATTTTCGACTTAGAGAAGTCCTTAGTTCAGTAGTTGATTTAATAAATTAGTAATATGCAAATATATAAGCCAGTCTTACATAGTTTTTCAAACCTAGAAAAACTGGAAGAATCACTAAAGGATTTTTTTCTGGAAAATATTTTACAGGCCCAAAGTGAATTCGGAAAAGTTAGAATAGCTCTTCCCGGTGGTAGAACCCCGGTAAATTTTTATCGTAAACTTGATCGAACGGCAGTTATTCCTTGGCAGGAAATTGAAGTTTTTCAAACTGATGAACGATTTGTGGATCTGAGTAGTCCTGAGTCAAACTACAAACTTCTAAAAGATAATTTTCCGGAATCATTTGAAGAATGGCATAGATTTGTATATTTTAACACCGGACTTACTTTGGAAAAGTGTCTGGACCTATATTTTGAAGAGATTGATTCTTTGGAAGCCCCCTATTTTGATCTAACTCTACTAGGAGTCGGAGAAGATGGTCATATTGCTTCTCTTTTTCCGGAAGGTTCTTACTTTGGATCCAAAGAGAAAGTGATTGCTACAGAAGCTCCGGTTCAGTACCAAACCGGAGAAAGGTTGACTCTCACCCTACAAACAATACTTAATTCCAGAAAAATCATCTTAATGGTTTGTGGCGAGAATAAAGAATTTATTGTCCCTGAAATGCTTAAAGGAGAGATGAGCGGGACAGAATTTCCGGTGAAATTTTTGATGGCCCATCCCGAACTGCATATTTTTTTTATGGGCGGTGATTAGTTAGGTTTTTAGATTATCAATATGGCTAGTTTCTAGGCTTAATTTGATATTGATACGATTTGATTGTGCTATGAATTAAAAAATATAAAGGTGAGCTTAGTTTTAAAGAATTGTTTTAGTCGATCTAAACATAACCTACACACTTGTCACGGCGAACTTGTTTCGGCACCTCTTTTAGACATAGATCCTGAAATGAATCCCCACTTCGTGCTAGCCCCTGTTGGTATCAAACCCCAGGGCAAGCCCTAGACCCGAAACAATGTTTCGGACCCCGCCGCAAGCGGCGAGGTATTTGATACGAATAAATTCAGGATGACAACTTGGCAAGTGACGGAGTAGAATTTGGAAATGTCTAGTTTTAATGTGGTTTAGCTATATAAAAAATAAGAAGACTCTTTAAAGCTTTTTTAACCGGATTAATTAAGTAGGATATTTTTTGAAAATTGACAAAAGAAAGCCTTTGGTAGAAGACTTAAAGAATTAGATTAACATTTTGTAACCTTTAAGTATGAAATTTTTAAGATCCTGGTTGGAAAAATATATAGAGCTGTCAGATCTCCAAGATAATGATCTGGCCAAGATTATAACTACCAAATCTTCGGAGGTTGAAGAAATTCAACTAATAGATGATTATTTTGGCGGTAAGGTCCTGGTTGGTCGAATTGAAAATAGTAAAAAACATCCGAATGCAGACAGGTTGACGATTTTTGATGTTAATCTTGGAGGTAGTAAAACGGTTCAAATAATTTCAGCTGCCCCGAACGTAAAAGACGGTCTACTGGTTCCGGTCGCTTTAGAGGGTGCGGTTTTGCCTGATTTTACCATAATCAAAAGAAATATGAGGGGAGAAATCAGCGAAGGTATGAGTTGCGGGAAAAGCGAGCTTTTTCAAGAAACCGGCTTCAGCGACGGGTTGTGGGAGTTAAATAATTTATTGTCAGATAGAAAAGAGAGAGAATACTTAGGAATAAGTATTTGTAAGGTTTTTTCGGATTTATTTCCTCGAGAGACAATTTTTGATATTAAAGTGTTGCCGGACAGGATAGGGGTGATCGCCAATCATCTGGGAATGGCTTTGGAAATCAACTCTTGTTTGGCTGATACTAATAGGTTAACTGAAAAGGCCAAAAGACTGACAGATTCCAATTTTGATATAATCAAGGAAGTAACTCGCAATATTTCAAAGGAAGATTATATCCAAGGAGAGTTTAAAGATAGTACCGGTTATTCCAACTCATTCTGGTTATTTAGTTTGGATCTAAAACAAAATAATCCGGGTGATTACCATCTACCTCATGATTTGAAGAAGGACATGTTTCTTTTGGAGATGAATCTGGTAGGCGGTCTAGCTGACTTATCCAATTATCTGCTCAGGGATATGGGCCAACCTTCCCACTTTTTTAGTCGTCGCAAGCTAAGTCATTTAGCTTTTGGAGAACACAGCGATCCTTCTAAAGAGATTCTCCCACTGAAATGGAATGTTCAAGAATTGCAGTTCTCGGAAACCTTTGAAGGTTTAGGGCAGCTCAAAAAAGTCGAGCTCCCTGTAGGGGTCAGAGTTTTAAAAAATGAAAAGGGTCAAACCTTGGCCGTGCCTGCAATTTCAGGAGGGAAAAGCACCAAAGTTGATTCGGAAGATGATCGTTTGGTTGTAGAAATTGCTAATTTTCCGGCGGAAGAAGTAGCCCGTAATTCCTTTAGGCTAAAATATCGTTCAGACGGTTCCAAAATATGGGCCGGACAAGTAAATATTCGTCAAAAGCTGATCTTTTTACTTCATCTGCTTGAAATCTTGGGGGATGAGGTCTCTCTTAAGTATATCTATTTTTGGTTTAATCCGGATGTTTTTGGTTGGACGGCTCAATCAGATAATCCCACCGAAGCTTTGGAACTTGCTCTCAACTATAATTGGCGAAAAATAATTGAGGTTGATTTTGAATATATTGTTCAGAGGCTGGATAATCGAGGAGTTGATTTTTGGAAACCTATTTTAGAGGAGAAGCTGAGACTTTTAGGCGATTATAAAGACGGCTTCTTAAACCTACACCCATACTATACCTTGATCCAGAGTCAAGAAGATTTATTAACCGAATTAGCCAAGCTTATTGGTTACGATACTGTTTTTTCTCACTATCTTCAATTTTCTACAGAAAGAAATTTACATGAGCAATACTTCTCTCTTTTTGCTCTCAAATCCTTCTGTCTGGAATACGGATTTAACGAAATAATTACCAGACCTTTCTTGTCGGAAAAGTTTCTGACAAAGGAGTCTTTGGATGTTGCTCCTACCCTAGCAAATGCCTATCGAAGCCAAGATGTCTATCTTCGTACTAGACTTTTACCGTCTTTGCTTAAATCCTTATCCGAGAACATTAAACTTGGACATAAATCTCCCCGAATATTTGAACTCAACAAAGTCTTCAACTCTATTCCTCAGAAAGGACAAAGTAGAGATTATACTGATATTAAAGAAGATAATTTTTTAGCTCTGACATTGATTTCAAATGATCCATATGAAGCAACCAGTGTTCTCAACTCTTTATTGGCAAGGATTTCCAAAGAAAAGATTCAAACTACAGCACTTGAAAACGAACAAGGTAAAGGATACGAATTTATTACTTCCACTATCAAAGGAACACTTATTCAGGTTTCCAAAAAAATCAAGAAGTTATATGACATTCCCCTTGATAAGCTACTTTGGTACATTGAAGTTGATCTGGGGAGCTGGAATTATCAGGTCCGTGAATTAACTGCTTATTTTGATGAAAGTCCTTTTCCTTCAGTAAGTCGCAATTATTCTTTGTATGTTCCGAACTTGCTTTTATGGGCTGAAGTTGATAAAGCTATAAATCAAATAAACAGAAAGAAATCTGATACCAAAATTTTTGTATCTCCCGAGGAGAGGCTGGAAAGTGAAGCAGGTCAGGATATTCTAAACTTTAAGGTCGAGTTTATAAACTATCAAAGAACTTTAGCCAGTGAAGAAATAAGTGCTTGGGAGAAAGAATTATTTAATTCATTGAAACAAATTTCAGATAAGATAGTCTGGAGGTAAGTTAAAAATATAACAGAAAATACCTTTTTAGGACAAAATAGATAAATATTTGACTTAAATGAGCTCTTTAAATAGAAATTTGATACAGAAATAAATCGCAACCCGAAACTTGGATAATTTTATGTTTGCGAGACAGGTTATCTAATTATAAACGATAACAATTGAAATATGCCTCAAACTTTAGCCGAAAAAATATTTACCAGACATAGTGATCAAGAAGCAAAAGCCGGTGATTTTATAATGGCTGATTTGGACTTGGTAATGGCTCATGATACAACTTGTTCTTGGGCAGTAGAACCTTTTGAGCAAATTGCCGATCAAGTATGGAATAACCAAAAAATTTTTATTCCTTTTGATCACGCTTATCCGGCACCAAATACCAAGATGGCCGCTTTACAAAACAAAGTACGAAAATTTGCCGCTCAAAATGGTATTAAAGTTTATACTGACGGAGTATGTCACCAGTTAATGGCAGAAAGGTTGGTTGGTCCGGGTAATTTAATTTTGGGGGCAGATTCCCACACACCTACCAGCGGAGCTATGGGAGCAATTACTATCGGGGTGGGTTCAACAGATGCCGCTATTGCCATGGCTACCGGGAAATGTTGGTTTAAAGTACCCGGTACAATTAAAATAAACGTAACCGGAGAATTGCCCGCAGGGGTTTTTGCCAAAGATGTGGTCTTAAAGGCTGCAGGTGATTTTGGGCCCGAAGGGGGAGCCTACAACGTTATGGAGTGGGGAGGGCCTACAGTAGAAAAAATGAATATTCCGGATAGACTGACCTTGACTAACATGTCGGCGGAAATGGGAGCTGAAGCAGCAATTGTAGCTCCGGACGAAAAAACCGTAGAGTACTTAAAGGAAAACAAGCGTGAGTCTGTAGTAGATGTTGCTTATTATTTTAGTGAAGAGGGTAGTAATTTTACTCGGGTGGTAAACTATGATGTATCCGATCTCAAACCCTTGATCGCTAAGCCTCATGATATTGACAATGTAGATACTGTAAAGAACTTGGAAAAAGAAGAAGTTAAGGTGGATCAAGTATTTATCGGTTCTTGCACCAACTGCCGGATTCAAGATTTGGAGGTGGTTTATCAGATGTGGCAAAACTACAATTTAAATCCGGAAACCAGAGTAATAATTACGCCGGCCTCCAAAAAAGTATATTTACAAGCCCTTACTCGAGGGTATGTAGAATTCTTTATGCAAAAAGGGGCTATCGTGACTAATCCCGGCTGCGGTCCTTGTTTAGGCAGGCACGGAGGGGTTTTGTCTGACGGAGAGGTCTGCGTCTCTACCAGTAATCGTAATTTTAAAGGAAGAATGGGTAGTAGTGAAGCTTTTATTTATTTAGCTTCTCCGGCCACTGCTGCTGCCACGGCCATCACCGGAAAAATTACTGATCCTCGAAAATATCTATCTTAATTAATTATATAATTATTAAATAATCTGCTATGATTTGGAAGTTTGGAGACAATATTAATACTGATTTAATTACGCCCGGAAGATACAACATTACTACTGATCCAGTGGAATTGGCTAAAATTGTTTTCATAGAATACAGCCCTGAATTTAATCAAAAAGTGGCTGAAGGAGATTTAATTGTTGCCGGAAATAACTTTGGTTGTGGATCCAGCAGAGAAACCGCTGCAACCGGTTTGAAGGCCACAGGTATTGAGGCTATTATTGCTCAATCTTTTGCCAGAATTTTTTATCGTAATTGTCTCAACCAGGGATTATTGGCTATTGTAGCTGATACTACACAAATCGACTTGGAAGATGAACTGGAGATTGATTACTCAAATCAAATAATTATAAATAAATCCAAGGGGGTTGAAATTGAAGCTGAAATTCCTGAATTTATGTTAAAATTAAGAGAAGTTGGCGGGATGATTAATTACATTAAACAAAACGGTACTGACAGCATTTCCGAATTATTTCAAGAACAAAAGAAAGATGCCTAATTATAAAATATGTGTTATCCCCGGGGATGGAATCGGGCCTGAAGTTATTTCCTCAACAACAAAGGTTTTAAAAAGCATAAGCGAAGATTTTGACCTGGTCTATGGAGAAGCAGGTTATAACTGCTACAAAAACAGGGGAACACCGCTTCCGGAAGAGACTGTTCAGCTTTGCCTTGATTCTGATGCAGTTTTGTTCGGAGCGGTAACGACTCCTCCGGGTATTAGCGACTACTTCAGTCCTATTGTTAGGCTTCGGAAAGTATTAAACCTTTATGCCAACGTTCGTCCGTATTACTCGTTACCTTTGAACGTTTCTCGGAAAGGTATAGATTTAACTGTGATAAGAGAAAATACCGAGGATTTATATATCGGTAAAGAACGAAAAGTGGAGGGAGGGGCGGTAGCTGAAAGACTTATCACCAAAGAGGGATCTCTGAATATTTTAAAATATGCTTTTGATTTGGCAGTAAAGAAAGGTAAGCAGAGGGTAACCGTAGTACATAAAGCTAACGTGCTCAGATTAACTGATGGATTATTTTTGGAAACGGCTCGGGACTTAGCTAAGAAATATCCACAGATTATTATGGAAGAGCTGATTGTTGATGCTTGTGCAATGAAATTGATAATGCAGCCAGAAAAATTTGAAATTTTAGTAACTACAAATATGTTCGGCGATATCCTTTCAGATGAAGCAGCAGCTTTAATCGGCGGTTTAGGTTTGGCATCTTCTGCCAATATCGGTTTTCAGAATGCACTTTTTGAACCGGTTCACGGTTCTGCTCCGGACATTGCCGGTCAAAATAAAGCTAATCCCTCAGCAGCCTTGTTAACACTTTGTCTGCTTTTAGAATACTTAGGCGAAACTGAAAAATCCGAGAAACTCAAAAAGGCAGTTTTAAAAATGTTTGAAGATAACAAATTAACTACTGACTTAGGAGGGAGTATGACTACAAATCAGTTTACGGAAGGGGTGATTGCAAGAATTTAGGCTTGTATTGTATAGCTAACCTCTCTTAAACCTAGACATTTCCAAATTCCGCTCCGTCACTTGCCAAGTGGTCATCCTGAATTTATTCGTATCAAATACCTCGCCGCTTGCGGCGGGGTCCGAAACATTGTTTCGGGTCTAGGGCTTGCCCTGGGGTTTGATACCAACAGGGGGTAGCGCGTTGTGGGGATTCATTTCAGGATCTATTCGAAGAGATGCCGAAACAAGTTCGCCGTGACAGGTGTATAGGTTATATTCGGATAGACTGTAATTGATCTAGGCCTCTCTTTTTAATAAGTATGTAAACTTATTACGGATTGATTTGTTTAAATTATAAAAGGATAAATGCCTATGGATTGAACTTGGAATTATTTCACTATATACTCTTTCCGTGCGTCTTTACAAATAGTAATTAGTTAAATGTTTAAATAATAGAGGTAAAAATGCTTGGTAATTATTAATCATCGGTGTCTATTGCCAAAATTGATCTCTTGTAGTGGAATTTGAGTATGTTTTTCCGAGTTTTTACTTTGCATCCGGATATTTTTTCTTCTTTTCTGGCAAATAGTCTTATAGCAAGGGGTTTGAGCAAAAAGATCATTCAGGTAGAATTGATTAACTGGAGGGAAAAGTTTGGTTTGGGTAATTATCGACAAGTAGATGATAGGCCTTTCGGTGGTGGAAGCGGAATGGTTTTAATGCCTCAACCGATCTTTCAGGCACTTAAAGAATATTCAGCAATTACAGATTTATTTAAGCTTCGGGAAGTTCCTGTGGAACATAGGAGGATATTTCCTAACAATCAATTTTTTTTTGAAAGATACAAATCCGGTAATTTAAGTAGAGATAAAAAGGTAACGATAAATATGACTCCTCGCGGCTTTACTTTCAATCAACAGATTGCTCAGTGGTTAAGTCAATTTGAGGAAATAAATCTTTTGTGTGGGAGGTATGAAGGTTTTGACGCCAGGGTTTCAGAGTTAGTCGACTTAGAGTTATCAGTTGGAGATTACGTGTTGAATGGAGGAGAATTACCTGCCATGACTTTAATTGAGTCTATCTCTCGTTTAATTCCGGGTTTTATTGAAAAATCTGAAAGTGTGGGTCACGATTCCTTTTCAGGGCAACTAAATGTTTACGAAGAGCAGAAGGAGTTTGTTATCGGCAAAAAAAATATGTTGCATAATAATTTAAATTCGACGGCTTGTAAAGCAAAATCGCTGAAATCTGATCTTTTTTGCAACAAGTTATGGCAAGAGGAAAAATTACCGTTATTAGAACACCCTCAATATACTAGGCCCGGCGAATGGATGAGTTACCTTGTTCCTTCGGTTTTACTCGAGGGTAATCACAAAAAAATTCAAGATTGGCGCTTAAATTGGTTTGATAATTAAGAACCAAGTCAGGTTGACTACAATTATTAAGTCAGGCAAAATAAAATGCAAATAAAAAAAATCTATGCTCTGTATCTTGGCCTTCATTGTTTTTTTAATTCTTTTTCCTATTTTAGGATTTTTTCCGAAGTATAGAGAGTTGTTTAAAAAGTCTTGGGCCTGTGTTTTTAAAAGAGTGACACTCAAACCATGTGACGTGGATTTTTCTCAAGAGTTAAAAACCACAATTTTATCTAAAATAATTTTTCGATATCCCAGACTGGCCAAATTTTTGGATAAAACATTTTCTTTTTGGGCTTTTGTGTTTGTATTGATAAATGTCTGGTCAATTTGGTATACTGCAAATGCTGCTTTGAATTTATATGTTTATGATACTTGTGATCCGATAAGCGGAGAATCGTGCTCTTTGTCAGGAGAAGCCTGTGGAGTTGGAGAAGACAGACAGGGCTTTATTGAGTCTGTTCAAAGCGGTAATTTGGTAGAGTGGACTTTGAGACCGATTACTGATTTTAGTACAACCTTGTCTCGAGTACCTGATAGACTTAAAGAATGGAAAGCAGAGGAGTATGTTGCTGATTCTGCATCCTATTACCAAGGGTTCGAAGTAGAAAAGCCTATAGCTCTGGAAATAATTGATCCGGGATGTATTTCCTGTAAAAACCTTTTTGATAATATTAAAGAATCAAATAATTTCACTGAAGAATACAACTTGACTTATATTCTTTATCCTATTCCCGACAGCACTCAATCTTCCGGCTATAAATTTGCTAACTCCTATCTTAGAGCCAGTTACTTGGAAGCTGCCAAGAAGGTACCTTTGGAAGATGATAATCCAAATCCGGGGGATTGGAGGCTCTTGGAAAAACTTTTTACCGAAGAAGGCAATCTCCAAGATAGTTTGCAAGATGAGTTTAATTACGTATATTCCGAAGAGGAGGCGGAAGAAAAATTACAGGAGATGCTTTTGGAAATTGGGTATACTCCGCAAGAAGCAGAATCAATTAGTGAATTGGCCGGATCAAGCGAAATTCGAGAGAGTCTGTCCAATCAAAAAAGGATAGTCGAAGAGGAGGTAAATACAATTAGGATACCGACCGTTATTGTTGACGGAAGGAGGTACGATAGAGTTTTGGATGAAAAAACTTTGGGTGAATTATAGGAAGATTTTTTCTGTAATAGAGTATTTATTGCCGGCGAATATCAAAATAGTTGACTTGGTTACAACAGAAATTGGTAAGGGATATATATTTAAAACCAGCTGAGGAGGGTAAATTACTCAGTCGCAAATTTGGCCTCGTCAAGATAAAATCAAATACACAAACTCATTAATTATCATGCATTTTCTTGACTAAAAATCGAATTTATACTATTTTATCTCTAATTTAGATACTAAACAAAATTTTTAATTTATAAATTATTAAATTATGTTCAATCAATCTACTTATTCAGGAACTTTGAGTCATGCAAGCGGTGAGAGCAGAGCTTCATTTATTCGAAAAACTTATCTTCACCTTGCATTGTCCGTGCTGGTTTTTGCCGGCTTGCAAGTGATATACTTTACAACCGGAATCGCTGAAATTTTCAGTTCTATAGTATACTCAAGTAGCATTATTTGGTTTGTGATAATTGCTTTGTTTATCGGAGTTTCGTGGGTGGCAAATAAATGGGCCTTAAGTACAACCTCTAAAGGTATTCAATATGCCGGCTTGGGTTTGTACATTCTTATTGAATCAATTATTTTTATCCCTCTTCTCTATGTAGCTATTTTCTTTTCCGGCCCGATGTTACTACCTACAGCCGGATTCTTAACTCTTTTTCTTTTCTTTGCCCTTAGTTTTTTGGTGTTATGGACTAGAACAGATTATTCCTTTTTGGGTAGCGTCTTGGCTATAGGAGGTTTTTTAGCTTTGGGAGTTATTGTGGCCGGGGCAGTTTTCGGTTTTAATTTGGGCCTGTGGTTTTCCGGTGCAATGATCGCTTTTGCAGGTGCTGCTATTTTGTACGATACATCAAACATTTTGCATCATTACCATGAAGATCAGTATGTAGCTGCCTCCCTATCTCTTTTTGCTTCTTTAGCTCTTTTATTCTACTACATCTTAACCTTCCTTCTACAATTTACTAATCGAGATTAATACATTTTCAGGATATTATCCAGGTTGTCTTCTTAGTATCTTAGTTCAAAGTAGAGGTTGAGATAAGGCAAAAATGTATTAAGTAAATTCTGAATGATTTTGTCATTCTTAAAATATTCGGCGAAGAATTATCAGTTTTTAGTCTTATTAGTAAAAGATTCGGTATAAACTGAGAAAAGAGAAAGTTTGAGATATTGCGAAAATAAGCTCTGATAAAGTTTCGGTTAAATTAAAAAAATTAAAATAACATTGTTTACCATTTTATTTATCGTATACAGTTGCCAAGAAAAGAGAAGTTAACTAAAATGAGTATGCATGGAGAAGATATTAGAAAATAAAAGATTTTTGTTTTTTGGTGTAGCGGCGATACTAATTTTTGGTCTGCTTCTTTTTTTTATCTTTAGCAACCAATCAGAAGAATCGGTACCGGAAGAAGTTACTACTCAAAATCCGTCTGAAGCAGTGCAAGAGACCGAACCCGAGATATCCAACTTTGAAGAATGCGAAAATGCAGGTGGAGAACTGTTTGGAGATTTTCTGGAGCAATGCAGGTGGAATAGTGATAGAGTGTTTACTAGGGAACTGACTGAAGAAGAAAAGAAGGAAAATGAAGTTGTTAAGATCAAGAATCAGCAAAAAAGTTACCAAATCGATTACTTTCCTGATTTTAAAATATTTTATCCGACTGAGTGGAACTTGGATACTAGTAGTGAATTTAACGACGAAAAACTGGTTAACTTTATCACTCTAAACAAAAACGATCTGCAAATAAAATATGTCATTGACATATATCAGCTTCCTAGAGGGCTTACTCCTGAATGTGTAGTCAAAAATGATATACTGGAAAAAGAGGAGGTGGTGATTCAAGAAATCGATCGGGTAAGTAATGAATTTGTTCGGTATCGTTTTAGAGATGAACCGGGTAAATACTATTATTTAGCGCCCTCCGCAGAGACTAATGTAATAAATCCCTGTTCTACAGGTGAGGAATCTGTAGATATGTTCGGCTATTCTTTGGATCTAAAAGAAAACTATCCGTTCGGTGCAGGTCAGTTAGTTAGTAAAGGATTTCTTACAGTTATCTTAGAGGGAAATCCCAACCAAGAAGAGCTTCAAGAGGTGAATGAGATAATTTTTTTGACCGAGGGTATAAGCCAAGGTTGACAAAAGGATTATAAGCAGAAAAAAGATAAACTGTAAAGAATGAATATGGTTAAGGAAGAATCAACTAATTATTTAGAAGTCGGTAACAGGCCTTGGGGAGTCTATTATGTATTAGAAGATCAACCGACCTTTAAAGTAAAAAAAATAGTGGTTAAGCCGGGGCAGCGCTTGAGTTTGCAAAGTCATAAACACAGAGCAGAACATTGGGTGACCGTCCAAGGTGTAGCCACTGTAGAAATTAGAAAAACTGATAATCCTGAGAATTGGGTTTTTGAAATGCCTGTTAATAACAGCTGTTTCATCCCTTTGGGAGCAAAACATCGATTAGCTAATAAGGGTCTTGAAGATCTGATACTTATTGAGGTTCAGAGCGGCAACTATACCGGAGAAGACGACATTGAAAGATTTGAGGACGATTATTCAAGGACCTAATTTAACTTTTCTATGATAGATCTTTTTTTGGGAGTAGGCGGGCATGGTTGCCTTGGAACTCTGGGAAAGTACATCTTTGCCTATAATAATTGGTTACAGGAAGCTGATCCTAAACTTATGGCAAGCCCGTCTTCCAAAAAGATAATAAGTCTTTCAACAGTAGATTCGGGAGGTAGTACCGGTACTCAACTAGACACTCTTAAATTAAACAACTTTGAGCTAAACAAAAAATTACATGGAGACAGAAATCATCCTCTTCTGCCGTACGGGGATCTAAAACAATTCTTCATTTATTCTTTAAGTTTGAATAAGCCCTCCTATAACTGGTTAGAGATTTTAGATCATCGCTCGAATGATTTGGATACTCATTTGGAAAAAATAGACATAATCAACCAGGCCTTGAACACAAAACAAAATACCGAACTTTTTGTTGAGCTTAAAAAATATTTTAGAGAATACCTGGTATATTTTAACGAAAATATAAGCAAACTACCTGAGATCAAGCAAAAGCCGGTTTGTTTAGGAAACGTTTTCTCTGCATTTTTGCATTATTATTTTGGCGATAGGGCTGGATTAAACAACGGGTTAATCAAATTAGGCATAATTCCGGAATGGGTAGAGCTGATTTTCATCTTTTGCAGGCATTGTACTTTGTGTAGCCAAGATATACATGGAAGATCGGTTAAAGATGAGGAAGTAATTGATGAGTGGCAAGAAGAACTGTTACCGGAAAAATACTGTATTTTAGATGGTGATTCAGTTGCGGATTTAGATAAATATTTTATTGAAAGTTTGGAGTTAGAGGGTCTTAATGTTTTTTTAACTCCCGGTTCAGACGCAAATTGGCTGGGAGTAATCAACCATCCTGAAGTTTTGGGTAGAATTCACAAGAAAAATTTAACCTGGGTTCCGAACAATTATCATGGTCCAAACGAAACACCGATGTATCTAACTTATCAACATTTGGTAAAAGGTTTGGGGTTAAATATAAATACTACTTTACCTTCCAAAAAGGATTTACTTTCTGTTTTGAACGACCAATCCGGAAAGACATTCTTAATTGATTTTTTGAATAAAAAGAATCTGTTGCCCAATTTCGGATATGATTTTGTAGAAGAGGAGATGTTATTCATGCAAAATCTTTTAGAGAGAAAAATAGAGATCGGAAGAGCACACGTCTGAACTCCAGTCACGTGAAACGATATCGTAT